>DJRG01000021.1:0-50721 GCA_002438845.1 Bacteroidales bacterium UBA6366
AGGATGACTGGGAAAGGTTCAACGCATTGGGAGTGTCACAGTACGGCCAGATGACAGCCGGATCGTACATGTACATCGGTCCTCAAGGAATTGTGCACGGCACGACGATCACGGTGATGAACGCGGCACGCAAACAACTGAAAGCCAGAGGCATCGCTGGAACAAGGGAGAACATGAAGGGAATGCTCTTCGTGACAGCGGGACTCGGTGGAATGTCCGGAGCGCAGCCTAAGGCCGGCAACATCGCTGGAGTCGTGAGCGTCACCGCTGAGATCAATCCGCTGGCGGCCCGCAAACGCTACGACCAAGGCTGGGTCGATGAGCTGCACGAGAATCTGGATGAACTCATCCCTCGCGTCCGCAAGGCGATGGAAAACAAGGAGACCGTCTCGCTGGCCTACGTGGGTAACGTCGTGGATCTCTGGGAGAGACTCGCGGGCGAGAATATTCCTGTAGACCTTGGCTCGGACCAGACTTCGCTCCACAATCCGTGGGCTGGCGGCTACTACCCTGCCGGACAGTCATTCGAGGAGTCCGTCAGGATGATGGCAGAGGAACCGGAGAAGTTCCGCGAGGCTGTGAAGGCATCGCTAAGAAGGCACGTCGCCGCCATCAACGAATTGTCAGCCAAAGGGATGTACTTCTTCGACTACGGCAACGCCTTCCTTCTAGAATCCTCCAGAGCGGGGGCAGACATACTCAAGGCCGACGGCACGTTCCGCTATCCGTCCTACGTCCAGGACATCATGGGACCGCTCTATTTCGACTACGGCTTCGGTCCGTTCCGTTGGGTGTGCATGAGCGAGAAGCCGGAAGACCTCGCAAAGTCCGATGAGATAGCCGTGAATATTCTTAAAAAGGAACTTGAGACAGCGCCTGAGGAGATTCAGGGGCAGCTGAACGATAATATTCATTGGATAGAGGAAGCCGGCAGGAATAACCTCGTGGTTGGGTCACAGGCCCGCATCCTCTACGCTGACTGCGAGGGCAGGACCAAGATCGCCCTCGCCTTCAACGAGGCCATCCGCAAAGGTGAGATTTCCGCTCCGATCGTGCTTGGCCGCGACCATCACGACGTGTCCGGAACCGATTCGCCGTTCCGCGAGACATCCAACATCTACGACGGATCACGGTTCACCGCCGACATGGCCATCCAGAACGTCATCGGAGACAGCTTCCGTGGAGCCACTTGGGTTTCAATCCACAACGGTGGCGGAGTCGGCTGGGGCGAGGTCATCAACGGAGGATTCGGAATGGTGATCGACGGATCGGCCGATTCGGACAGGCACATCACCCAGATGCTGTTCTGGGACGTGAACAACGGAATAGCCCGCCGCAGCTGGGCGCGCAACGAGGGAGCTGAACACGCCATCATGAGGGAAATGGACCGCACGCCTGAACTTCAGGTGACAGTACCGAACATTGCGGACGAAAACATTGTCAGAAAAGCGATTGAAAAACTATGACACACATCATCTCACACGAACATCTGAGCCTTGAGAGACTCAAAACCATACTCGAAAACCATGAAAGGGTCGAACTCGGCCCGGAGGCCGTAGCGGCCATCGAAAAATGCCGTAAGTACCTGGACAGCAAAATGGAGGACATAGGGCGTCCAGTCTATGGAGTGACCACGGGCTTCGGCTCGCTGTGCAACGTGACGATTCCAGCCGACCAGCTCTCACAGCTTCAGCACAACCTGGTGATGTCTCACGCCTGCGGAACCGGTGAGACGGTACGCCCGCAGATCGTGAGGCTGATGCTTTTGCTGAAGGCACAGTCCCTGTCCTACGGTCATTCCGGAGCTCAACTAATCACTGTTCAGAGGCTTCTGGACATGTTCAACAACGACATCCTGCCGGTTGTCTACCAGCAGGGTTCATTGGGCGCTTCCGGGGACCTCGCTCCCCTCGCCCACCTCAGCCTTCCGCTGATCGGACTCGGAGAGGTTCTCTACAAGGGCAAAGTAAGGCCAAGCAAGGATGTCTGGGACGAGATGGGCTGGAAGCCGATCAGCCTTCAGTCCAAGGAAGGTCTCGCTCTTCTGAACGGAACGCAGTTTATGAGCGCTCACGCCATCTGGTCATTGATCCAGTGCCACAGGCTTTCGGAGTGGGCTGACAGGATCGGGGCGATGTCTTTGGAGGCTTACGATGGCCGCATCGAGCCGTTCCTGCCGCTTACGCACCAGCTTCGTCCGCACAAGGGACAGATCGACACGGCGGCACGCTTCATGACCCTGCTTGACGGCAGCGAGTTGATCAAGAACCACAAGGAACACGTCCAGGATCCATATTCATTCCGCTGCATTCCGCAGGTTCACGGTGCGGTCAAGGACAACATCCGTTACGTGGAGTCGGTGATCGAGAACGAGATCAACAGCGCGACGGACAACCCGAACGTCTTCCCGGACGAGGACATGATCATCTCGGCCGGCAACTTCCACGGGGAGCCAATCGCAATCCCGATGGACACGTTGGCGATAGCGATGTCCGAACTAGCAAACATCTCGGAGAGAAGAATTTACAGATTGATTTCCGGTCAGCGCGGTCTGCCGAAATTCTTGGTGGCTACTCCTGGCCTCAACAGCGGATTCATGATCCCGCAGTACACGGCGGCCTCGATCGTGAGCCAGAACAAGGGGCTCTGCTGGCCTGCGTCCGTGGATTCCATCCCGTCATCGCAAGGTCAGGAGGATCATGTGAGCATGGGCTCGAATGCTGCCACGAAACTTGTGCGTGTGGTTGACAATTGCGAGGAAGTCCTTGCCATAGAATTGTTCAACGCCGCCCAGGCTCTCGATTTCAGACACCAGCTTGCCGGCAACAAGTCCTCGGAAACCATCGAGGGGATATTCAATGACTACCGCAACGTCGTGCCGTTCATCAGCGATGATGTCTATATGCACCCGCTCATCCAGAAATCCATCGAGTTCATAAGATGACCATAATCACCAACATTGTCGAACTCATAGGAATCGTCCCTGAAGGTGTCCTGCGCAAGCGGGGCACCGAGATGGATGAGGTCGGATCATTGAAGGACGCCTATCTCACGATTGAGGGCGAAAGGATCTCCGGATTCGGGAATATGTCGGAGTGTCCGGCAGCCGGACCACAAGATGAAGTAATTGACGCAGAGGGCGGTATGGTGATGCCAGCTTTCTGCGACTCCCACACCCACATCTGCTACGCTGGGACGCGTGAGCAGGAGTTCATCGACAAGATCAACGGCCTGAGCTACGAGGAGATAGCCGCCCGCGGAGGCGGAATCCTCAACTCCGCTGACCTGCTCCACCGCACGAGCGAAGAGGAATTATATTCACAGACAATGACCCGCGTCCGGGAGATGATCACCAAGGGAACCGGTGCGATTGAAATCAAGAGCGGCTACGGCCTCACGACAGAGGACGAGCTGAAGATGCTCCGGGTGATCCGCCGCGTCAAGAGCGAATCTCCTGCCACCATCAAGGCTACATTCCTCGGTGCGCACGCCGTCGGCAGAGCTTTCAAAGGCCGGCAGAATGAATATGTCAACCTCGTCTGCGAGGAGATGATCCCAGCCGTCACCGCCGAAGGGCTTGCCGAATATGTCGATGTGTTCTGCGACGAGGGTTTCTTCACGGTCGACGAAACTGACCGCATCCTTTCCGCCGGTGAGCGTTACGGTCTCATCCCGAAAATCCACGCCAACGAGCTGGCCTGTTCGGGCGGCGTACAGGTGGCAGTGAAGCACAACGCCCTTTCGGTCGATCACCTCGAGCGCACCACAGACGCGGAGATCGAGGCGCTAAGAGGCTCACGCACAATGCCCACGATGCTTCCCGGATCGTCTTTCTTCCTCGGAATCCCCTACGGCAGGGCCAAGGAATATGTCAGCGCAGGCCTCGGCTTAGCCCTGGCCTCGGACTACAACCCGGGCTCCTCCCCTTCCGGTGACATGCGTTTCGTGATGGCCTTAGGCTGCATCAGAATGCGCCTGACCCCGGCCCAGTCCTTCAACGCCTGCACCCTGAACTCCGCCTACGCGATGGGTGTCGCTGACATCCTTGGCTCTGTGACCGTCGGCAAACTCGCCAACCTGATCATCACAAAGCCCGTCCCGTCCCTCGCCTTCATCCCGTACTGTCACCAGACACCGTTCATCAGCAAGATACTCCTCCGAGGCAAGCATATTTGCTGGTAGTTGAACATACGGGATCTTTACTGACAATAAAATATACTTTATTACGCTTCGGCCTTCTTGGTGCTGCAGTACTGGGAGAGGACGATGCCGAGGACGGCGACGAAGACTCCAAGCCATTGGATCATGGAGAGGTGCTCACGGCCTATGACTTCGGCGACAAGGGCGGTGGCGACGCACATCATGGCGAGGAACACGCTGGACTTGCCGACGCCTAACTTCTTGATGGCCATTGCCCAGAGTGAGAAGGCGAGGCTGGAGCAGAGGACAGCGAGACAGAGAATCGGCTCAAGGACTTCCCACGAAAGGAGTCTGGAGTCGAAATCCTCGATGCCTTTCGTCAGGAAGAACGGCAGAAAATACAAAGAGCCGATAAGGAACTGGTACATCACTATGACTTGTGGCTTGTAGCCGTCAGCAAGGAGCTTGGTAAGCGAGGCGTGACCGACTTCCGAGAACACGGCGATCATCAGAAGGATGACACCGAGGACGAAGTTCTGCGGGACACCCTCATCCCCGCCTTGCTTTAGAAGGACAAGGCAGATTCCACCCAGAGTCACGGCGATTCCGAAGCCGTTCAGAAGCGAGATACGCTCTTTGAAGAAAAGGGCGCCCGCCCCGACCGAGAAGATCGGCACGGAGGCAATGATCATGGCACTGATGGTCGGCGAGCCTGTCTCCTTGATGCCGTAAGTCTCGCAAAGGAAATAGATAAGCGGCTCAAACAAAGCGAGAAACGCAAATTTAAGAACATCCTTGCGGGCGATGAGACGGAAGGCTTTTGTGAATATGTTGAAGAGCAGGAGAATGACTCCCGCGACAAAGATTCTTATCGGGACAAAATAGAAAATCGGAACACCAAGAGCAATCAGCTTGTCACTCCAGATGTAGGACATTCCCCAAAGCACAATGGCAAAGACCGACAGCAGATAGACTACCGCCTTGTTGTCACATATACTTTTAGCAGCGCTCATAAAAACCTGGCTAAAATCAGTTAATCATCTTACATTTTCACAAAGATAGTGATTTTTTCGTTTCGGAAAGAAATATTATTCAAATATTCACTAACATTTTGACACTCAAATACAGATGGCTATGCGCACGACAAAGGTCATCCCTGCCTTCCCATAAGCACAAAAAAAGGGAGTCTATTTCTAGACTCCCTTTTTTACTGCTTACAACTCTCGCATTACTGCTCGTCAGGACCTTGATCGTCCGGACCGTTCTGCGGACCCTGCGGGCCAGCCTGAGGACCGTAAGGGTTCTGAGGTCCCTGCTGAGCACCGGCCTGAGCGGCGCGGTTCATATCCTCTGAGGCGGCGTTCCAAGCCTTGGTCAACTCCTCGGTGTAGCGGTCGATGTCAGAGATGCTCTGATTCTTGACGGCCTCCTTAAGAGAGCCGAGGGCTGATTCGATGACTGACTTCTTGTCAGAAGGAATCTTGTCGCCGTAGTCCTTGAGGTTCTTGTCTGACTGGAAGCAGAGAGCGTCGGCGTTGTTGATCTTGTCAACCTTCTCCTTGGCCTCCTTGTCGGCTGCCTCGTTGGCCTTCGCCTCGTCACGCATCCTCTGGATCTCAGCGTCAGACAGACCTGAAGAAGCCTCGATTCTGATGTTCTGCTCCTTGCCTGTAGCCTTGTCCTTGGCGGACACGTTCAAGATACCGTTAGCGTCGATGTCGAAGGTAACCTCAATCTGAGGTATTCCTCTTGGTGCCGGAGCGATTCCGTCAAGATGGAACAGACCGATCTCCTTGTTGTCCTTAGCCATAGGACGCTCGCCCTGAAGGACGTGGATCTCAACTGAAGGCTGGTTGTCAGCCGCGGTGGAGAACACCTGAGACTTGTGGGTAGGAATGGTCGTGTTGGACTCAATAAGCTTTGTCATCACGCCACCAAGGGTCTCGATACCGAGTGACAGCGGAGTGACATCAAGCAGAAGCACATCTTTTACATCACCTGCGAGCACACCACCCTGAATTGATGCACCGATGGCTACAACCTCATCAGGGTTTACACTCTTGTTAGGCTCCTTGCCGAAGAATTCCTTGACAAGTTCCTGTACCTTAGGGATACGTGTGGAACCGCCGACGAGAAGAACCTCATCAATGTCTGAAGCATTCAGACCGGCATCCTTAAGTGCCTGACGGCAAGGCTCGATGGACCTCTGGAAGAGGTTGTCGCAAAGCTGCTCGAACTTAGCCCTGGTAAGAGTCTTTACAAGGTGCTTTGGAATTCCGTCAACCGGCATGATGTAAGGCAGGTTGATCTCGGTCGATGTCTGGTTGGACAGTTCGATCTTGGCCTTCTCCGCGGCTTCCTTCAATCTCTGAAGAGCCATAGGGTCTTTCTTCAGGTCGATTCCACCGTTCTCGTTGGCAAATTCCTGGGCAAGCCAGTTGATGATCTCCTGGTCGAAGTCATCACCACCAAGGTGAGTGTCACCGTTGGTTGACTTAACCTCGAACACACCGCCACCCAACTCAAGGATGGAAATATCGAATGTACCACCACCAAGGTCATACACTGCGACCTTCATGTCCTTGTTCTTCTTGTCAAGACCATAAGCAAGCGCGGCTGCTGTCGGCTCGTTGATGATTCTCTTGACATCGAGTCCGGCGATCTTACCGGCCTCCTTTGTGGCCTGACGCTGTGAGTCAGAGAAGTAGGCAGGCACTGTGATGACAGCCTCTGTGACTTCTTGACGAAGATAGTCCTCGGCAGTCTTCTTCATCTTCTGAAGAATCATCGCTGAAATCTCCTGAGGAGAGTAGAGCTTGCCGTTGATGTCAACACGCGGGGTGTTGTTCTCACCTCTGACTACCTTGTAAGGCACTCTGGCGATCTCCTTCTGAACCTGATCGTAAGTCTCACCCATGAATCTCTTGATGGAGAAGACTGTGTTCTGCGGGTTCGTGATGGCCTGACGCTTCGCAGGGTTACCGATTTTTCTTTCACCGCCATCGGTAAAGGCTACTACAGAAGGGGTGGTTCTTTCACCCTCGTTGTTGATTATGACGGTAGGCTGGTTGCCTTCCATGACCGCAACGCACGAATTCGTGGTTCCAAGGTCGATACCAATAATTTTTCCCATATTCTTTTATCTCCTATTTTCTAATTTTTGTTTTCTGCCCGTCTCCGTTTCCGGAGCCGGACGCTTGGAGTAATATCGAATGTTATGCCATTTCCGCGAACATGTCAAATTGTCAGAAAAGCCCCATCTTGGCAGTCTTTCCATTGACACGCCGCCGACAGAACGTCACCCTGCGGCAAAGCCATCTCTCCTTTGCCCATTCCGTATCGCCCGAATATTCATTTATCATTCCCGTCACCCTCACCACCATTCAAATGCCCCATTCATATTCTTTCATATTCTCTTTCATATTCATGAACAAAAGTTTGCCATTAAGGAATATAATGCCTATTTTGGACATTATTTCAAACAACGACCTACAATGAAACGATTCTTTCTTATTGCTCTGATGTTGCTGGGAATCACGGCAGGCGCACAAAACAGACAGCAACGGCTGAAAGACCACGTTTACACACTTGCGGCGGACTCGCTCAAAGGGCGCGCGGCGGGCACTGAATATTCAAGAAAAGCGGCATCGTATATTAAAAAGCAGTATGAGGCGATTGGGATCAAGCCATTCTTCGAAGATTGGTCCCTCCGTTTCGCTGCGGGTGGCAAGAACTCGTCCTTCGATGCGAGGTATTTGGATGTGATCGGTGTCATCGAGGGAAGCGACCCTGAGCTTAAAAATGAATATATCGTCTTGGGTGCTCATTATGATCATCTTGGAGTACGAAACGGGAAGGTCTACAATGGTGCTGACGACAACGCTTCAGGATCCGCCGCGCTGATTGAGGTTGCCCGTGAGCTCTACTCTAAACGTGACAGCCTGAGAAGAAGCGTGATCATCGCGGCGTTTGATGCGGAGGAGCTTGGTCTTTGGGGGTCCAAAGCCTTGTCTGACACATTGGTCAAGGCTGTCGGCTTGGATAAGATCAAACTAATGATGAGTCTGGACATGGTCGGCTGGTACAAGGCCTCCGGGAAGCTGAAACTGGAGGGTGCGGCGACCATCAAGGACGGGCAAAGGATTCTGACCGAAGGGGCCGAAAAATTTTCTATCGTTGTAGATCCGGTAAAGTTCGAGAAATCCATTTTCACAGCCACGGACACAGAAGGGTTCGCGAGCAAAGGCATCCCGACACTTGCTGTGACAACAGGGCTCAAGTCTCCGTACCATAAACCAGAGGATGACGCTGAACTCATTGACTATGAAGGGCTCGACAAAGTGGCAGGATACATCTCTGATGTCACGTTGACAATGGCTTCGGATCCATCGTTCAAGAAAAGCGGACATGTGGCCAGAAAGCATGCGTTGAATGCTCCGACTTTCGAATTCGGGGTTGTGGCCTCGATTGACAGGACGAGCATGAATTTCCACAAGTCTGCGTTAGTCACCAAAGAAGGGTACGGAGGAAGCACTGGAGTCCAAATGCAAGTTAATTCAGGGAACTTCGGATTGAATGTCAGAGGTCTTTATGAACATGCCAGCGCAAAGTTCCCGGACGATGCCGCCCCGTACTCGTCCTTCGTCAGAGTCCGTCATCAGGCGGTAACGGTTCCGGCCATGGTCATGCTTCAAACCGGAGGCGGATTCAGAGGATTTGTGGGATTCGGAGGCTACTACTCCCGCATTCTGAAAAGCAACATCGAGGACTTTACCTTGTCTAGCAAAGCACTGGAAGTCAACAATAATCAGTACGGACTCAATTATAGTATAGGATTCGTTATCGGCCAAATGATCTTTGACGTCAGTGGTCGCAACCAAATTAACAATTTATTCAACAGCGGAGACATCAAAGCACACTTCCAAACATTCTCTGTAACGCTTGGTTACATTTTCTAAACAGCCACGGTAAGGAAACAAGCCTTATTCCGCCGTCATCGGGGTATTGCCGGTCGCTTCGACAGGCTTTGCGACCAGTCTGTAAAATCACCGGGAATTGCCTACAGATCTGTAATCCCAGACAATCTGCTTCTGTTTCAGCCGACTATGGTCCATAAGTCGGATTGCGGTCTGGCTGATCACCTCGGCTGGCCATCCGTCCGCGAAATATTGCCAATAGTTCCACGTCCCGACAACAGCATCCTCCTTTACCTGATTGTCATATTCCTTGTCAAAGTCCTCCTGCAAAGACTTGTCCGAGACCATCTCCACCAAGGCTCCCATCATTTCCTTAAGATCCTTCGCCGGGATTCTCGTGTCCACTGATGACGAGATCTCGTATTCCATGGTCTCCGGATCAAAACCGACACTCATGTGGCAGTCGGAAGCATAGGCTTTCTTGCTCTCGTCGGTATGCTCTTCATAGTCACCGACCTTATATTCATTGCCATGGCAATTGAACAGCGCCTCAATCTCCTCCGTGTAGCCATCAACTATCGGATCAATGTCAACTCCCTTGAGAATCGCGTCCAAATCAACTCCGATGGATTTTAGGCTGTCCATCACCGGCAGACGCATCATCTCCTCACAAGCCGAATCGAACAGTTCCTTTGCCTGTTTCTTGATCTCTTTCAGATTCTCGTACTTTTTGACGCGTCCGTATTCATCAGTCCTGAACCTGATGGTTGTCCCGGCGATCTTGTCCGACAGCCTTGCGACGAGCCTGTTCTGGAAATCCCCAAGGGGCGAGTTTTCCAGAGAATCATTCCGAAACTCAAGGAATTTATATTCAACGCCATAACCTTTTTTCGTAGAATCGGTCACAGTGAGCATCACCTTCGTGGAGACTCCGGAAATCTTGGTAGTGTCGCCGTCCTTGACAGTCCAGCTTCCCTCGTTGATCCAGTACACCATAGTGTCCCTCTTGTCAAACCAAGCGATGACCGCAATCGTCGAGTCACTCTCCTCCCGTGTCTGTGAATATGACTTCCGCTCTCCCGTGGAATTTTCTTCCGATGAATATTCAGATCCCCCGATAGTCCCGGCAAACGAGAGCACCCCGGCGGCGATTCCCGCCACAACAAGCAAAACTTTTTTCATTGTAAACAAGCATTATGGCCACCACCCCGCAAAATCAGATGAACGGCCGAGCAAATTTAGTAAAAATCAAATGAATATCACACCCACATCACTTCCTTTCTTCCTTTCTTCCTTTCTTCCTCTCTTCACATCACATCTCTCTCATTCCCTCCTCATCACAATCACTCTCAGTCCCAGGCCTTGTTTAACTTTATAACTCACCCTCACCATAATTACCCGGCCACTCCATGCAAGCGACATCTCATTGGCATCCAATATGAGTGTACATGTCCATACGTCCTTCATTGATTATTTTAATAATCAACATATTAAGCAAAGCAACCTGTCCATACGGACAATGAGCGGCGAACGGAATTACTTTATAAATTTGTACACTGAATTCCAAGGGAAGCTTGGGAGGGAGTATATTCATTGAAACAACATTGGTATATTCATTAATTATATTTGATATGAGAAAATTGGTTTTATTGGGAGCGATTCTGCATTTTGTGATCGGAGCGGGGCATCTGGCTTGTCTGTTTTGCCTGGAGAACGTGTTTAGTATCTATGGGATAAACGGAGTGATGGACGAGATAGCCACGCACGGGGACTGGCTGCCATATTTGATAACCGTCTGCATAGCCATGGCGTTTTTTCTCGCCGGAAGCTACGGGCTGTCGATTCTTGGACTTATTCATAAGCTACCGCTCCAGAAGGCTGCTGTCATCACTATGCTGGCTGTCTTCTTCGGGCGTGTGGTCTGGGGAATAACCTTATTGGCCAAGGACTTTTCATGGCTCGAAGTGTCGTCCACAAGTGCAGCGTTTCTACTTGGAGCCTGCTATATCCCCTGCCTAAGATTAATTTGGGGCGAAAACGCAAGGTAACATAGGCATTGAGTAGTGCCGTGCGTTTTGGGAAGTGCCGCGCGGAGGACTTGAACGACATTCTTAGGCTTAAGTGCCATGGAATGTCGCAGAGTGGAGAGGAGGGCGATGTTATTGATGGGATTAAAGATGGTGGGAGATGAGCTCCGCGAAGTCTTGGACCTTGACGGTGTCCGGGGCGGACTCTGAGAAGGTCTTGAGGCAGAGAGGGCAGGCGGTGACTATGGTCTGAGGGTTGTTTGCCATCAGGTTACCGACTGAGGACTCTGTGATCTTGGCACGGTCACGGGCATCGAGGGTGAGGCTGCCAAGGCTGCCTCCGCAGCAGATGCTCTCATCGCCTTCCTTGGCGGCTTTCACCAAAGTGCCAACCTTGCCCAGAACTTCACGAGGCTCGTTGTAGACTCCGCAGCCACGGCCAAGCTCGCATGGATCATGATAGACTATGCGCTCGTCTCCAGCAACGGGATTTAGTTTCCCCTCATCGGTCAGACGTTTGATGAACTGGGTGTAATGAAGAACCTCAATGCCGTCGAGGGCATATTCATCCTTGAAAATCTTGTAGCAGATCGGGCATGAGAGAACGAGGGTGCGGCAGCCGGAAGAGAGAATCATCCTGCGGTTGGCGGAGATGGTCTCGTAGGCGGCATCGGTCTTGCCGGCGAGCATCAGAGGGCGGCCGCAGCATATTCCTCCGTCTCGGTCGGCGAAGATGTAATTGACTCCGGCGGACTTGAAGACTTTTTCGACGGACTTGATGATTCTTGGGGTCAGGTGGGTCATGCAGCCGGCGAAGTACATTACTTTCTCTCCGGATTTTTGAATATTAGAGGTCACTTCGACAGGCTCAGTGACCGAAGGGGTTGGCTTAGTGACCGGGTGAGATGAACCAGTGACAGAGGCAGGAGCGGTCGCTGAGCTTGCCGAAGCGACTGATCCTATCGGACAATCGGCCTTAAGGTACGAATAGTCATACGGCAGCGAGTTGTTGACCGTGGCACGTTGAGCCCGTCTGAGCGCCGGAGCGTCAACCCCGACCGGACAAAGCGCATGACACTTGTCGCACATCAGGCACTTGTCAGCGATATCATTGATTTTCTTTTCGTTATGCCGACGCAAAAAGCGAATGAAATAGACCGATGAATATTTCAGATTCTTCTTCTGCACGTTCATCGGGCAGGCATCCAGACACAAACCGCAGCTGGAGCAGGCATATATCTCAGCCTCCGCGACACCCTTGCGCGGATGTCTCGGCTGAATGCCGGCGTTGCGCAGCAGAATCCACAGAACCTCTGTCAGGATGTGCATGTAGCGGCTGAACGGCATCGCGGCGAAGAAGAGACCCAGACATATTGAATATGCCCACCAAACCGGCATGAAGAAGAGTTTGTCTCCGAATATCCAGTGCCACAGATGGTTGACAGGGACTGTCAGGAAACTTCCACCGCTGAGGTCAGCGGTAAAGCTCTCGGCCAGAAGCCTCAACGGGAAGATCATCCAAAGGCTGTAAAGGGCCACCCTGTCGGCCAACGACGGCTTTGTGGTGTGGCGCATTCCCAACACAATGGATCTGAATCTCTTGAATATGGCCATCCCGACTCCGGTAAGTACATAGAGCAGGAAAAAGTCCATAAGGAAAAAGAAAAATGATCCCCTTAGCGTCACATGGCCGGGATTGATCCAGACAAAGAAACGGTAAAAAATCGGGTAGAAAAGTCCGCCCTCAGTCCAGGCTAGGTGTTTAGGCACGAACAAAGCCACCTCTATGTGTCCAAGCACAATCAGCATGAACCATCCGAATGCGATCGAGGAGTGCATGTAGCCGAGCAGTGGCTTGCGTTTCCAGATCTTCGTGTGGAACAGGCAGTCGCAGAACAAGTCTTTGATGTTCTTCAGCGCGATCTTCGGGGTCACCAGCGACTTCCAGAACCTGCGCCTGTCATCAGCCGGAATCTTGGCCATAAGCCTGATCAGTCCCACGGTCAGCCAGATCAGCATGAAGCTGACGCCGACCACGAACGGAATCACAAAGTTGCTGTAGCCCGACGGAATCCTGTCGATGACCTCCGGGGCGGCTTGAAGCATCAATGAATATAATAGAGGGTTCATTTCGTGCAGTAAATATTAGAGTCGTTTGTCTGAAACACTTCATTTATTCCTAATTAGAAAGAATGAATATGAAGATATTTCATCATAAAGGACATTGGTCAGAGACTGTTTCTCAGTTGGTTGGTAAATATCTGCTAATAATTTCCGGACAACTATTCTTTGGCATACACCTTTGCGATGGAAAGGATGAGATGGCGGGTGTTGATGCCGCGCGGGCAGACCATCGAGCATTTTCCGCAAAGCTGGCAGGACTTCAAAAGGCCGAGGGCCTTGCCAGGATTGCCGTTGTGAAGTTCCTCGATGGCGGCACGGAGGCTTGTCGGCACGAACTGCCCGGCGGTGCAGACAGCGGTGCAGCTTCCGCAGGCCATGCACTTGCGGACATCCGGCTCAAGAGCGGCTAACTCTTCGAACTTCGCCCTGTCGAACAGGTCAAGATTGATTCTGGAGCTTGGGACCAGACCGAAACCGAAATCTACCATCTCTCGCGAACCAAAGTCTTGTAATTCTTAGCGTCCGGGAATATGTCGGACAGGTACCTGTCAATCTCCACGACAGCCCCGCGGGCATCGGCCAGAGTCTCCGGCAGCGTTTTAGAACCAGTAGCGGTCCCGGCCAGGAACAATCCGGGGAGTTGACTTTTTTGCCCGGCCAGAATCCCGTCACGGACAGCGAAGAATCCGTCCTCCTCAACAGGCATCTCAAGCAGATCCCCTACCCTCTTTCCGGAAGCCGAAGGCCTCATTCCGGCCATCAGCACGAGGAGATCAAGGGTGACTTTCAGAGGTTTGCCAGCCACAGTGTCCTCGGCCTTCACGAGAAGGCTGCCGTCCACATTCTCGGAAACCTCGGCGACACGTCCGCGGATGAACCTCACGCCAAAGTCCTTCTGGGCGTTGAGGTAGAGATCCTCGTAGTGGCGTCCGAACATTCGCAGGTCCATATAGAAACAATATACCTGGGCATCAGGGAAAGCCTGTTTCATCTCGCAGGCCTGCTTCACGGCAGTGGCGCAGCAGACTTTCGAGCAGGAGCGGCAGCCGGACTTCTCGTCACGGGAGCCGACACAATGGACGAATCCTATCTTCTTAGGATTATTGATCCTTATGTCGGTGCCTGATCCGAACCACGCCTCAAGGTCCGCGTTGGTGATCACGTGGTCATAGATTCCGTAGCCATATTCCTCCTTCTTTTCGGCCTTGAACAGGTCGAAGCCACTGGCCACCAGCACTGCGTCAGCAAGTACGGTGATTCCGTTGGAAAGGATTACGTTGTAGGATTTATCAAGCCTATTAATCGACTGTACCTCGGTGTCTGTAAAGCACTTGACTCCGTCCATCTTTCCGAGCAGCCCGTCAAGTGCGGCTGAGGCCGAAGCTCCGTCCGGAAACAGTCTGTCCCATGAGGCCAGATGTCCGCCAAGAGTCGATGCCCGCTCAATCAGAATGACATTGTAGCCCAGTCTCTGGAGCCCGGAGGCCGCCTCGAGGCCGGCAGGGCCTCCGCCTATGATGAGAATATTATTTTTCATGCGTTGGTATATTCATAAAAACTATTTCAAACAAGTGCATGGGGCCGGGCGGCCGATGTCCTTCCCGTTCTTGCCAAGGAACTTGCGGGCGGGGTCATATTCAACGCCCATCTTGTCCAGAAGCGGCTCGACGCTGACCTGGTGGGTCTGGAGTCCAAGATCCCAAGGGTCGTAGCCGAGCACGAGTCCCGCCACCTCCTCGTAGGTGAACACCGGGATTCCGTGCCCCTGCTCTCCGTATGTCTTGCCGGTCGATTCCGCGATCACATATTGCCATCTGTCAAGGAAATACGGGCATCCGGGGCAGTTGGTGATGATCATGTCCGGGTGGAACGGCTCCATGCTCTCGAACTTCTTGTGGGTGTTGGAGAGGGAATAGCCACGGTTGCCTTTGACGAGATATTGCCGGAATCCGAAGCCGCAGCAATGACGGCGCTCCGGGTAGTCCACGATCTCGCCTCCCCACGCCTCGATCATTCCGACGAGGACGTAAGGATATTCAGCGCCCCCGACCCCCTTGGAAGGGAACATCTTCGAATAGTGGCAGCCGATGTGCTCCACCACCCGGAGCGGACGGCCGGTGTGAACATTCACGAGTTTGTGCTTGGCCTGAGCCGCTATGAGGTTGCGGTACTTGTAGATCAGGTCGCTGGCGTGCACGAGGAATTTCGGTTTGGCGAACTCCAGATGGCATGTCTTCCAAAGGTTCTCACGCACCTTCGCCTCCAGCTCCGGAAACTCGCGCCAGGTCTCCATCGTCTCGCAATAGAGGCCGAAAGAGGTGATGCAGGAGCAGACGTAGTTCTCGTAGCCGTTCTTCGCCATGAGCGCGAACTGGCGCGCGATGATCGTCATCACGGTCTCCTGCGGGATGGTGTCTGAGTGGTAGGCGATGCCGCCGCAGGTGGTGTGATGCTCTGTCTCGAATATATCCTTGCCCAGCTCCTGCCTTGTTATCCTCAGGAAAGTCGCTTCCGACGCGGGGAAGAAACTCTGTCTGATGCAGCTGCGGACGTAAAAATAGTGATCGTCCGGAATCTCTTTCTGGTAGTCTGACCAGATTTTCTGTTTGCCTTCGTAGATCATTGAGGGCTATTGATTTAAGTGTTTCGGATCACTGTCCGTGTAGATTTTCGCCATGAACTCGTCCTCGGTGAGGCCCATCTCTTTAGCCTTTTTCAGACCTGCCTCCCGAACTTTCTCCATCCTTTCGGTCGCTCCGGTCTCGTCGAAGATCCTCTTGAGTTGGTCAAGGTCCTCCTGAGGGATGCGACGCATCGCCCCGGGTCCTTCTCCGTCCAGATTGGCGCCGAGCCTTTCAAAGACATCGTCCAGATGCTCCTCCTCCCATTCCCAGACCTTTCCGGCCTCGGGGTGTCCGGCATAGTCAAAGCGACGGGGATAGACGCAGTAGCCGTAGTCCAACACGTTGGCGCACAAGTCCTTGGTCAAAAGGAACTGCTGACGGCCTTTCTCCGACTCAATGAAATAGCCCAGTTCTATGGACAGGTTGCGCAAAGCCATGATGATGAGTCCCGGAGCGTTCTTCCGAGGACATCTCGTCACACAGCTCATGCACTCACCGCAGTACCAGATTGTGTCGCTTTTGAGCAACTTCTCGATCTCGTTCTCATCCTTGCTCTGGACGATGTCCACAATCCTTCTCGGATCGTAGCGGTAGAACTCCGCCGCCGGGCAGATGGCCGTGCAGGTGCCGCAGTTGATGCAAGCGTTAAGGCCTTCCATCAGGCGGTAGTCCTTCATCAGGAGGTCATACAGTCTGCCCATCGCCTTTCTTTTTAGTCGGATACTTCTTCGCAAGTCCCTCAAGGTCAGACTTCGGGTTCATGTTCCTTTCCATCCTCGCCAGCGTCTTGACAAAGGCCTCCAGGTCCTCACGCGGGACGTCTCCCACAATCGTGGCGACCGCCTCAAGGGAAAGTTCCGTCACCTTGTCCTTGATTCTTCGGGAATATGGCGTGACCTCGATGAGGTTCTGCCTTCTGTCCTTGGGGTTGCTCACGCGACGGACCAGTTTCCTATTCTCCAACCCGTCAATCAGTTTGACGATGGAGTTCTTGTCCCTCATCGTGATGTCGGCGATCTGCTGCTGTGTCAGCACGCCCTCGTCCCAGAGCGTGTCCATCACGAGGAACTGCTCCGGAGTCAGGTTGAACCCGCCCTTCTGGAACACCTCTGACATGCACTGCTTCACACTATTGTGCGCGATGTTAAGAAACATCAGTATCTGCTTTTCCAGTACCATATCTTATAGTAAGACCTTTTACTCTTTTTGCAAAGGTAACACAAAAAGGTGAAAGAGCAATCAATCGTGAATATAATAGGTCAGAAAAAAAGAAAATTCCAAATTTTGCACGTTACCAAAATTTGAAATTTTATTTTTCTGACCTTAAGTGTTGAATATGGGGATTTCTAACAATATTTAGAAACACTGTCAGAAGTAACTATTCACCTAAACTTCTTGTCCTCTTCGAGCATGCCGAGGTAGGAGTTGTAACGTTCGGGGGAGATCAGGCCGTTGTCGACGGCTTGCTTGACGGCGCAGCCGGGCTCGTGGGTGTGGGTGCAGGGGGTGAAACGGCAATCTTTCGAGAATTTCAGCATCTCTGGGAAGTAGAGTGCGATTTCCTCTTTTTCAAGGTGAACAAGGCCGAAGCCTCTGAGGCCTGGGGAGTCTATGATGAAGCCGCCGGAGGCCAACGGGTACATCTCGTACAAAGATGTTGTGTGACGGCCTTGAAGGTGGGCGAGGGAAATGTCGCCGACCTTCGGACTCAAGGACGGGTCCAATGCTTTGATTATGGAGGACTTCCCTACTCCGGACTCTCCGGAGAAAAGGCAGATGTGGCCTTCTTCGGGTCCTCCGATGGCAGCCTTCAACTCATCTATACCCTCGCCAGTCAAAGCGGAGGTCTCTATCACACGATAGCCGGCACTTTCGTAGATACGGTGGAAATCAGCGAGTTGCTCAGGGAATTCTTTTCTGAATATGTCAACCTTGTTCAGAACGATGGCGGCCGGAATGCCATAGACCTCGCAAGTCACCAGCAGCCTGTCCAGGAACGGCAGCTTAATCTCCGGGAAGAAAAGCGTCACGACGATGAACGCCCTGTCCAGATTGGCGGCTATCACGTGAGACTGCCTCGAAAGGTTGGTCGAGCGGCGGATCACATAGTTCTTGCGGTCCAGAACCTCGACGATCAATGCGGGATGCGTAGCGGAAGGTTCTTCTGAATATTCATAAGTCACCCTGTCGCCCACCGCCACGGGATTTGTCGCCTCGCTGCCCTTCAGGCGCACCTTGCCTTTGAGCACCGCCGGAAAAGGCTGCCATTCAGGCAACCTCGAAAGCAGGAAATGACTTCCCGCGTTTTTGACCACTGTCGCTTGTCCTTTCATATTCAGTGACAAAGATAGTCATTCATTTGAATATTCACACTATTCGTGCGTGGCGAAACGCTGCTGGGCGAGGGTCTCGTATTTGGTGCCGGGGCGGCCGTAGTTGGCGTACGGGTAGATGGAGATGCCACCGCGCGGGGTGAAGAGTCCGGTGACCTCTATGTACTTGGGATCCATCAGTTTGATGAGGTCTTTCATGATTTTGTTGACGCAATCCTCATGGAAATCCCCATGGTTGCGGAAACTGAACAAGTACAGTTTCAGACTCTTGCTCTCGACCATCCGCACGTCAGGAATATAACTGATCCGGATCTCGGCAAAGTCCGGCTGTCCCGTGATCGGACACAGGCTCGTGAATTCCGGGCAGTTGAACCTCACCCAATAGTCGTTGCCCTGGTGCTTGTTGACGAACGTCTCCAGAACCTCAGGAGCGTAGTCACTTTTATATTCAGTCTTCTTTCCGAGGGACTGAAGGCCCTCCAATTCTCTTCCTTCCGCCATAATATTCAATTTTACTTTCTAAAATCGGCAGCAACCAGCCGACAGAACTATATCTCATTAACTTTAAACGGATTGTAAGAAATATTATTGTCGTAGGTGTCGATTCCCTCGTGCGCCTTGACTTTTCTGACCACCCATGAGGTAACGGGCAGAATAACAATCTCGTACAAGGTCTTTGCCACGACCTGAGTGAACATCAGACTGATCACAGCCCTGAATGGAAGCAAGCCACCGAACGCTATCGGGAAAAAGATCAGGGAATCCGTCGCCTCTCCCCCGATGGTGGAGATGATCGCCCTCCAGCCGAAGCCCCTGCCCTTGGTCGCCACCTTCATCTTGGACATGATCCACGCGTTGACAGTCGAACCGGCGATGAACGCCAGAAGCGAGCCGATCATCGATCTCGGAACAAGGCCGAACAGGGAGTTGAAGCTCTCCGCGGCGGCGTAACTGTCCTCGAACATAGGCTTAGGCAACTTTGTGACGATGAACGAGGCGATGGACACAAAGAGGCACATCGTGAAGCCGATCCAGATTGTCAGGCGGGCTTTTTTGTAGCCATAAACCTCTGTAAGGCAATCGTTAAGGATGTACGAAATCGGAAACAGAAGTACCGCTCCGGTCAGTTGCACGGGAAGAGGTCCGACTTGCCAGAGTCTTGGGATGAAGATGTTGGAGACTACCAGACACACGCAGAATGTCACTGACATCCAGACGTAGGTAACAGACAGCGTCTCACGCTGTTGATTAGTTGAATTTGACATTGTCTTTCTTGTTTTTAACGTGGTTTCAAGAACACAGGGCCATTCCTTTGTCAGAGGGCCGGACCCTTTTGCGACTGCAAAGATAAAAATATTCCATATAAAATTCCTATCTTTACACATCTAAAAACGATAAACAATGCTGACACAGGAAAAAATCGACGCGGTGGTCAAGAATCTTTTCAAGGAAATCAAATTCACCAACGAGCCTTCGGGACTCTATGATCCGCTCAGGTACATGATAGAGATCGGGGGAAAACGAATCAGACCAACTTTATGTCTCACGGCATATTCACTCTACAAGGATGAGTTGGCTCCCGAGATTCTGGAGCCGGCGGCGGGAATAGAAGTATTCCACAGCTTCACGCTCATCCACGACGACATCATGGACCGCTCCCCTCTTCGCAGAGGAGTATCCACGGTCTGGAAGAAATGGGACCCAGACACGGCCATTCTTTCGGGGGATGTGATGTGCATCGACAGTTACTCACGCATCGCTCATGCGCCAGCGGCACTCTTGGGCAGCGTGATGGCGCTGTTCTCCAAAACCGCCGCGGAAGTGTGCGAGGGGCAACAGTTCGACATGGAATTCGAACGACTTCAGACTGTCCCGATGGCGGATTACATGAATATGATCGGTCTGAAGACGAGCGTCCTGATCGCCTGCGCGGCGAAAATGGGAGCGCTCATAGCTGGCGCGCCTGAAAAAGACCAGGACTGCCTCTACGACTACGGCTACAATCTCGGTCTGGCGTTTCAAGTGGCCGACGACTACCTCGACGCTTATGGCGACGTGAAGGTGTTCGGCAAGCCGATCGGAGGAGACATACTCAACGAGAAGAAGAGCTGGCTGACCGTAAGGGCGTTTGAGAAAGCGGACGGGAAGACCAAAGCGGAACTGCTGGAGGCTATGTCGGCGAAAGCGGAGTCTGACGAGGAGAAAACGTCCAAAATCAACCGGGTCAAGGCCATCTACGACGCCTTGGCAGTCGGCGAGGACGCCAAGGAATCCATCGTGGAGCTGACCGAAAAGGCCCTCGGATGCGTGCGTGGCATCTGCGACGGAGAACGTTTCGAAGCCCTGCGCGGTTTTGCGGACCGCCTTGTGGGACGAACAAAATAAAGAAAAAATTATGGAGACACACGTTGTGATTATGGCGGGAGGCGTCGGCAGCAGGCTATGGCCGGTCAGCACCCCTGAAAAGCCAAAGCAATTCATTGATTTGCTTGGAATAGGAAAAACATTGATTCAACTTACGGTAGCGAGGTTCACCCCGGTCTGCAACCTTGAGAATTTCTGGGTTGTCACATCAGAGAAGTACGTGCCGATTGTCAAGGAGCAGCTTCCTGAGATCCCGGAAGGGCACATTCTTGCCGAACCGGAGCCCCGCAACACCGCGCCTTGCATCGCCTACGCATGCTGGAAGATTTCGGCCGAATGCCCGGACGCCAACATCGTGGTGACACCTGCGGACGCGCTGATAATCAACGAACAGAAACTTTCGAACATTATCCGGAAGGCATTGAATTTCACGGCTGAAGGCGGAAGGATAGTGACGGTGGGCATCGAACCATCACGCCCCGAGACCGGTTACGGCTACATATTCGCAGAAGAAAAACGTCCCGACGAAGTCGTCAAGGTCAGGGAGTTCAAGGAAAAGCCGGACCTTGCCACCGCCAAGGAATATCTCGCCGCCGGCACATATTTCTGGAACGCCGGAATCTTCGTCTGGAGCGCCAGGACAATCGTCGGGCAGATGCGCGCCCACGCTCCGCAGATCGCCGGGGTCATGGATCGGATCGCCTCATCTTTCGGCACAAGCGAAGAGGAAGCTACCGTCAAAGAGTTGTTCCCGACCTGCGAAAAGATTTCCATTGACTATGCTGTCATGGAGAAATCGGACGAGATCTATGTCATCCCTTGCGACCTGGGATGGTCAGACCTCGGCAGCTTCAGTTCCATAAAGGAACACATTCCGGCTCCGGAGGATGCCCATACTCCAGACGGACTTTCATCAAAAGGATGCCTCGACGGCGACAAGGTGATAGGCGGCGACGTGCGCCTGTTTGACTGCAAAGACTGCATCGTGCATGCTGAAGACGCGAAAACTGTCGTCGTCAAGGGGCTTGAGGGGTACATTGTGGCCGTCAAGGAAGGCAATGTTCTCGTATGTCCTCTCGCCGACGAGCAGAAGATCAAGGAATATTCAGCCCCAGGGAAAGGCTGCTGACCTTTCAGAAATATTCATGCGATGAGGTATGTGTTTATCGTACAGGGAGAAGGCCGCGGGCATCTTACCCAAGCCATCTCCATGGAGAGGTTGCTTCGGGAAAACGGCCATGAGGTGACGGCGGTACTGGTGGGCAAGAGTCCGGCGCGCCGGTTGCCGTCTTTCTTCGAAGAGACAGTACATGCCCCTGTGGAGATGTTCGAAAGTTTCAATTTCGTGCCTTCGTCCTCGAACCGCAAGGCAAGCGCTTTCAAGACAGGATTTTACAATGTGATCCACATTGCGGGATTCTTTCCGTCGATCCGCTTCATCTCACGAAGGCTTCGGGAGATCGCCCCGGACGTCGTGGTCAATTTCTACGACATTCTCGGCACGATGGGCTATCGGTTCAGCCGCATCAAAGCGCCAATGATCTGCCTGGGGCATCAGTTCCTGTTCCTGCACAAGGATTTCAAATTTCCGTCGACGGGATATTCTGGCCACTACGCCTTGAATCTTTTCACGAATATGGTAGCTCTCGGGGCCGCCAAGATCCTTGCCCTCAGCTTCCGGCCGATGCCTGACGATCCTAAGCGAAAGATAAAGGTCGTGCCTCCCCTGCTCCGTCCTGCGGTACTCAGTCTCCGCCAGGTCTCGGGGAAAGATGATCCGTCAGTCCGGGACGGGGGGTATGTCCACGGCTACATGCTGAACGCGGGATTCTCACAGGATGTCATGGAATGGCACGCCCGCCATCCGGAGGTTCCGCTGAGGTTCTTCTGGGACAAGTCCGACGAACCGCCTGTGAAAGTCGTGGACGAGACATTGTCGTTCTACTATCTGAATGATGAAGAGTTCCTTCGCCAGATGGCTGGCTGTCACGCCTATGCCTCCACGGCCGGGTTCGAGTCCGTCTGCGAGGCGATGTACCTTGGGAAGCCGCTGCTGATGGTCCCGTCTCATGTCGAGCAGAAATGCAATGCTTATGATGCGACGGAGGGTTACCGGATGGCATCGCGGGCTGCCCAAGGAGGCTTTGAGGGTAGCGAACTGCCACGCCCGGCGGTCTCGTCAGACAAGTTCGACCTTGACCTTCTGCTGCATTTCGCTGATAATGAATTTATAGCCGACAAATCCTTTCCTGATTGGGCCAGAGCAGCGGATGAAGTGTTTTTGAAAGAGCTGACTTTTTCGTAAAATTTTCTCGAAAAAGTTTGGAGAATTAATTCAAATGCCCTAACTTTGCAATCCCAATCAAGAAGACCACTTCTTGAAAAGGTTGGAAAGATTCGTTAGCTCAGTTGGTAGAGCACAACACTTTTAATGTTGGGGTCTCGGGTTCGAGCCCCGAACGGATCACCAAAAGGAGCACCGCTTCTTTCCAGAGTTGGATGCCGCAAGGCCAAAACTCAAAACACAATGCTTTGCTAGCTCAGTTGGTAGAGCAACTGACTCTTAATCAGTGGGTCTAGGGTTCGAGTCCCTAGCAGAGCACAAAAAGACAGCTTCATTCGAGGCTGTCTTTTTGTTATTGCGGCGGCCCGACGTGTGGCCGCCATATTTGGCAAAGTGCGAGTAAGCCTGAATATTTCGCAAATAGCCAGGCGCTTCGACAGGCTCAGCGACCCTCATAGTCAAGTATTATCACGTTTTTGGGCACAAGAAACCCCGCAGAGTGCATTCTACGGGGTTTTGAAGAGGTGCCTAGCGGAATCGAACCGCTGTAGCAGGTTTTGCAGACCTGTGCCTAACCGCTCGGCCAAAGCACCATTGGTTGTGGAATGCAAAGATAATGCTTTTTCTATTATTTACAAATTTTTCTTTCATTAACGGTCTGAAATGAGGGGGCGTAAACAATGATATTGCTTTAAAATTAGTAAATTTGTGAACTCAGAGGCCGGATGACAATTAGGGATAAGAAGTAATGATGTATAAGAATATGAGAAGAATAATATCAGCGATGGCTGCCGTGTGCGTTTGCGCGGTGGCCGTCATGGCGCAGGAGGTGCCTGTCAGATTCGCGTTCCTGACGGATCTGCACTATTCGGCCGGAAGCGGATCGGTCCGCGATCTGAGCCGCTGCATCAAGGATGTCAACACTATTGACGGACTGGACTTTGTCCTCGTGGGCGGGGATCTTACGGATTTCGGGACGGACGAGGAGATCGCGGCTGTCAAACAGATGCTTGACTCGCTTAAGTACAAGTACTATGTCGTGGCCGGAAACCACGACGCCAAGTGGTCCGAGAGCGGGTGTAACACTTTCCTGAAAGTCTTCGGCTACGAAAACTTCGAGTTCGGGTGCAAGGGCTGGCGCTTCATCGGCTGCAACTGCGGCCCTGACATGAGGATGGCTCCGGCGCTGATCCCTCAGGAAAGCATGGAGTGGCTAAAAGGCCTGAAGCCGGGCGAAAAGACGGTTTTCGTAAATCACTATCCGCAGGACACATCAGTGCTGAACTACTTCGATGTGACCAGAGAACTTAAGAGGATAGGCACTCGTTTCGCGATCGGCGGTCACTGGCACAGCAACGTGGCGTTGAACTACGATGGAATCCCTGGCGTGCTGGACCGTTCGACGCTGACCGCGGGGAAACAGCCGGGCTACAACCTGTTCACAATCCGGAACGACAGTGTGACAGTCTCAGAAAGAAGGCTTTTCGGCGCCACCACAGTCCAGCTTGAGCCATGGTACACCAGAAAGCTCACCGAAGTCAAGGACACAGTCACTTACGATGCAGACGGCCTCCCGGCAAGCTACCCTTGGATGCGCTACGACGTCAACACCGACAGCCCTGTGAAGGAAGTATGGAAGCTCAAGGACGACAGCAATATTGTCGCAGGTTTTGCAAGAAATGGTGGCAAGGCTTGGTACTCAACCGCTTCCGGCTACATCCGGTGCATCAGCGTCAAAGATGGTAAAAGAATATGGTCGAAGAAGTTCCCGGGAAAGATCTTTTCGACCCCTGCCGTGAAGGGAAAGTATCTTGTCTTCGGCTGCACGGACGGCAACATCTATGCGTTGAACGCAAGAAACGGAAAGACAATCTGGAAATACTCCGCAAGGAAGTCCGTTCTGGGCAGCCCTGTGATATTCGATGACAAAGTCTACGTCGGCGCTTCGGACGGATGCTTCAGGGCTCTCGGTCTGAAGACAGGAAAGGCTGTGTGGACATATTCAGACGTTCAAGGATTCATCGAATGCCGCGCCTACGTCGACAAGGAACAGGTCGTGTTCGGGTCTTGGGGCAACAGGCTGTATTCGCTTGATCCTCAGACCGGGGCGCTCCAATGGGAGTGGAAATGCGAGAAACCTTCGAGGATGTACTCGCCCGCGGCCGTGTGGCCTGTCAAGGCGTGCGGGAAGATATTCATAGCTGTTCCGGACAGGCGGCTCTACGCTCTTGACGCCGCGACTGGAAAGGAACTCAGGCATTATGAGAAATCAGCCAGGGAGGCTGTGGGTGTCTCGCCGGACGGGAAGAAGGTTTATTGCAAATCCATGTGGCACACAATCACTTCCGTGGACGCCACGAGCCTTGAGGTGGATTGGCGTGCTGAGACTGGAGCTGGCTACGAGATTTCTCCGACCTCGATCGTACGCATCGGAGACGAGGTGATCATGCCGACCGACAAAGGCAACATCATCGGATTCGATGCCAGGGACGGTCGCAGGCTATGGGCGAGGAAGATCTCCATCGCGCTTGTGAATCCGATGGAGGTCTGGAGCGAAGGCACCGACACTTACATACTTGCCTCCACGATGGACGGCACTGTTACATTGCTGCGTAACAATTCATGAATATGAAAAAGATACTACTGATTCTTGCGGCAGCGTTCGCCGCGACCCCGCTACTGGCGGAGAAAAACAGCAAGATGGAGCCGTGGCAGGACCCGAATGTGTTCGAGGAGAACAGGCTGCCTATGGCTGCCACCTTTGTGACGGACCAGCAGAAGACCTTGACTCTGAACGGAGTATGGAAATTCAAATGGAACGAGACCATCGAGGGGCGTACAAAAGGCTTTGAGGCCGTGGACTACAACGATGCGGACTGGGGAACGATTCCGGTTCCGGGAATGTGGGAGCTGAACGGGTACAACGACCCGCTCTACCTTAATGTCGGCTACGCATGGAGAGGCCATTATACGAACAACCCGCCTTACCCTCCGACCGAGCACAACTATGTCGGCCAGTACCGCCGCACGTTCAACGTGGACAAATCCTGGCTCGGAAAGCAGATCTGCCTCTGCATCGGCTCGGCCACGTCCAACGTCCGTGTCTGGGTCAACGGGAAGATGGTCGGTTACAGCGAGGACAGCAAACTGGAAGCCCGCTTCGACCTCACAAAGTACGTCAAGGCGGGAGAGAACCTCATCGCGCTGGAGATTTTCCGCTGGTGCGACGGCTCATACCTGGAGGACCAGGATTTCTGGAGACTCAGCGGAATAGCCCGAGGGGTCTATGTCTATACTCGTGAGAAAGAGCACATCGAGGATGTGAACATCGTCGCCGGGATGGACGGAGCCTACACTGTGGACACCAAGGTCACCAAGGGCGTCAGGAACATCCGCGTCGCCATCGTGGACAGAAACGGCAATCAGGTTTCCTATAGGGAGGCCACCCCGACAAAAGGCCGGGCCAAGCTTACAGGCCTTGTGCAGAACCCGGACCTCTGGAGCGCGGAGATTCCTAACCTTTACACCTTGAAGGTAACCGCTTCCGACAAAAAGGACGTGGTGGAGAGCACATCCATCGACTTCGGATTCAGGACCGTAGAGATAAAAAACAGTCAGCTTCTTGTCAACGGACAGCCGATTCTCGTCAAGGGAGCCAACCGCCACGAGCTCAGCGCCGACAAGGGCTATGTGGTCTCGGAAGAGGACATGATCCGGGACATCCGCATAATGAAGGAACTGAACATGAACGCGGTGCGCACCTGCCACTACCCTGACGACCCACGCTGGTACGCCCTTTGCGACAAGTACGGCCTCTACGTGGTGGACGAAGGCAACATCGAGTCTCATGGGATGGGGTACGAGAAGGAGTCTCTCGCACACAGGGCAGATTTCAGGGCCGCTCACCTCATCCGCGACCAAAGGATGATGCGCAGGGACTTCAACCATCCGTCCGTGATCATCTGGAGCCTGGGCAACGAGGCCGGAAACGGAGAGAACTTCACAGCCTGCTACAAATGGATGAAAGAGAACGACCCTTCAAGGCCGGTTCAGTACGAAAGGGCGCGCGGAGGCAAGAACACCGACATCCATTGTCCGATGTACGTTTCTCCGGCCGAATGCGAGGCGATCGTCCTACGAAAAAGCGGCAAACCATTGATCCAGTGCGAATATGCCCACGCCATGGGCAACTCGATGGGCAATTTCAAGGAATATTGGGACCTTATACGAAAGTATCCTACCTATCAGGGAGGCTTCATCTGGGACTTAGTGGACCAGGCCCTCCGCTGGCCTTCCAAGGACGGTGGCACTGATCACATCTTCGCGTTCGGCGGCGATTTCAATGAATATGACCCTTCGGACGGCTCGTTCAACTGCAACGGTGTCATAGCCGCCGACAGGACCCTGCATCCTCACGCCTACGAGGTTCGCTACCAGCACAGGAATATTCATACATCTCTTGCCGGAGAGGGCAAGGTGAATGTCTATAATGAACATTTCTTCAAGGATCTGGGACAGTACCGCATGCTTTGGAACATCTCCGTGGATGGCGTGGCCGTCTCGTCCGGAGTCGTAGAAAATCTGAACGTCGCCCCGCAGAAGACCGGGACCGTCGATCTGGGCTTCAAGGAACTCCCTAAAGCCGACGCTGACATATTCCTGAACATTTCGTATGTCCTCAAGACCGTCGACGGACTGCTTCCTGCCGGCACAGAGGTCGCCTACGACCAGATCGCTCTTCAAGAGAAGGCTTCCGCCGCTTTCAAGGCAGGCTCCGCCTCCGTTTGCGGCAAGTCTCTGTGCCAGAGCGAAACGGCAGGTTCATTTGTATTCTCCGGCTCGTTCGCTTTCGCAGGCACCGCCGCCGAACGCATCGCCGACTGGACAGCGACTTTCGACAAGGCCACCGGATTCCTTACCGGCTACTCCGTGGACGGAGTCCAGATGCTTTCCGAGCCTTTGACCCCAGAGTTTGCCCGTGCTCCGGTCGAGAACGATATGGGGGCCGGAAAGATCAGAGGGATGTACACCACGTGGCGTTACCCTGCTTACAAACTCAAGACTGGCTCATTGGTTGTCGATAAGGCGACCGACGGTGTCGGCTTGATGTCCTTGTCCGCCGAATATGAGCCGATAGCAGGCGGCGCGGCGGCCGTCAGGATGTTCTACGAAATCTTCCCTGACGGATCCATAAAGGCCACAGAGAAGATAGGGGATGCGGGCAAACTGGCCCAGGCTCCCGCCCTCATGCGTTTCGGAATGAAGTTGGCCATGCCAGGCCGCTTCTCCACGGTGGATTTCTACGGCAAGGGGCCTTGGGAGAACTACTCTGACAGGAACACATCGGCTCTCGTCGGACACTATACCCAAAGTGTGAACGAACAGTATCACTATGGTTATGTCCGAACACAGGAGTCGGGCACGAAGACCGGGCTGAGGTTTTTCCGCCTTCTTGACTCCAATGGCACCGGTCTGGAGATCTCGTCTGACGCCAGATTCTCCGCGTCCGCGCTTCCGTTCTCCATGAGGGATCTGGACTGCCTTGAGAACGGCACTCCGGCCAGGGCCAACAAGACCAACACCCAGAACGGCGAGGCTCGTCACTCATTGAATCTCAAGGCTAAAGCCCACGAGAATGACCGGGCTAACGGAACGACCTACGTGAACTTTGATCTTCTGCAGATGGGTGTAGGAGGAATCGATTCATGGGGTCGGATTCCGCTGGAGAAGTACCTCATCCCGGCCGCCGGGCGTGAGTTCACATTCATACTGCGTCCGGTAAATAATTGAGGCAAAACGCTTGTAAATCCTCAAAAAAGGATTAAATTTGCAAAATCTTTGCAAGAAGTTAAACAACTTTAAAAACAATAAAGAAATGAAAAAAGGACTTCATCCCGAAACCTACCGCCTTGTAGCTTTCAAGGATATGTCGAACGACACCGTGTTCATCACCCGTTCATGCGCCGAGACCAAAGAGACCCTCGTGGTTGACGGAGTTGAGTATCCGGTTGTAAAGGTCGAGATCTCCAACACATCTCACCCATTCTACACAGGCAAAGTCAAGCTCGTTGACACCGCCGGTCGCGTTGACAAATTCTACCAGAGATACAAGAACCGTCAGAAGTAATTTCTGTCACGGAAACGATAATAAAGAGGGCAGCCTATTTTGGTTGCCCTCTTTAATTTGTCATAGTCCCTCGTTATTGACGTTAAGTAATCGTTAAAAAAATTACTAAATTTATTCGCAGAATATTTTGGAGGTAAAAGATTTTTGTCTATCTTTGCAGTCTCAAAACCGAAACGCTGGGTTCGTATAACGGTTAGTACTCAAGATTCTCAATCTTGCAATAGGAGTTCGATTCTCCTACCCAGTACAAGGGTGCCGGCAACGGTGCCTAATGATTAAAAAGGAATCGCTCGAAAGAACGGTTCCTTTTTCATTGTCTATGATGGGATATTCATTAAATTTGCAAAAAACTAATGTAAAAAACATGAAAGCTAAAAGGATAACACTTCTGGCGGCGGCTGTCTTCTGCGCCGCCGCGATGTATGCGGCCCCGAAAACGGCCGAAACCACAATCAAAGCCTCGGACTCAAGAATCACCTACATCGGCAGGACCGAAGTCAAGGACGGGAATGTCTCGTTTGACTGGACCGGAGTCTACGCAAAAGTCAGGTTTCAAGGCAACTCCCTGAGTGTCAAAGCGTCCGACACAAAGAAAAACTACTACAACGTCTGGGTTGACAGATCGATGGACACCACCCCTGACAAGGTTGTGGCCGTGCACGGGACCGACACGACCATCGTGCTCCTCAGCGCCGAGGAACTCAAGACACGGTTCGGGAAAGACAGGAAAGCGGCCAAGGCCCCGCATCAGGTGATCATCCAGAAGCGCACCGAGGGCGAGCAGGGCATCACGACCCTCAGCGAGTTCATAACCGACGGAGAGTTTTTCCAGGCCGACGCGCCCAAGGACAGGATCATTGAATATATCGGAGACTCCTATACCTGCGGCTACGGCACGGAAAGCTCAAACAAGGAGCGGTTCAAGCCGGAGACCGAGAACCAGAACCTGACCTACGCCTGCGCCGTGGCGAGATACTTCGATGCCGACCAGATCGTCGTGGCCCATTCCGGCATGGGGATAGTCAGAAACTACAACAGCAAGCTCACGGACTACTGCATGCCCGAGCGCTACACTCAGACATTTGACACCGACAAGGAGGCGATCTGGGACGCCAAGTCCTATGGACTAAAGCCGGACATCACGGTCATCTATCTGGGCACCAACGACTTCTCAAGAGGGATGCAGCCGGCTGAAAGATTGTTCGTCAAGAACTACATCAAGCTCCTGAAGGAAGTCAAGGATAACTATGGCGAGGAGCACCCGATCCTCTGCATGGTTCCAAAGCATGACTATCTTATGTATGAATATGTACGCGAAGTCCTGGACAGCTGCGGCCTAAAGAACGTTCACATGCTGGCGCTCGGCCAGTCCGTCCACGACAATGTCACGGACATGGGAGCCGACGGGCATCCAAACTACAGCGGACATCTCAAGGTCGCCCACAACGTGATACCGTACGTCTCAACCATCACGGGATGGGAACTTACCGGCAACGCCATAAAATAATCCATCATGACAACAAAAGGCAGAATATTCACATGGACCGGAGTCATCCTCGCTCTGGCACTGGCCGGATTCATCTACTTCCGGTTCTACTTCGTCTTCGGTGACGGAGTGAAGGCCGGCGAACTCAACCAATTCATCTACAAAGGCTATGTCTGGAAAACATACGAGGGAAAGCTGATCCAGGCAGGATTCAGGGGCTCGAACAAGAACTCCGGAGGCGCGGCGATCGAATCCTACATATTCGACTTTTCCGTGGCCGATGAGGAGGTCGCCAACGAGCTCATGAGATGCAGCGGCAAGACGGTTGAGCTGCATTACAAGGAATATCTTGGAACCCTTCCGTGGCGCGGAATGCAGAAATACGTCGTGGACAGGATTGTCTCGACATCCAATACTATCTCCGAATGATGAAAAAGGCTCTGCTGCTTTTCGTGTTGGCCACGCCAACCGCACTCTGGGCCCAGACCGGAGTCGTCACTACCCATCCGGCCAATCCGGAGGGAAAACCACTCACGATGGAAGAGGCCGTGCTTGGCAGGAATGTCCGTCCGGCAGGCATCTCGGCGTCCTGGAAAGACTCCGAAACATTCATGTTCCGAAAGGACGGCAAGTGGATGCAGGAGAACCTCCGCACGGGAGAAATTTCCGAATATGCCGCCACAAGGCTTCCGGAAGGCTTCCCGAAAGAAGCCGAAAACATCACGCGGAGCGATGCCGGGACATTCGCCTACACAGTGGGCAAAGACCTTTTCATCTTCGGAAAGTCTCCTGTCCTTGTGGCTAAAAGCGAGAACCCAGACATCACCTACGGGCAGACTGTCAGCCGGAATGAATTTGGAATAGACGGAGGGATCTTCTGGTCTCCGGACGGTTCCAAGCTGGCTTTCTACAGGAAAGATGACTCGAAAGTCTCCGACTTTCCTCTCCTGGACATCACAACACGCACCGGGTCGCTTAAGGACATAAAATACCCGATGAACGGCATGGACAGCGAGAATGTCCGGCTCGGAATCTACGACGTGGAGACCGGAAAGACAGTGTGGTGCGATGTTGATGAATATGGCAGCGATCAGTACCTTACAAACATAAGCTGGTCGCCGGACAGCAGGAACATCTTCATCCAGGTGCTTGACCGCACGCAGAAGCATCTGAAACTGAACATGTACCGTGCCTCTGACGGATCGTTGGCCCGCACCGTTCTCTCCGAGGACGACTCCCGCTACGTAGAGCCTCTGGATCCGCTGCGCTTCTTCGAGGGGACATATTCATTCATCTACAGGACGAACAACCGTGACGGCTACCGCAACCTATACCTCTGCGACACATTGGGGACGGTAAGGAGGCTGACCGCGGTGGACGCTGATGTAGAGTACCTCGCCAATGACGGGAGGTTTGTCTATTACACCTCGGCGGAGGTTTCGCCGGTCGAGAACCATCTGTTCAGGATAGAGGTCAAGGCATCGCTTCGGCACTTCGACAAGCTCAGTGCCAAGCAAGATAACCGGTCCCTGAGCTTGCCGAAGGGACAATCAATGGCGAAGATTCCCGCTGACATCGTGGCCAAGGCCAAATTCGGGAAACCGGTCAGGCTAACGACCGAGGAAGGCTGGCACACAATCAGTCTCAACGAGGACTGCACCAAGTACATCGACAATTACAGCAGCTTCAACGTGCCTCGAGTCACCAACATCATGACGGCAGACGGAAAGCTGCTACGCAATCTTGTCTCCGCCGAAGACCCTCTCAAAGCCTACAAGACCGGAGAAGTCCTTTTCGGCACGGTCAAAAGTGCGGACGGCAAGTACGACAACTGGTACAGGCTCTTCCTTCCCACTGATTTCGATCCGGCGAAAAAATATCCTGTGGTTCTCTACGTCTACGGAGGGCCTCACTCTCAGATGGTTCAGAACACATGGCTCGGACAGGTACGGATGTGGGAGATGCTGATGGCGCAGAAAGGCTACATCGTCTATGTGCAGGACAACCGTGGCACACAAAACAGGGGTGCTGAATATGAGAAAGCCATACACCGTCATTGCGGACAGGCCGAGATGGCCGACCAGATGATGGGCATCGACATGCTTAAAGCCCTGCCGTTCGTGGATTCGGACAGAATCGGTGTACACGGCTGGAGCTACGGCGGATTCATGACCATCTCACTGATGACAAACTATCCGGAGACATTCAAGGTAGGTGTCGCCGGAGGTCCGGTGATCGACTGGAAATGGTACGAAATCATGTACGGTGAACGCTACATGGAGACAGAGGCCACAAACCCTGAAGGATTCTCACAGACAAGCCTGATCGGCAAGGTAGACAACCTCAAAGGCAAGCTGCTCATCTGTCAGGGAGCGATCGACAACACCGTTGTCTGGGAGCACAGCCTTAGTTTCGTACAGGAATGCATCGAAAAGAATGTCCAGCTGGACTACTTCCCTTACCCTTGCTCCGAGCACAATGTCTTCGGAAGATGGAGAATCCACCTCATGGACAAGGTCACAGACTACTTCGACGACTATCTTAAGTAAGCGAGTCCTATAATCCATAGGTAATTTACAATAAACAGGGCGGCCTCACGACGGGCCGCCCTGTTTTTATCAGCAGACCACGAGGAAGAAAAACGCATCACGGCAGCGGAGCGCTTTTGGCATCCTTTATGGCCTGGAACGTATATGTTTGGTCGCCTATCCTGCATGAAGCCACGTAAGGGTTCGATTCATCGTAGATGAACGTTCCTTTGAAGCCTCCATAGAACACATTGTCGAATGAGATCATCTGAACCTCTATGGTGAAATTGTTGTAGACGTTTCTGATGACGCACGGTTTAGGATCGACGATAGCTCCATCTTTACACGAGAAACTAAAGTGTACCCAGTTTCTGACACCTACACTCGCAAGTTTTCCCGAATTCGTGAGAGTCCCAGCATAGACATCGCTGAACTTCAGATTTGTGGCGGCGACATATTCCGCCAAGGAATCATACCTTACAAACCTGTACGTGTCGGTCGCGTCATCGTAGTATGCTTTTTTGATGTAGACATGGCCGAAGGTGGGATAGTCAAAGCAGAAACTGAAAGACGTCTGTCCGAGAATCAATTCATAGTTTGTCTTGTTGACAGCGACCTTTGTCGTACCGTCATCAGACATGACAAGCTTATCGTTGAAACTTGTGAACATCTCATCCCCGTTTCCACCTTTCAACGCGGTCAGATTCAGCGCACCCATCTCACAATATTCAGGTATGACGGTCTTGGCTGACGACACACTCTTTAGGCCGTAGTCAAGCAACGGGTGGCTATATTCATTGCCGTAATGGCCATCTTTGACAGGCAAAAGGTTCACCGGCACCTGACGCGGCTCCTCACCGTCTCCGAAAACCACCTGTCTGGTCATTGTGCTCGGCTCCGTTCCCACCGGTCTATCCCAGAAACAATCGACACCCGGACCACTTACCTTCATGAAATGGTCACCGATCGCATAGTCAGAGATTGTCCCAGAGGTGGAGAACTTGACCTTTCTGAAACTATGCATGTCGCCCAGACTTCTATAGAGATAGTAGCCGGTCCCATTAGTTTTGGTTTCAGGAAATTTCACATCACCCCATGAATTTTCCTCTACGCCTTCCACTGTCCTTGTTATCACATAGTCCGCATAAACCTTTTTCTCGTCCCATTTGGAACCGGTCATCTTGACGCTGACCTCGACCTTGTAAGGCACACCGCATGTCGCGGCGATCATCCCGTCTTCCGTTATGGTTTTGCCTCCATAGGAAAAACTTGACGGCTTTGTCCTGGAGGACTTATCGTGGATTGACGGACAGCCTGGATACCAGTCCGGAAGTTCTTCGCGAGTCAGATAGATGTAGCCGGCCCCATCAGAGGTCTTGGTGTAAGAGTTGCCCAGCTGGTCCTTGAAACTGACGGTGCAGTTCGGAATGACAACTGGTCCAGGGCCTGAAACGATGAGGGCACAGCCTCCGGAATATGGATTGACATATTCATAAGTCGTGTCCTTGACAGCCCCGACCGCTTTGACTTTCGCCAAAGCCCTTACCGGAGCCACATTGTACTTGCTCCAATCAGCCTCCTCCACGTACAAAGTGTCGACGGCTGTCAACGAAGACCCCGGTTCTCCGTTACTTCCACGCAGGTATTTAAAGAAATCACTCAAGGATACAGCGGTCTTCGGCCATTTAGGGTACCTGGACTTGTCATAGATCCCATTGTCCGGATTGTCGAGTCCCGACGCGCTGAGCACCAGTTCCTTCCAAAGATCGTAGGCGGATTTGCCATCCGTTCCGTCCGAACCATCCTTCCCGTCGACGCCGTCTTTTCCATCCGCTCCGTCTTTTCCGTCAGCACCATCGGAGCCGGAATCACCCTTGTCACCTATGGCCCCGCGAAGATATTCATAGAAATCAGCCACGGATGTTTTAGCCGGATCCCATTTGCTTCCAGGATTCTTCGGGTCTTCCAAGCCTGACAGGGATGTCACGTCAGCCACCCAAAGTTCATAGGCTGACTTGCCGTCCGAACCATCCGTTCCGTCTTTGCCATCGGCTCCATCCTTACCGTCAGCTCCGTTCTTGCCATCCGAGCCCGACGCTCCGGTGTCACCTTTCTGGCCTTGGGCCTTGACGCCTGTGTCGACGCCGTCAATCCACCAGTTGCCGTTCGAACCGACATAAGGAGTCTTGCCGTCCTTGCCATCAACGCCATCCTTGCCGTCGTGTCCTTTCGCTGTGACGTGCGTGAAAACCGTATCTTTGGCAGCCTTATCCACGAGTATCCATTCTCCTGTCTTAGGATTGATCTCCGGAACAAGACCGTCCTTTCCATCAATTCCGTCCTTTCCGTCAATTCCGGAATCGCCCTTGTCTCCCTTGGAGCCAGCCTTACCGGTCAGGTACTGAAAGAACTTCAGCATCGAAAGATCTGACAGAGTGATCACATTGCCATTCTGATCAGCCACAACACCTCCGGCGGCGATTGTCTGCCTGACGTAGGTTTTCCACATCTCAAAGGCGTCCAGACCATCCACACCATCCTTGCCGTCAGCTCCGGCATCGCCTTTGTCACCTTTATCGCCCTTGTCACCTTTGGCTGTGACACCTGTGTCAGTCCCTCCGATCCACCAGCGTCCATCCTTAATATACGGGATCAAACCATCAGCGCCATCATCTCCGGTCAGGAACCAATAAAAGTCCGCCATCGAAGTCTTGGTCTTATCCCACTGGCCGCCAGGATTATGAGGATCATCCACGCCAGAGGCAACATACAGTTTCCACAAATCATAAGCAGAGTCTCCATCCGCACCGTCCTTACCGTCCGCTCCATCCTTGCCGTCGGCTCCTTTATCCCCGACAGCGCCACGAAGATATTCATAGAAATCCGCCACGGAAGTTTTAGTCGGGTCCCATTTGCTTCCAGGGTTCTTCGGGTCTTCAAGTCCTGACAAGGATGTCACGTCGGCCACCCAAAGTTCATAGGCTGACTTGCCGTCAATTCCGTCGCGTCCATCAACTCCATCCTTGCCGTCGGCTCCGTCTTTTCCATCGGCTCCATCCTTGCCGTCGGCTCCGGCGTCACCCTTTTCACCACGGGCCTGTGTTCCCGTGTCCTTGTCACCGATCCACCAATTTCCGTCCTTGATGTAAGGTGTACGGCCATCCTCGCCATCCTTTCCGTCAGTTCCATCCTTACCTTTCATGTAGATAAAGAAATGAGCGATGTCTATCGTACCGGTGTAATCCAACGTTTTCTCTTCGATGGCCTTAGCCCATAGCTCGTAAGCGGAGAGGCCATCCTTGCCGTCCTGACCTTTTTCTCCTTTTTCCCCTCGGGCGGCGACACCTGTGTTCCGGTCACCTATCCACCAATCGCCGTCCTTGATGTAAGGAATAAGGCCGTCAGCCCCGTCATTTCCGGAAAGGAACCAGTAGAAATCCGCCATCGAAGTCTTGGATTTATCCCATTGGGACTCCGGACTGTGCGGATCGCTCACCCCTGCGGCGACATATTCCTTCCACAGCTCATAGGCAGACTTGCCATTCTCACCGTTCGCACCATCCTTCCCATCCACTCCGTCCTTTCCTTTAAGGTAAATGAAGAAATGGTTGATGTCAATTGGTCCTGAGTACTCAATCTGTTTTTCCTGTACAGCCTTGACCCACAGATCATAAGCCGACAGTCCATCTTTGCCGGGAACACCTTGGACACCCTGTTCCCCCTTCGGCCCAACCGGCATTGTCACCTCAAGTGAGTTGCATGCGGCCAGCGCTGACGCCCCAATAAGCGCCGCGATCACTAATCTGAATCGATTTCTCATAAATGAATATGATTTATAGTTGGTTAAGATAATTCCACAATGAAAGGGACGTCACCCTCTCTATAACGACCTTACGGTCACCTCTGCGCTGTTCATCAGTGGCCGACTCCGGCACAAGGGCCACCCGTTTGCCGAATCCTCTGTAGCACAGTCTGGAAGGCTGGATTCCCCTTTGAAGAAGAGCCTCGTAGACAGCCTTCGCGCGAGCTTTGGAAAGAGTCTCATTGTACTCTTCGGATCCTTTCGCATCCGTGTAGCCGGCGACCAAAAACCTTGCGTCCGGGCTCTGGGCCAAAATGTTGGCGATCTTGTCCAGAATTGGCCGGGAGTCCTCCGTGATGGTGGCCTTGTCAAAATCAAAGTTCACGTTGTCCATCATCTCGGCAAGAGTCTTCTCGGACGGAATCTCCTTGATCACCTCACGAACGACCTCCACCGGGACCTCACGGACCACCTCTTTCTCGACAACCTTTTGCGGATAAAGAGCGGCATAGTCATCAAGATGACCCGGAACATAGCGGTCGGCGGAAGCCTTATGCTTGTCCGCTCCGCCCAACCTTAGCACAATTCCGGCGGAGACCTGGGCGAAATTCACTCCGTCAGTGCCAAGCGAACGATTGTACTGTCCTTGAATATGCACGCCCACCCTGTCGCTCATCCATCCAATCACTCCCACGCCGGCCGAAACCGGGAAGAATGTGTCCGAATCAAACGTGTAGCCTTTGTTCCACGCATCCTCCGCCTTCCAAAGAGCCTCTTTCGTGACATCTCCCTTGAACTGTCCGAAATAAGACGTAGGGAAATTCTTATGGTAGAGACTGACTCCAAGCCTGATGTAAGGCTGGATCCACTCGCTCCTCGGGAACGGACGCAACTGGATTCCGGGACTGATCATCAACGAGTATCCCTGCCTCGTCTTTTCGGCATCATTGTACTTCGCCAGACCGATGGTCCCTTGCAGATCGGCGTACAGCCATCTGCTCAGTTCCCTGGCCGAGTAGAGCTCGATGCCGCCATAGATCAACCTCTCATCCAAATTGAAGATGTAATCCCCTCCCGCCGTCTGATGGAAGTCCGACACGGTGGTTCTTGTGACGTTCATGGCCGCTCCTCCCAGACCGAATTCCCATGTTTTTGGCACTGTCCTCGCTTGCGAATATCCCGCGACCGGGTAAAGCAAGGCCAGCACAACGGCCGAAGCCGTTCTGTACATTTTGTTTTTCATAAGTGATAATTATTTTATTGAATGTCACTTAGCAGACAGCAATAACACATTGCCGCTCTCTAAGTTTGTTTTTTCAGATGCTACTTAAGAACATATTCAGAGATGTTCTCAATTCCCGGAATCCCAAAATAGGACGCGATAAGATCTCCTTTGAGATAAATCTTCCGGCCGACAAGTTCGGGATGATCGGCAAGATTGACAGCCACCCGGATTTCTCCTTTCGGTATCTTGACGGACAGGCACGAGTTCTTGGTGGTCACAGAGGAACGGGACGCAATAGCCATGCATGTCATGGACGAGAATGGAGCCGTGAACGAAATGCCTTCCTTGGCGGAAGACAAATCGCCTCCGACTATATAGCCACAAACCCAGACCCCTTTCTCGCCGACATGCTCCTTGGCCTGTCCCACGCTGTAGGCCGTAGATTGGGTCGTGCCGGGATCCGCTCCTTGTCCCGAGCCGATCTCATACTCAAAACTGCTCCAAACACGGCTCGTGTCGACAGTGATTGAAAGACCAGCGGACTCCCCTGGCTTTGGAGGTTCGGCCGACGGACATGATATTCCCAATGTCAAAACCTCACATGCCTCCAGAAAACGGGTCAGCAGCACTTTTGATGATTTGCCGTCATTCAATGCCACGGAGATATTCCCAGGCCTGAAATAGCCTATGCGCCTTTCCGTCTGGCCGTATTTGAGATCACCCTCCGCGGACGAGACTGTCACGAAACCCTCCGGATAAGTGGAATTAAACTTCCCATCAAGTTTAAGACGCAGTCCGGAGTTGAGTTGCGTGCAATTCAAACGTGCCTTTGTGTTCGCTCCGGACTGGACGACCACAACCTGCTCGTCACCGAACTGGGGCGCGGAAAACTCAGGCTTGAGGAATGCCATTGACACAACCTTGACAGTGTAACTCCCGGGGTTGACCAGCATGGATTCCGGAGAGTCTCCATAGGCTCCCTCATAAAGCACTTCACCGGCAGAGTTTTTCACGGTAAGGACGAATGCATCCGTGTCCGGCAAGTCAACCGTGGATCGTGTAAAGACCCGAGGAGAGAAGTTCCAGCTTAAAGTACCTTGCGCAGTTTCGGAAGGAACCTTGTTGCAAGATAAGGTCAAGGCTGTCAATGCCATCATCCCAGCCGCGGCGACCTTCGAGAGGATTCTGAAAGAATTCTTCATAGTTGATAAAATTAACGTTCCGCACCGTTGCGGTCCGTTTGCAAAAGTATGGCGACTAAACGTAAATAATCAAAAGAAAGAAAAATAGTTTTCTATAAAAAACAGAAATTTCTGTTTCTTTTATGAATATGGGGCCCCTTAAGGGCCGTGGACAAATAATTCACGGGGCAATCGCAGTCACTGCGATCACCCCGCTACTTAACCTAAACTTAAACTATGAAAAACTTCACGTCAAATATACAAATTCTTTTGAAGAAAACAACTATCTGAAACGATTTTTTATATTGTTTTTGTTTGCATTAGGCAAAAAACGGCCTCAAAAGCCAAAATCGCCAATAATAACAGCCCAGACAAAAGAATAAAATCACTTCGCCTCCCGCACTGTCTCAAGAATATTCCTTACCACTTTTTGGGCCTTGACACTTGGGCTCAGAGCCAGGATAACCAACGCGACGGCTAAAGCGACACCGGCCAAGACCGTGAATATCCCCGGGACTCCGTCAACGCCGTACACTCCTAAAGTAATGAATGCGAGGGCGAACAGCATCACAAGCATAACTTTGCCTTTCCGGTTCTTATCACCTTCCTTGACACAAAGCGCATAGCATCTGATCTCCTCACCATCGGCATTGGTCCCGACAAGGCCGGCGTCCTCAAGCCGGCAGGAGATGGCACGCCAACGAAAAGGCGTGGACCAGTCCACAAACAAGTCACATTCACCAGTGGTGTCGGGAAGTTCCTCCCGCGAGATTTCGCTTGATCTTTTAACATCACCGAGATGTGACAGTTCCACCTTGATGCCACCCAGCACAGTCCCGAACGGTTTCTCGCTCGTGAACAGCACCATCCCGGCATCCATCATCTGTACTTTTTTGTCAATCATGGCACAAATGTACAAAAAAAAGGACTGACCCTGGCGGGTCAGTCCAACATATTATCACATCTCTATTACGAGAAGTTATCGTAAAGAATGCTCTCCGGCTGTACTCCAAGGCTGTCAAGCAGCTTGTTCACGGAAGCGACCATCATTGGAGGTCCGCACATGAAGTACTTGATGTCTTCCGGAGCATCGTGATCCTTGAGATAGGTCTCGTACATCACATTGTGAACAAAACCAGCCGTGTACTTGACTCCAGCGGCATCAGCAGCCGGATCAGGACGGTCAAGGGCCAGATGGAAGTGGAAGTTAGGGAACTCCTTCTCGATCTCGGCATAGTCCTCAAGATAGAATGCCTCGACAAGGCTGCGGGCTCCATAGAAGAAGTGAACCTCACGCTTGGTCTTGAGGGTCTTGAAGAGATGCATGATGTGGCTTCTGAGAGGAGCCATGCCGGCACCACCACCGACAAAGATATATTCCTGAGAATCAGGATCATTCTTCGGAAGAAGGAACTCTCCGAACGGACCGGAGATCCAAACCTTGTCGCCCGGCTTGCGGGTGAAGACGTAGGATGAGCCGACTCCCGGAGGAACAGGCAGCATCTTGAACACGCCCTTAGGCTGGCTCCTGTCAAACGGAGGAGTCGCGATACGGACATTCAGTTTGATGATGTCACCCTCGGCAGGATAAGAGGCCATTGAGTAAGCCCTTACAGTAGGCACCTCGTTCTTCGCCTTGATGCCGAAGAAACCGTACTTCTCCCAGTCAGCCTTGTAGATGTCGTCAACGTCAATAGTCGAGAAATCAAGGTCGTATGCAGGAATGTCAATCTGGATATACTCACCGGACTTGAAGTCAAGATGAACACCCTCTGGAAGCTTCACGGTGAACTCCTTGATGAAGGTAGCCACGTTCTTGTTGGAGATGACCTCACACTCTAGTTTCTGAACGCTGAGCGTTGACTCTGGGACCTGGATCTTGATGTTCTCCTTCACCTTTACCTGGCAACCGAGCCTGTAGCCTTCCTTGATCTGCTTACGGCTGAAAAAGCCTGTCTCGGTAGGAAGGATGGTTCCGCCACCCTCAAGCACCTGAACTTTGCACTGTCCGCAGTTCGCCTTTCCACCGCAGGCGGAAGGAAGGAAAATCTTCTGGTCAGCGAGAGTATGGAGAAGGTCGCTGCCCTGAGGGACATCGAGAACCTTCTTTCCGTCGTTGATGTCGATCTTGACAGTGCCGTCCGGAGTGAGTTTGATCTTGACATACAGAAGCAGGGCGACCAGAACAACGGTCACAACTACAATTGTGATGATTGCTGAAATTACTGTTGAAAACATAGTCTCTGCCTCCTTATTAGATTGTAAGTCCCATGAAAGTCATGAAGGCCATGGCCATCAGACCTACTGTGATAAATGTGATACCGATGCCCTTGAGTCCGGCAGGAACCTTCGAGTAAGACATCTTCTCCCTGATCGCGGCAAGTGTCACGATAGCAAGGAACCAACCGATTCCAGAGCCAAGTGAGTAAACCGTGGCCTCACCGACATTCACGAAATCCTTGTTCTGCATGAACAGTGAGCCACCCAAAATAGCACAGTTCACAGCAATCAGAGGCAGATAGATTCCCAGTGACGAATATAGAGCCGGAGCGAATTTTTCAACGACCATTTCGACAAGCTGAGTGAAAGCCGCGATGACAGCGATGAATATGATGAGGCTGAGGAAACTCAGATCCACACCTTTAATCAAAGCGTCAGGTGACAGTACATGCTTGTAAAGAAGATAGTTGATCGGCAATGTTACAAGAAGAACAAAAATAACAGCGACACCAAGACCGGAAGCTGTCTTCACATTTTTCGATACCGCCAGATATGAGCACATACCAAGGAAGTACGCGAAAATCATATTGTCAACGAATATTGACTTTACGAATAAGCTTAAATATTCCATAATCAGTACTTGTCTTTGTCGTTATTTTTCCTGAAGGTCCTTCTGGATGCTTCTCTGGATCCAGATGATGCAGCCGATGAGAATCAGCGCCATCGGAGGGAGGATCACGAGACCGTTGTTGACATAGCCTGCCTCATAGAAGCATTCAGGGATGACCCTCAGTCCGAACAGGGTGCCGGAGCCGAAGAGTTCACGGAAGAAAGCCACCACAATGAGGATGAGGCCGTAGCCCACACCGTTGGCGAGGCCGTCAAGCAGTGAAGGGATCGGCTTGTTGCCGAGGGCGAAAGCCTCGATACGCCCCATCACGATACAGTTGGTGATGATAAGACCGATGTAAACCGACAGTTGTTTCTCTATGCCATAGGCATAAGCCTTGAGTACCTGGTCCACGAGGATTACCATAAGAGCCACGACAACCAGCTGGACGATGATTCGCACACGGTTAGGAATCGTGTTCCTCATCATGGAGAGGACAAGACTGGAAAGTCCGGTGACTATGGTTACAGAGAGGGCCATGACAAGCGCTCCTTTAAGCTCGACTGTTACAGCGAGGGAGGAGCAGATACCCAACACAAGGACAGTGATAGGATTGCCCTTGAAAATCGGGTTAAGAATCGTTTCTTTGAGTTCTTTGTTCATATTACTTCCTCCTTAGATTATTCTGTTACAGCTGTTTTAGAGCAATGGCCGTCAGCGCATGGCTCTTTCTCGCCTGAGTCCTTGCAACAACCGGCAGCATCGCCGGAGCAGCATGGCTTGGAACCGTCACACTCACCGCCTTTGCCACCGCAGCACTCATGAACCGGAGCGGCGGAAGAGAGGAACGGAACATAAGCCTTGAGCCAGAAGGCGATGGCCTCTCCAAGTCCCTTGCTGGTCATGGTCGCGCCGGTGATAGCATCGACTGAACTCTCAGGATCAGTAGCGGTACCAGCCTTTACGACACCGAACACCGGATCACCTGAAAGGTTGACCTTCTTGCCAATGAATTCGGCTCTGAATGAAGGATCGTCCTTGATCTTGGCTCCGAGACCCGGGGTCTCACTTTCATGGTCGAAATAGGCTCCGACGATAGTCTGAAGATCCTCATCAAGGGCGATGTAGCCCCAGATTGGTCCCCAAAGACCTGCACCGTAGGCAGGAACGACTGTCACAGCCTTGCCGTCCTTGTTGAAAACATAGACAGGAAGGTCAGCGTTCGCACCGTTCTTAATGTTTTTGTTCTGAGCCTTGAGGCCATCCTGAAGCTCGATGTTCTTGACATCGGTGCTGAGGTCACGTACCTTCTTGCCATCCAGATCGACGGTGAAGGCTTCCTTGATGTTCTGTGAATATGCTTCCAGAACCTTGTCATTACCCATCGCGCTGCATTCGTCCTTTGTGTAGAACTGTGCTGCGGTCAGCATCTGGCTGATGGTCTCAGCCTTGATGTTAGCGTCCTGCTTTGGCTTGAGAGCCATTGACACGAAAGCGAGAATCGCTGCTACAAGGGCCACGACAATCGTCGTGTAGATTACTGTGTATGCGTTACCGTTAGTATTCATATTCCTTGAAAATTAAGCGATTGTAACTTTTTTCGCTCTTCTGCCCGTTGCGGCTGAAGTCACATAGTGGTCGATCAGAGGAGCGAATGTGTTCATGAGGAGGATGGCCAGCATCATGCCCTCGGCATAGCCAGGGTTGAACAGTCTGACAACCACGCAGAGAGCTCCGATGAGGAATCCATATATCCACTTTCCGGTCTCGGTCTGGGCTGAGGTGACAGGATCGGTGGCCATAAAGACTGTGCCGAAGGCGAAACCACCCATGACGAGCTGATAGTAGGCAGGAACGTCAGTAGCTCCGCAGACATTGCCAAGCCAGCCAACAAGCAGAGCACCGGCAACAGATGAAACCATGACCTTCCAGCTTGCGACACCGGTCCAGATGAGGATGACGGCACCGATAAGGATGGCAATCACTGAAGTCTCACCCACAGAACCCGGAATAGTTCCGGCGAACATATCCCAAAAACTGAATCCTGCGTTGTTGATCGCCTCAAGAGCACCCTTACCCTCAGTCAGATAAGAAAGTGGAGTGGCTCCAGTGATGGCGTCAGCCCCGCAGCGAGGCGCTACCCAGACCTCAGATCCGGACATCGCGCTCGGATAAGAGAAGAACAGGAACGCGCGGCACAGGAGAGCCGGGTTCAGGAAATTCATTCCAGTACCTCCGAACACTTCCTTGCCGAATATGACCGCGAAGGCCACCGCGATGGCGAGCATCCAGAGCGGAACGTCAACAGGGACGATCAGCGGAATGAGCATACCGGACACGAGGTAACCCTCGTTGACCTCCTCACCCTTGATCTGGGCTGAAGCGAACTCGATTCCGAGACCTACGATGTAGGAAACAAGGTAGAGAGGGAGAACCTTAAGGAGTCCCCAGAAGAACTGGTTCCAGAATCCAGGAAGGTCTCCGACAGCGAGATTGTGCTGATAGCCGACGTTCCACATGCCGAAAAGGGCGGCCGGAACAACGGCCAGCACAACGATGATCATGATTCTCTTGATGTCGACTGCGTCCCTGACGTGAGCGCCTTTTGCTGTCACGGTAGCAGGAACACGAAGGAAGGTGTCAAAGGCATCCCATGTAGAATGCAGCCACCCCAACTTACCGCCTTTTTCAAAAAGGCCTGGTTTTACTGTGTTTTCTTCCATAGCGATAATCCTTTAAGCCATTTCCTTTATCATGAGGTCGATTCCCTTGCTGATGATAGCCTGGATGTCGTTCTTTGAAGGGTCCACGAACTCGCACAAGGCGAAATCCTCAGGAAGGACCTCATAGATACCGAACTGCTCCATCTTCTCGATGTCTCCGGCAAGGCAAGCCTTGATCAGATAGACAGGGAAAAGATCCATAGGGAGAACCTTTGAATATACATCCGAAACCACGAACGCGCGCACCCCACCATGGGTGTTGGTGTCCATGTTGTACTTCTTCTTAGGCAGAAGCCAAGAGAAGTAAGTCATCGAAGAGCTGAACTGATTGAATCTGAAAGGTTTCGCCCATCCAAGCACCTCTCTTTCACGACCTTCCTTAATCAGTGTCACCTGATTGTCAAAGAAACCGAGGAATCCGTCCTCGCCGACATTCTCGCCTGAAAGGACGTCACCGCTGATGAAACGGGTCTCCACGCTGTTGTCATAGTAACCGGCCAGAGCCTTGATCGGCATTCCCGGAAGGGAGACAACATAAGAAGCGTTCTTTGCCACAGGTCCCGTCACAGCAACCTTACGGGTAAGGTCCAACTTGCCGGTCTTGAAGAGCTTACCGATGGCAGCGAGCGCGAGCAGAGACAGAGTCCAGACTGTCTCGCCCTTCTTGATAGGAGAGATATGGCTGATCTGCACGCCCACATTGCCGGCAGGATGCTTCTTGCCGTTGACGGTGTGGACTGTGGCGTCGGTGATCTTTGCGAAAGCCGAAGCATCGCTGTTCACGCAGACGTGAACCTTTGCAAGCTTTGACACCGCCGTGACACCAGCCTGGATGGCCGCCACGTCATCCTTGAAGGCGAACTCGGCGTCAGCCGCGAGAGGAGCCGTAGAAAATGCGGACACGAAAATAGCCTTAGGTGTCAAAGCCGGATCGGCGATGATTCCGTAAGGCCTCTGAATGATGAATGGCCACAGACCGCTCTTGAGAAGGACTTCCTTCACATCCTCGGCCTTAAGGCCGGAAGGATTCTTTGCCCCGAAATCGACGGCCCCATTGGTTCCGTCAGCCTTCACGAGCACAGCAAGAAGCTTTCTCTTCTCTCCCCTGACAATCCCGGAGACCGTTCCGCTTACCGGAGATGTCACGAGGATGTCCTGGTGCTGCTTGTCTGCCAAAACAGGGGATCCTGCCAAAACCTTGTCACCTTCCTTCACGAGAAGTCTTGGGGAAAAGCCCTTGAAATCCGTTGGTTTGATGGCAACCACGTCAGGCACGATCGTCTTCTTTGCTTCTAGGGCCGCCGCTCCGCCAATCGGAATGTTCAGGCCCTTTTTCAAATCGATGATGTTTGACATATAATTAGTGTTGATTGTAATTCAACCATATTTTTTACAACTTGCAAATATACTCATTTTAGTTAGTAATCCCTTAAAAATGCCTTGCCAATCTTTCCAAATATTCACCGAATTATTCTTTAATGCTCACTATTGGGAAAATTTCCGTATTTTCGTACCCGATATGGAAAAGAACGAAAGCGCTATTTTTGAAGGGCTGAACGCCGAGCAGAAGAAGGCGGTCGGCAGTGTTGACGGACCGGTGCTGATAGTGGCTGGTGCGGGATCAGGTAAGACAAGGGTGTTGACGAGCAGGATCGCCTACATTCTGGAGAGGGGGTGCGACCCCGCGAGAATAATGGCTTTGACCTTCACGAAGAAGGCTGCCACGGAGATGAAGGAGAGGATTGCCGTCATGGTCGGCGAACGGAAGGCACGGAGGCTCTTTATGGGCACCTTCCACTCCATATTCATAAGATTTCTAAGGGAATATGCCGCCTTGCTCGGCTACCCCTCCTCGTTCACCATCTACGACACAAGCGATTCGGTGAGTGGGATCAAGGCGTGCATAAAGGAGCTGGGGCTGGACGATAAGGTCTACAAGCCCAAGGACGTTCTTTCAAGAATATCCATGGCCAAGAACAATCTCATCACAGCCGCGGCCTATCGCAACAACCAGCAAGCGATCATCAACGACACCCACTCCCGCAAGCCGAAAATATGTGACATCTACTCCCGCTATGCGGAAAAGTGCAAAAATTCGGGGGTGATGGACTTCGATGACATATTACTGAATATGAATATCCTGCTTCGGGATTTCCCTGAGGCCAAGGAAGCGATTGCATCGCGGTTCGACTACATTCTTGTGGATGAGTACCAGGACACTAACTTTGCCCAGTACCTGATCCTTAAGAAGCTCACAGAGAAGCATCGTAATCTTTGCGTTGTCGGAGACGACTCGCAGTCCATCTATGCGTTCCGCGGGGCAAAGATCGAGAATATTCTTAATTTCAAAAAGGACTACCCTGAGTGCAGGATTTTCCGTCTGGAGAGGAACTACCGTTCGACGGCGAACATCGTGAATGCCGCCAACTCGTTGATAGCCAAGAACGAGAACAGGATCCCTAAAACCTGTGTGGCAGTCGGGGAGGAGGGTGAGAAAATCCGTCTTCTGAAGAGTTGGTCGGAGCAGGACGAGGCCATCGCCATCGCTTCGGGGATCGTGGAGAGGATGCAGTCCGACCATGCCCAGTATCAGGATTTCGCAATTCTCTACAGGACGAATTCCCAGTCCAGAGCCTTGGAGGAGGCCCTTAGAAAGAGGAACCTGCCTTACATGATCTACTCCGGAAACTCGTTCTTCGACAGGGCCGAGGTCAAGGACATGATGGCCTACCTCAAGCTGGTCGTGAATGTCAACGATGACGAGTCCTTCAAGAGGATCGTGAACACTCCGGCAAGAGGGATCGGCGAGACCTCGCTCAACGCATTGGCAGCCATGGCCTTCGACCTCAAATGCTCGCTGTTCAAGGCGGCATATTCAGAGAAATTCGCAGACTACGGCCTCAAACCCACCGCGGTTGCCAAGATTCGCTCTTTCTGCGAGATGATTGATGGTTTCGCTTCAAAGGAGGCCACTACCAACGCTGACGAGTTGGCGCTTGGAATCTCCAACGCCTGCGGTCTGTACGCGTTTTTCAAGAACGATCCGTCAATCGAGGCGCAGTCGAGGGCATCCAATGTCGAGGAACTTATCAACAGCGTCACACATTTCATTGAGGAACAGAGGGAAAGCTATCGCCGTGATCTGATGGCTGAGGGGCAGGCTGAGGATGATTCCGAGATTGAATATCCTGTCTTCACCCTCGGAGCTTTTCTCGAGAACATCTCGCTGCTGTCCAACGTGGATGTGGAGGACGAGGAAGACACTAACAACAAGATTGCCCTGATGACCGTGCATTCGGCCAAGGGCCTGGAATTTCCGTACGTCTATGTCGCTGGCCTGGAGGAGAATCTGTTCCCGTCCGGAGGAATGCTGGCCTCTCCCGCCGACATCGAGGAGGAGCGCCGCCTGTTCTATGTCGCCATGACAAGGGCCAAGAAAGCGGTCTGCCTCTCTTTCGCCAACACCAGGATGCGCAACGGGAAGCATGAGTCGAACTCCCCGAGCCGGTTCATCAAGGAGATTGATACCGAATATATCGCCAACCCACTGAAAAACGACAACTTTTCTGACAGCGACTCGCTCGACTTCGATGATTTCGGAGGGTTCGGCTCACGTGGATTCGGTAATAGGCCAGGACGTTTTTCCGGTGATTCGGGCTATGGTGCAAACAGGCTCGGTTCGGGGAACAGATCATCCGGCCGGTTCGGAGGCAATTCCGGCAACGCCTCGTCAGGCAGATTCGGAGGCGGGAACCGTCCGGCAAACAGGTACGGGATGGGAAGCGGCAATTCCTACGGTTCTTCCGGGAGCGTCCGGTACGAGCGCAAGCCGATCTCGACGCCAGGGCCTTCCGACACAGCCTCAAAAATAGAGGCTCTGAGAAACCGTCCGCTGCCTCCAAAGATCTCCGACACTGATTTTGTTCCAGCCCCGATGACCGATTTCAAGGTCGGCCAACGTATTGAGCACAACCGCTTCGGCCACGGCAAGATCCTTGAGATCACCGGCTCAGCCACAGACCTAAAGGCTAAAATTGCCTTCGATCACTATGGCGAAAAGGTTCTTCTGCTGAAATACGCCAAGATGCGGATTCTATGATCTTGTTTGGGGCGAACGCGAAAAAAAGAAAAACCCGAATTTTGCACGTAACCAAAATTCGGGTTTTTATTTTTTCGCTATCGCCAGAGATCATTAACGAACGTCAGTGGAAAAATCAAATGGCAGATTTTGGTAACGTGCAAAATCTACCATTTGCCTTTTTTCCACTGACATCACACGTTATTACGAAATAAGAGAATATTGACAGAAATGAATAAAAAAGGGAAAGCTTAGTACATCGCACCGCTACGACCTCCTACCCTTGCTGCCTTCCGACCCTGGGGGAATTCAGAGGGAGCTGGTCGTGTACGACTTTCCCTGACTGCAAATATACTACTTTTCGTTGAAACTGTCAAAAATGAATGGGAGTATGTCGTCAACTTTGTCAAATTTCCACGATTTCTTCGTTCCGTACATGATAACGCTCATCGGACGGCCTGACAAAGTCTGGTACTCGGCCATCACCTGACGGCACGCTCCGCAAGGCGAGCAAGGGGTATCGCTCAAAGTGCCTTTGAAGCCTCCGACAATGGCGAGGGAAAGCATCGCCTTTCCCGGATTGTTGGCATTGGCGGCGAACATGGCTGTCCTCTCGGCGCAAAGTCCGGACGGATACGCGGCATTCTCCTGATTGGCACCTTTCACGATCGTGCCGTCTTCCAAACGGAGCGCCGCCCCGACATTGAATGTGGAATATGGTGCGTAGGATCCTTTCTGCGCCTCAACGGCAGCCTTCACAAGCTCAATGTCCTGAGGTTCCATCTCATTGATGGAGGAATATTCAGTATAGATTATGTCCAGTTTTACTGTTTTCATGTTCAGTGGTTTTTGCACAAGTTGTCAAAGTTAGCAAAAATTGTGCATATTCAAGCATTTGAGTAAATTTGTGGATTAATAATAAAGGTATCGTCATGAAAATCTGTGTAGGATTGTCCGGAGGTGTTGATTCAAGTGTCGCGGCTCTTCTTCTGAAGCGGCAGGGGTACGACGTGTTCGCGATGTTCATGCAGAACTGGCATGACGCGGACGCGACGCTGCACGGTGACTGCGAATGGGAAGAGGACCGTTTCGTGGCGGAGATGGTAGCGAGGAAGATCAGGATTCCGTTCTACTTCGTGGATCTTTCCAAGGAGTACCGCCAACGCGTGGTGGATTACATGTTCAATGAATATTCCGCCGGCCGCACCCCCAACCCTGACGTGCTGTGCAACCGGGAAATCAAGTTCGACGCTTTTCTCAAGGCCGCCCAGAAACTTGGGGCCGACATGGTGGCGACCGGGCACTATTGCCGCAGGGCTCCTCTGCTGGACGCTGAGGGAAAGCAGGTCATGATTGACGGACTGCCTCAGTGGAGGATTCTGGAGGGTGTGGATCCGAACAAGGACCAGAGCTATTTCCTCTGCCAGCTCACCCAGGAACAGCTCGGCAAGGCGCTCTTCCCGATCGGGCACCTTACAAAACCGGAGGTCAGGGAGATCGCCCATCAAGCTGATCTTCCGTCTGCCGACAAAAAAGACTCTCAGGGAATATGCTTCGTCGGGAAGGTGGATCTTCCCACGTTCCTCCAGCAGAAACTCAAGCCGGCTGAAGGGGACGTGGTAGAGGTATATGACGCCTACTACGCTCAAAGTGAGCAGTATCAGTTCATTCACGACACCCTCGCCTCACTTCTCAAGACTCCCGGCGAACCAATGATGATCACTGAATATTCCTCCGAGGATTCCGGCGGGAAGTCGTTCAATAACCGCAGGGTCACTGAGCCGGTGGCGCAGGGGCACTTCGACAAGCTCAGTGCCCCGCAAACGCTGCGTTCCCACTCATCTTCAGCCACTTCGCCAGTCACCGAACATCCATCTTCGGTCACTGAGCACCCATCTTCGGTCACTGAGCATCCATCGCCTGCCACTG
>DJRG01000021.1:50774-51381 GCA_002438845.1 Bacteroidales bacterium UBA6366
CATCCATCGCCGGTCACTGAGCCTGTCGAAGTGACCGTCCCGCACCGGAACGAGTTCGATGTAAATAAGATCGCGAATTTGAGTGACGATGATCTGATGAGATTGTCGGAACCAATCAGGTACGATGACATCAAGTTCGAGACAGAAACCTATAGGGCCGGGAAAAAGCACATCAAGAAGACCCGGTACAAGGAGAATCCTTTCGGAAAGATTGTCGGCCGGCACGACGGAGCGCAGTTCTACACAATCGGCCAACGCAAAGGCCTCAACATCGGAGGGCACAAAGACTCCATTTTCGTGATTGCCACAGATGTTCCTCGCAACATCATCTACGTAGGAGAAGGTCACACTCACAAAGGGCTTTCACGCAGCTGTTTACGTATTGCGCCTCAGGATATTCATTGGATAAGGGCCGATCTTGAGATGACCGACGGCGAGATTCGCCGCTACCGGGTCCGTATCCGTTACCGCCAGCCGCTTCAGGACGCATTCCTGATCAAGAGGCCCACCGGCATATTCATTCTCTTCGACACCCCTCAGCGCGGCATCTCCGATGGCCAATTTGCCGCATGGTACTCCAACGATGACGAGATGCTCGGCTCCGGAG
>DJRG01000009.1 GCA_002438845.1 Bacteroidales bacterium UBA6366
CTTTTTAAAGCAGTATCTTTGTAAGATTGCACCCTTAAGGGAATATGAAAGTGAAAGAGACTTTGAAAAGAATATGGTTTCCGGTGGCTGTCGTGTGTGTCATCACGATGCAGGCCATCGGCATGGGCAACCGTCCGCTTGCCGGGGATCCAGGCTATGGATTCATCTTGGCGGACAGGCCCCTGCAACCGGACACGATCCGCTACAGGAATCTGTTCATCGGCGAAGCCGCGGGCAAGGAGGACTCTTCGTTCTCCCTGACCCCTATCGACACGACGCCTCAGCTGACGGCAAGGGACACCATATTCCCGCCCGACTCGCTGAAGGAGACCGATCCGTTCCGCTACAAATACTATGTGGCGATTCTGGACTCGCTGACCCACAGAATCGTGGTGGACTCTCTGAGGGCGGCGGGAGACTCGATTGACTGGCCGATAGTCGATTCCCTCTACCACCTTGATTCGGCCATCAGGAAAAAGGCCGAGTTCGACGCCTGGTATGCCGGACTGTCAAAGACCGACAGAAGAAAGTACGATTTCGAGGTCAAGGAAAAGATAAAGAAACATCTCGCGGACAGCATCCTCAACGTGAAGGACAGCCTCAAGGCTTACAGGGACAGTGTCAAGGAAGCGACGCCAAGGATTCTGGAGACTTTCGCCATCCCCGATTCCCTTCATTACAAGCGCATCATCCAGTGGACCCACGAGCGGGAGTTCCACAAGATGGACATCAGCGAACCTGACACCAGCTACAACTACTGGTTCCACGATTATCCTTTCTACCGCAAGGACGTGAACGCCACATGGTTGGGAGTCGCCGGATCCGCTGTTCAGTACTACAGCTGGTTCAACCGCGAAAGCGAGAACGGAGTGTCGTTCTACACGCCTTACGAGTCATGGACCTACTCGGCGAAGACACTCCCAATGTACAACACAAAAACGCCTTACACCGAACTGGCCTACTTCGGCACCATCTTCGCGAACTCTCAGAAAGAATCAGACAACCTGCACATCCTGACAACGCAGAACATCTTCCCGGAGCTGAATTTCACTCTTGAATATGACCGCTTCGGCGGCAACGGCATCATGCAGGGCGAGAAGACCACCAACAAAACGTTCGTGGCCTCCACAAATTATCTGGGCAAGAGGTACATGATGCACGCCGGCTACATCCACAACAAGATCATCCGCAAAGAGAACGGAGGAACCAGCGACAACTCGATGGTCAGGGACACGACCCTGGACGCAAGGGAGTATCCGGTCAATCTCAACAACGCCTCGACCAATGTCATCCGGAACACCTTCTTCCTCGACCAGCAGTACAGGATTCCTTTCACGTTCATCAAGGACATGAGGAACAGGAAAATCGACAAGGCGTACAGGGACAGCGTCCTGGCCTTGGGAGACTCCACCATGATCGACTCCCTGGATGTGTTGATGAGCAGAAGGATAGCCGCAAGGGAGGCCGCCGACACCCTCGGAGACGACAACGTCACGACCGCGTTTATCGGACACAGCAGTGAATACTCCGTGTTCCGCAAGAGCTATGAAGACCAGATCACGGACGCGACCGGACGCAAGTTCTACAATGACATATTCAATTACAATCCCACAAGCTCCTTCGATTCCGTGAGGGTGATGAAACTGGAGAACAGGATCTTCCTTCGGTTGCGGCCATGGTCGGACGAAGCGATTGTCTCCAAACTGAACGGTGGAATCGGCAACAGGATCTTGAGCTACAGCGTTTTCGATCCGACATTCCTCAAAGGCACGACCAACAAGGTCTGGAACTCCGCTTTCGTCTACGCCGGAGTCGAGGGACAGTTAAGGAACTTCATACGTTGGGACGCGACCGGTGACTATGTCTTCCTCGGCGACCAGATGAACGATCTGTCGGTCAAGGCGAACGCAAGGTTTGAGATGTTTCCGTTCAGAAGAGCCCGGAAGAGTCCGGTCAAGATGAATCTGCACTTTGAGACAAGTCTGGAAGAGCCGGAGTACTACCACCAGCACTACTACTCCAACCATTTCAAATGGGACAATGAGTTCGGCAAGATCTCCACGACCAAGATCCAGGCCGGGCTGGACGTGCCAAGATGGAGGATCGGCGCGAAATTCGGCTATGCGCTTCTGTCGGGCAACGTCTACTACGACTCTACCGGGGTCGTGCGTCAGAACAACTCGCCGATGAGTGTTCTGAGCGCCTCTCTTGACAAGGATTTCGTTCTCGGACCTATCCACATGGACAACAGGCTTCTGTTCCAGATCTCATCGGACCAGGACGTGCTTCCTTTGCCGAGCCTCGCGGCCAACTCAAGGCTTTATCTCCAGTTCAACGTGAAGAGAAACGTCATGCAGATGCAGCTCGGAGCCGAGGGATGGTACAACACCAAGTTCTACTCCTCCGCATGGAATCCGGCCGTGGGAGCGTTCTACAACCAGAAGGAAGAGAAGTACAACAACGGTCCGGTCATCGACGCTTTCATCAACGTCCAATGGAAGAGGGCCTGCATATTCGTGAAGCTTGAGAACATCGGCAACGGATGGCCGATGGACAAGGCGGACTATTTCAGCGCGCACCACTACATCAGGACCCAGACGGCCTTCAAGATCGGAATCTACTGGCCGTTCTACACTCAGCCAAGTCCGAATAAGGCGGTCAACGCCAGCGGCGGCCTGTCCGGAGGCAGCGGTGGAAACTCAGGCGGAGGTTTCGGCGGCTTCGGAGGTCTTGGGGGCGGTGGCGGCTCCAGAAGTTTCGGGGGCAACAGTTATTGATCATGGGGCTGAAAAGAGTGACAGTAAAATTTCTTAAGTACCTGCTGCCGACCATGCTGGTGCTTTGCGTCATTCCTTTCAGCGACATCAACACCAACCCCGAAGACTCTGACGGCACGTTCGGGCACGGAAAGATCAGAGTCGCTCTCGACCTGGACGATCGCCTGTCCGACGGCTACCAGACAGGCTACGGCTACGAGATGGCCGAAAGGTTCGCCGCCCACATGAAAGAGCCCCGGGAGATATTCCTTGCCCTTGATGGCGGATTCTACCTGGACTCCCTGAGGCAAGACAGCCTTGACATCCTGATGATTCCGTCGGAGAAAGTACCTGACTCCAAGGACTTTCTGTCTTTCCCTTTAGGAGATGTCCCGGTCTCATGGCTGATCAAGTCAGACAGACAGAAACAGAAAGATCTCATCAAATGGTTGAACAGTCTCAAAGGCACCGATGAGTTCGCTCTTGTCATCGAGCGCTTCTTTCATGGCTATAATCCATACCGTAAAGGGGTAAAAAGGAATCCAGGAATCATAAGCCCCTATGATGATCTGATCAAGGAGTACGCCTGGAAAATAGGCTGGGACTGGAAGATGTTCGCGGCGCTTATCTGGAGCGAATCCAGATTCAGGATCCAGGCCAGCTCCCCGATGGGGGCGCTTGGGCTGATGCAGATGATGCCACGGACGGCCGACCGTTACGAAATCGAGGACCTGCTCAATCCAAGAGAGAACATCGCTGCCGGAGCCTCCTACATCGCCCGTCTCCAGAGCAAGTTCAAGGACACCGCAGCAAACGACGAAGAGTTGTTGAATTTCACACTGGCAGCCTACAACGCAGGTGAGGGCAGGATCTACGACTGCATAAAGTTCGCCCGTTCGCAAGGCGTCGACACCGGGACGTGGGAAAGCCTGTGCACAGTCCTTCCACAGATGAGCCAAGACTCCATCTTGTCCGTGGATGATGTCCGGCACGGGAAATTCAAAGGCAAGGAGACTATCGCCTATGTCAGGGCCGTACTGAACAGGTATGATATATTCTGCGGAAGACAGCCCCGGTTCAAGGAACAGCCCACGGACACTACTTTGATAATGCTTGAGGACACGGAAGATGTGGAGCGGGTCCTACTGAGCCCTGACAGTCTGGGCCGGATCGACCTTGGAGATGAACAGGCAAGGAATCAGGAGGAGAAGCATGATGACAATCCAGGAGACGACATCGGCGGCAAGCACCGCAGGTAGGTTAAGGCGTACTGGGACAAAAGGCACGAAGTAATTCTCCGGGTTGAGTTTTATGACATGGGTCCATTTCTGGATTCCGCAAAGGAGCAGAGCTACTCCGTTGCCGATCAACATTCCCCGGAAGACAATCCCTGAAGCGACACGCAGAAAAACCTTGGCAATGGCGCCGTCGGTCATTCCCAAAGATTTGAGCGTTCCGATCGTGGAGATGTTCCTGAACAGCATGATCAGCAGACCTGAAATCATGTTGAATCCCGCCACGATCGTCATAAGGACGAGGATGAAAAGCACGTTGAAGTCTATAAGGTTCAGCCAGTCGAAAATCTGCGGATAGCGGCTGATCACCGAGGTCGCGATCAAAGTGTCATCATCCTCACTGGCCTTGTCCAAGGCGATGTGTCCGACCTCGTCAGTCACAGCCCGCATTCCGGCGTCGGTCTTGGCTCCAGGAGCCAGAGTCAGCTCAAGGACAGAGGCCTCATCGGACGTCCAGCCATCGAGTCTCTGAAGATCAGCGATGTCCGCAAGCACAAGAATATTGTCCGTTCCGTCCATGACACCCTCATAGACACTTGTAATGTTGAAGTTACGGACCTTGACCTTTTCTCCGACGAAGTACGTCAGAAGCCTGTCCCCCACCCTCAGGCCAAGCATCTGCGAAAGCCGGACAGGAATCGAGACTCCCAGTTTCACAGAATCAGAGCCCTCTCTTGGAGTCCCTTTGAACAGCACGCCGTGGATGCTCTCCCCCTTCTTGACGATTCCCGCGCGGTAAACCGCCGGAGTTATATTCCTGACCTCAGGAATCGCCTCGATGTCAGGCATGAAACTCTGATTGACCGAAATCGGTGACGACTCGCTGATGTAGTTCATGTCCACCGGCATCAACTGGACATCACCCGTAAGGTCGGAAATGCCGTCCCTGATCTCATTCCGGAATCCGGAGGACACCGAGACGGAGACAATCATGATGAGGAAAGAGACAGCGATGGAGACCATCGCTATCTTCCCTCCGAAACGGAGGCGTCCGGCTATGAACCTTGACGCGTCCAAAAAATTATTCCTTTATGAATATAGTTATGTGGTTTCCTGAATTGATTACAAGAAACCACTTGTGTCACTTACCAGATATGTACCCTTTCACTCTCGGGACGCCACATCGGATCACCTTCCTTGATTCCGAAAGCGTCGAAGAACGTCTGGAAGTTTCTCAGGGACACGTTCACACGGTTCACCGCGAGAGAGTGGACATCAAGCTTGGTCAGACGGGCCTTTTCCTCATCGGTGATGTTCTGGGCCCAGATGGCACCGTAGGAAAGATAGAATCTCTGCTCCGGGGTGAAGCCGTCGATAAGACCGATGTTCTTGCCGGCGTTGGCGTTCTGCATCGCTGTGAACGAGATGCTGAGTCCACCATGGTCACCGATGTTCTCACCGAGAGAAAGCTGGCCGTTGGCATGAACGCCCGGCACAACCTCTACCTCATCGAACTGAGCGACAAGCACCTGAGCCTTGGCGTTGAACTTCTCGGCATCCTCAGCTGTCCACCAGTCGGCCATATTCCCGTCCTTGTCGAAGAGCCGGCCCTGGTCATCGAATCCGTGGGACATCTCGTGGCCGATCACGACTCCGATTCCGCCGTAGTTGACGGCATCGTCAGCGTCTGCGTTGAAGAACGGAGGCTGAAGGATGGCAGCAGGGAAGCAGATCTCGTTGGTCGTAGGATTATAGTAGGCGTTGACCGTCTGAGGAGACATCCCCCACTCGGTCCTGTCGGTCGGCTGGCCGAGCTTGGACATGTTGTCGGCTGTGTACCATGCGCCGGCCGCGCGAAGGTTCTCGTAGTAGTTCTTCTCCGGATCGATGTCAAGTGTAGAGTAATCCTTCCACTTGTCAGGATAGCCGATCTTCACAGTGAAGTTGTCCAGTTTCTCGTGGGCCTTGGTCTTGGTGGAGTCGCTCATCCAATCCAGCTCGTCGATGTGCTGGCTGAAAGCTTTCTTGAGGTTCTCCACAAGATCAAGCATCTTTGTCTTGGAAGACTCCGGGAAGTATTTCGCCACGTACATCTTTCCGACAGCCTCGCCGAGGATGTTGTTCGGAACCTGCATCGCCCTCTTCCAACGAGGTTTCTGCTCCTTGATTCCGGACATCTGAGTGCTGAAGAAATCGAATGACGCGGTGTAGAAGTCATCGCTGAGGGATCCTGTCGCACCCTGGATGAGCTGGCCGGCGACATAGTCCTTCAGGACAGCGAGATCCGCTCCGCCGAAATATTCACAGAAAGCCTTGAAGAAAGAAGGCTCGGCGACAATAAGTTTCCGCTGGTCGGCGATTCCCCTGGTCTCGAAGTAGAGTTTCCAGTCGAAGCCCGGATAGTTCTTGATAAGTTCCTCGGTGCTATAAGGATTATACTGGGCTTGTATGTCCCTTTCCTGAACGCTGGTCCAAGAGTTCGTGGCGAGAACGTCCTCGACCGCAAGGGCGTTGGCGGCCGCTTTCTCCGGTTCGGCGATTCCTGTCAGTGTGAACACCTTGGCGAGGAAATTACGGTAGCCTTCCTTGATCGCCGCGTTCTCAGCCTCGACGTAATAGTCACGGTCTCCGATTCCGAGTCCACCTTGGCCAAGGTAAAGGATCTGGTTGTCGCTGTCGGCAAGGTCTGACATCACGTAAGCCCCGAAGAACGAGCTCTCGGAGACATTGTGCAACCCAGCGATGATCTTCACGAGGGCCTCCTTGTCAGCCGCGGCATAGATCTCATCGACATATTTCTTCAACGGAGCCGCACCCTCGGCGTTCAGCCTTGTGGAGTCGAGACCCTGCTTGTAAAGGTCTGAGATCTTCTGCTCGACTGTTCCCTTCTCTGTTTTCAACGTCCCCATCTCGGCGAACAAGTCATTGAGTCTCTTGACGTTGTTCTCCCTCAGCTGATCGAAGGAGCCGAAACGGGCATATTCAGGCTTCAAAGGGTTGTTCTTCTGCCATCCACCGGTGGAATACTGGTAGAAATCCACCGCCGGAGAGACGGTTGTGTCAAGGTTCGCAAGGTCAATGGCCGGAACCTTCTCAACCTGCTGTTTAGGGCCGCAGGCCGCCATCGCAAGCGCTGAAGCCATGATCACAAAACTTTTTTTCATATTCCATGAATATATTCATTCAACTTCAAACCACAAAGGTAATAATTTTTTCTGTGCGTGGAGCCGGCCTTTCCAATCACGAGAGAGACTTATTCCTTGGCTTCGCGCACGGAAACTTGGCCTTGAGGCACGAGTGATTAAAGTGCCTCGACCCAGGCAATCATCTCGGAAAGGACTTCCGGGGAGAAGGTCTCCTCGATTTGCTTATATTCAGAGAACTCGCCGGTAAAGCAGTGCTGGAAAAGGTGGTTCAGACCCTCCTCCGCACGGATGACGTTCTTGCCGCCGGAAGGGAGACCGGCTCTCAACGCTGCCATATTCCCGCCACACCAAACTTGAGTGTCTTTTGTTCCGTTGAGAGCCATGACAGGGCAGGTTATGCCAGAGAGTCTTGCGGACAGATCCAACTTCAGGAAATATTCCATATATGGTGTGCGGAACTGACTCAAGGCTGTTTGATAGTTCTGCTTCAAGCCTTCCGAAAGGCTATAACCATCAGCGGACGGAAGCGGGGACTTCGTCTTGATGGCATCGAATGTGTCGGACAGAAGCCGACAGTAGGCATCAACCTCAGATTCGGGCAGCCCGGCGGCTATTAACGCATGCCTGTTCTGCTCCAGCAACGTCTCGGCTCCCGAGACAATCATCCCGGCCAGGCTTATGGCGAAATCAACTTGTTTCTCGCCGGCAAGCATCAATGCGATGGTGCCGCCCTCGCTGTGCCCGATGACACCGACATTGTCAAACCGCTCCCTCAAAAGTTTGACACCGGCCAAAGCGTCATTCTTCAGATCCTCGGTGGTGCAAAAGACAACATCACCGGTTGACTCCCCGAACCCTCTGTCATCGTACCTCAACGTGGCTATCCCAGCTCTCGCAAAAGCATCAGCGATGACAGCGAACGGCTTGTGCCCGAACATCTCCTCGTCACGGTTCTGGAGGCCGCTGCCCGTCACCATAATAAGCACCGGAGTATTCCTGTCACACTTCTCTGGAAGTGTCAGCGTCCCTTTCAGGACAGCGTCACCGTTCGTGAACGAAACTTCCTCGGTCGCGTAAGGGAAAGGCCCGACCGGAGTCTGCGGCCGCCTGACGACAGGCACGCCCGGCGTGAGCGTCATCGGGAAAGACATTCCGTGCTGTGTGAAAGTCCCCGCGATCATCTTCCCGGCCCAAAGTCCCTTGAACGAGGCGTTGATCGCCGGGACATTCAAAGTGATACCACCCACAGCATCCCTCGACACCTCGACCGGAATCTCCTTGGCGCCCTGGTCCGGTACATCAAGCGTGGCCGACTCTTCCCCTATGTTGAATATGAGCGCCAACCCAACGCCCGAGACCTTCAACATGCCCGTCCACGCCCCCGTCTGCGCGTTCACAGACAACACAGCCGCCAAAGCCAATGACACCGCGATAAAAAACTTTCTCATAATCAATTCCATAATATGCGATAAAGCAACCTACAATAACATCAGACGGCTCACGACAGAAGCAGTAGTTTCAGTCAGAATGCACTATGTCAGTTTCCGCCATAGGACCGAATGAAATCCTCGAACACATCGGAGGACATCACATTCTTTCCAAATGTCGATGTCCCATGCCCGGGGCGAATGACCCCTGTGTCCGTGCGGTCATCAAGACGAATGTCCATGGTTCCTATGCCATTGTAGTAGATCCTTCGGCTGTAAATCAGCCTGCCTTTCCAGGCACTGTCACTGAATGTCGAGCGAGATTCATACACCTCAACCGTGTGATAGCCTGCGGAAAGGCCGGCCACAAAGCAGGAAGTCGCCGGCATAGAGACATCCTCATTGTCAATGGTCACAACAAACGGCCTGTCCCATCCGCCGATTCTGATTCCATCAATAAACCCAGCCCTCATCGACAAGGCCAAGAGCGCACACACCACACAAATCAAAAGTTTCCGCATAGCAGTAGTTATTTTTATTCGCTAATATACATCTTTTTCGGGAACTTATGCCATCTTCGTGAGCGACGGCAGAGTCAAAAGAGTCATAAGCAAATTAATTTGTATATCTTTGCAGCGCTAAACAAAACGTCCTCAGAAAATGAAAACAGTGTTCGTCTTTCTGAATATATTCCTTACCATCGTGATTCTTGCCATCGGTATCGTTCTCATCGTTGACTACACCAAAAACAAGGACAACGTCAACCTGTCTCCAGACGAGATAAAGGCGATGAGAAAGAACTACTTCAAGACATCGATGCTGATCTTCGCCTTTCTGCTGCTTGAGCACATCGAGCGTTTTTTCAGATAGTCCATCCTTTCTGCCAAGAGCGACGGGCATACCTCATTTTATATTCCGGAGAAATATTCCCGGACAGACTACAAGTTGATTTTTTTGCCGTACATTTGCGTGGCGAATCGAAGGATTATGGCGAAAGTTGTGAAATTCATCAAGGATTGGATGTTGCCGCTGGCAATCATCATGGGGATCGTTTCTTATCTGATCTTATTCTTAATCAAACCATTATCCCCTGGCATCGAACCATGGTTCTCCAGATTCGCCAAGGATGTCCAGCCGGTTTTCATGGCCACGATGCTGTTCCTTCAGTTCAACACGATCTCTCCACACGACCTCCGGTTCAGAAAATGGCATTTCATTGTGCTTGCTTTTCAGATCGCGACATTCATCCCACTCACATGGTTGGTCGCCACGATGCCGGACGGTGACTTAAGGATACTTGCCGAATGCGCGATGCTCTGCTTTATATGTCCTACCGCGGCGGCGGCCGGGGTGATCACAAGCAAATTAGGAGGAAGTCTCTCAGACACGGTTTCATACGTGGTGTTGATCAACATCGCTGTCGCTGTGATTCTCCCGATCGCCATCCCGATTGTCAACCCGGACACAGGATCCTCATTCATTGAGGGTTTCACAGCAATCTGCGCAAGGGTATTCCCCCTGCTTGTCCTGCCTCTGCTGCTGGCATGGCTCATACGCTACACAATGAAAAGGCTTCAGCGTTGGCTGATGCGTTTCACTGATTGGGCGTTCTACTGCTGGGGCATGGCCCTGACCTTCTCGATCTATCTGGCGACAAGATCGCTTGTGAACAGCGGAATCTCCGTGTGGACAGCAGTAATGATAGGTGTCATCTCATTGGTCTGCACTATCATCCAGTTCGCCGTAGGAAGACTGGCAGGCAGGAAAGCCAACGGAACCGCAGACCGGAAGTCAATAAAAGCGGACGAGATCACCGCCGGCCAGGCCCTCGGCCAGAAGAACTCCGGCTTCCTGATCTGGCTGGGATATTCCTACTTGACCCCGGTGACCTCCGTCGCCGGCGGCCTCTACAGCATCTGGCAGAACGTCATCAACTCCCTCGAACTCTACGAGCAGGGCCATCGCACCGGGCAGCACATGAAATAGGCCATTCAAGGTGCGCGGAGCGAAAAAACGTTATAGTGAAAAAATTTCTTTGATTAAATCAGTTAATTAACTAACTTCACACCGACATGAGTAAAAATGCCGCGTCAAAAGCCATAGAAGACATTTTCCCCAACATTCGATGTCTTTGACTGGTGGGTGCGGTGAATGAACATTAACAAATGGATGCGCTGTCTTGTGACAAGGTAAGCCGCATCCGATTAATTAACAAAATTTAATACATGAAGCACTTCTTATGCTTGATGATCGCCTGCGTCATTGCAGGCTTCGGGTGTTTGTTTGGACAAGACTCCCGGATTGTCAACGGCGTGGTCATTTCCTCCGAAGACAACCTGCCCGTCATAGGGGCGGCCGTCTTGGAAAAAGGAACGAAAAACGCCACCATCACAGACATTGACGGAAAATTCTCTTTGAGAGTCAGCAAGTCTGCGAAAATCCTTGAGATCAGTTGTCTTGGCATGAAGCCCAAGGACGTGTCCATCACAGGCGGGGAGATGAATATCACCCTGGATGCAGACACTGAAGTCCTTGAGGGAGTCGTCGTGACCGGAATGCAGAAGATGGACAAGCGTCTCTTCACCGGAGCCACCACAAAACTGAGCGCCGACGATGTCAAACTGGACGGAGTCGCGGAGATAAGCCGGGCTCTTGAGGGGAGAGCCGCCGGAGTGTCCGTACAGAATGTGTCGGGAACTTTCGGAACATCCCCCAAGATCAGAGTCCGGGGCGCGACTTCCATCTACGGCAGTTCCAAACCTCTGTGGGTTGTGGACGGTGTGATCATGGAGGACGTGGCCGAAGTCGATGCGGACAATCTTTCCAGCGGAGACGCGGTCACCCTGATCAGTTCTGCCATAGCAGGCCTCAACGCCGACGACATCGAGAGTTTTCAGATTCTGAAGGACGGTTCGGCGACCTCAATCTATGGAGCCCGCGCGATGGCCGGTGTAATTGTCGTCACCACAAAGAAAGGACATGCAGGAAGCAACAAAATCACATACACCGGAGAGTACAGCTACCGTCTCAAACCTACCTACCGACGTTTCAACATTCTGAACTCGCAGGAGCAGATGGGCGTCTACAAAGAGATGGAGCAGGCCGGCTACCTTAACCTCGCGGATGTCTACCGGGCGTCCAACAGTGGCGTGTACGGAAAGATGTACCACCTGATCAACGAATACGACGCGACCAGCGGCTCGTTCGGTCTGATGAACACGGATGAGGCCAGGAAAGCCTACCTTCAAGAAGCCGAATACAGAAACACCGACTGGTTCGACATCCTGTTCAACGACAACATCTCCAGAAACCATGCTGTAAGCATGTCAAGCGGCACGGAGAAAGCGTCCTACTACACATCCCTCAGCGTGATGAACGATCCGGGATGGACAAAGCAGAGCTCTGTAAAGCGCTACACGGCCAACCTGAACGCTCTCTACCACATCACAGAGACGCTGTCCCTGAACCTTATCGGCAACGCCTCCTACAGAAAGCAGAGAGCTCCCGGGACGTTGAGTTCTTCTGTGGATCCGCTCAGCGGCGAGGTCAGAAGGGATTTTGACATCAACCCGTACTCCTACGCCCTCAACACGTCCAGGACATTGGACGCCAATGAATATTATGTCCGCAACTACGCGCCGTTCAACATCCTGCACGAACTTGAGAACAACTACATAGACCTGAAGGTCACCGACCTCAAGTTTCAGGGAGAGATGAAGTGGCATCCGGTCAAGCCTTTGGAATTGTCCATGCTGGGCGCCTACAAAACCTCATCGACAGTACAGGCGCACACCATAACCGACTACTCGAACCAGGCATGGGCGTTCAGGGCGATGGACGACGCCACAATGCGTAGCGCCAACCCTTGGCTCTACACCGACCCCGACAAGGCCAACTCCCTTCCGGTCTCGGTGCTTCCGGTCGGAGGCTTTTACCGCGAGACGAAATATTCAATGGAAAGCTACGACTTCAGGGCCACCGCAAGCTACAATAATGTCTTCGGAGAAGACCACATAATGAATATGTTCGGTGGAATGGAGACCAATGCCGTGGACAGGGAGAGGACGTGGTTCAACGGTGTCGGAATGCAGTACGACATGGGTATGCTTCCATCGTACGACTACCTCTACTTCAAACAGGGTAACGAGGAGAACGCCGGCTACTACTCTGTAGACAGAACCAGGCAGCGTGAAGTCTCATTCTTCGGGACGGGAACATATTCCTACAAAGGGAAGTACACCCTGAACGGGACCATCCGTTACGAGGGCTCAAACAAGCTCGGCAAGAGCCGCAAGGCCAGATGGCTGCCTACCTGGAACGTCTCCACAGCATGGAACGCCCACGAGGAAGAGTTCTGGCAGCCGATCAGGGACGTGGTCTCCAACATGACGCTGAAGGCATCATATTCATTGACCGCGGACAGGGGTCCGGCAAGCGTGAGCAACTCCAAGGCGATCATAAACAGCTACAACACCTGGCGTCCGTTCACCTCCGTCAAAGAGTCCGGCCTCATACTGTCCAATGTCGAGAACAGCGAGCTGACCTACGAGAAGAAGCATGAGCTAAACATCGGAGCGGAAATCGGATTCATAGACAACAGGATCAACGTAGAGGCGGATTGGTACAAGAGAAACAACTTCGACCTGATCGGTCTGATCTACACGAAAGGCACCGGCGGCCAGCTGGCGAAGTTCGCCAATGTCGCCAGCATGAAATCCAGCGGAGTGGAACTGACGGTCTCCACACACAACATCAAGACCCAGGATTTCAGCTGGAACACAGACTTCATCTTCTCCCATGCGAAGAACGAGGTAACCGACCTGCAGTCCAACGCATCGGTGATGGACATGATCAGCGGCAACGGCTTCGCCATGAAAGGCTACCCGGTCAGAGCCCTGTTCTCAATGGACTTCCAAGGGCTCAACGAGAACGGCTACCCTACTTTCATCAACGAGGACGGAGAACTGACAGTCAGTGACATCAACTTTCAGGAACAGATCAAGAAAGACCACCTGGTCTACGAGGGACCGACAGAACCGACCGTGACAGGAAGCCTCGGCAACATCTTCCGGTACAAAGGATTCACCCTAAACGCTTTCATCACATATTCATTCGGCAATGTCATCCGCCTCGACCCGGTGTTCCACAACGTCTACAGCGACCTTGACGCCATGCCTCGGGAGTTCATCAACAGATGGACCGCCGGCGGCGACGAGAAAGTCACCAACGTGCCGGTGATCGCGGACAAGCGGGCGAACCAGCAGGATCCGTACCTGAGTTACGCCTACAACGCCTACAATTACTCCACAGAGAGGATAGCCAAAGGCGATTTCATCAGAATGAAAGAGATCTCGATCTCCTACTCATTCCCAAAGAATATGCTCTCTAAGCTCAAAGTGAACGATCTTTCGCTCAAGATCCAGGCGACCAACCTGTTCCTTATCTATTCGGACAAGAAACTGAACGGACAGGATCCTGAGTTCTTCAACACCGGAGGCGTGGCCTCCCCTGTCCCGAGACAGTTCACCATGACGTTAAGACTTGGAATCTAAACATTTATCGATCAAGACACTATGAACAAAGCATTATTATACTTATCGGTCATTCCGCTGGCCGCCGTCTCATGCGATGGATTTCTGGACACGGTTCCAGACGACAGAATCGAGATCGACTCAAAGGACAAGGTCACGAAAATGCTCGTCTCCGCCTACCCGACGGTCTCCACGATGCTGATTTCAGAGCTATCCTCCGACAATGTGACCGACAATGGATCGCAATACGACACCTACGGTCAGGTGTGCGGAGACGCCTACCAATGGAAAGACATCACAACCGATGACACGGACGCCCCGAAAAGTGTCTGGGACGCGCACTACAACGCGATCGCTTCCGCCAACCAGGCACTCAAAGCCATAGAAGAACTCGGAGGTGGATCGTCATATGACGCGCAAAGAGGCGAGGCCCTCATCTGCCGGGCCTTCGCTCATTTCCAGCTCGCGAACCTGTTCTGCCTGCCGTACGACGCGGCCACGGCTGAGGCAGTCCTCGGGGTTCCTTACACCACCGAGCCGGAAACGACGGTACTCCCGGAAGGAATCGAGCGCGGAACACTCGCGCACACCTACGAGATGATCGACCGCGACATAGAGGAAGCGCTGCCACTGATCAACGACGACATCTACACGGTTCCCAAGTACCACTTCAACCAAAAGGCCGCCTACGCCTTCGCGGCGAGGTTCAACCTCTACTACCACAGATTCGACAAGGTGATCGAATATGCCGACAAGGTTCTGGGCTCAAATCCGGCCGGCTCGGTGAGAGACTGGAAAGCCTTCAGCGATCTGGCCACGGACTTCGAGCTCAGGTGCAACTCCTACATCTCAAACAACGACGCCTGCAACCTGCTTCTCCTGACAGCCAGTTCAGCCTGGCCTTATGTCCAGGGTCCCTACGCCATAGGGCTTCGCTACGGCAGTGCCTACGACATCATGCTGAACGAGATACTTCCTGGCCCTTGGGGAGGCTACAACAAGCTCTACATGTCGAACGGAATCTGGGGATTCGAGCAGAAATATTCATTGCCTAAGCTTCTCGGGTATTTTGAATATACCGACAAGACCGCCGGCATCGGCTTCCTGCACCTTGTCAACGTGGCCTTCTCCACCGACGAACTCCTGCTTTGCAGGGCCGAGGCGAAACTGCTGAAAACGCCTCAGGACAAGGACGGAGCCGTGGCTGACATCAATGTGCTTCTGAACTCCATGGCAGGAATGCACATGACAGAGAGCCAGATCATCAACTATTTCGCGGCCAAGTCCTACATGCCTCTGCACCTTAAGAAGAGCAGCCAACGGTCCATCAAAAAGGAACTGCACCCTCAAGGATTCACCATACCTGACAGCGACACAGAGAACCTTATCCAGTGTGTCCTGCATCTGAGAAGGGTGATCACGGTGCACGAAGGGCTGAGATGGAATGACATAAAGAGGTACGGGATGGAATATTCGCACGCAAGAAGCGGGAAATCCGACGACGAGCTGCTTGTGAACGATCCGAGAAGAGCCGTACAGATTCCGCAGGAAGTGATCGCCGCTGGGCTTGAAGCGAATCCGAGAAACAACTAAAAGGAGAAAACACAATGAGAAAATTGATATATTCATTCTTCATTATGGCCGCCGCGCTGGTCTCCTGCTCAGAGGAGAAACTTGATCCGAAGAGCATCTTCGACACCGACGCTCCGGAAAGAGGCGCGTTCGACACATGGCTGCTGCTGAACTATGTGGAGCCCTATAATATTCAGTTCAATTACAAGTACATCGACCGCGAGTCAGACAACAACTACAACCTGATTCCAGCCGAATATGACAAGGCCGTGGCTATGGCCAAACTGACAAAGTACCTTTGGATAGACTCTTACAACGAGTTGCTCGGCGACACTTTCATCAAGACCTACTGCCCGAGAATGATCCAGCTCATCGGCTCCAAGGCTTACAACAGCCAGGGTTCGGTTGTGCTGGGAACAGCGGAGGGAGGTTTGAAGATCACTCTCTACAACGTCAACGAGCTCAACCCGTCCAGCCTGAGCATTGATTTCCTCAACGAATGGTTCTTCAAGACCATGCACCACGAGTTCGCTCACATCCTGCATCAGACGAAGAACTATTCCACAGACTTCAACCTGATCTCAACCGACTACCAAGGGCCGAGCTGGCTGAATCTTGAGAGTGACGCAGCTGCGAATGCGATGGGCTACGTCACACGCTACGCCAGCTACAGTCCGGACGAGGATTTCGTGGAGATCATCTCAAACTACGTCACCCACGCTAAAGGCTACTGGGAAAGCGTCATGGCCAACGCCGGAGAGGAAGGCGGAGAGAAACTGACAAAGAAATTCGAAATCATCAGGAACTACCTTCAGGAAAGTTGGGGCATTGACATAGACAAACTCCGGGACATCGTCCAGAAACGTTCCGGGAATCTCTCCCAACTCGATTTGACAACACTTTAGAAGACTGATTTATGATCAAGAGAATCACTGAATATTTCCTGTCCGCGGCTCTGGCCGCACTGATGGCACAGGCGTGCGTGTCGAAGATAGACCCGATCTTCGACGAATCATCCGCGAACCGCGCGGAGGCTCTCGCCGAGAAGTTGAACGAGACCCTGACCAGTTGTCCAAACGGTTGGCTACTTGAATATTATCCATCCTCCGGACAGTACTACGGCGGCTTCAACGTCCTTCTGTCATTCACCGAGGGGAACAAGGTGAAGGCCGGCAGCGAGGTGGCAGGCCCAGGCAAGACAGCCACAAGCACCTACACCATCTACCAAAGCGCAGGCTGTGTGCTGTCCTTTGACACCTACAACGAGGTGATGCACTACTTTGCCGATCCCGAGACAAGCGGCGGGAATGGAGCCGGCTATGGATTCGAAGGCGATTTCGAGTTCAACGTCCTTGAACTGAATGATGACAAGATAATTCTCAAAGGCCGAAAGAGTGGCTCAAGGATGACGATGACCCCGATGCCGGTATCTATCTCCTGGGATGACTACATCTCCGCGATAAAGGAAGAGGAGAACGCCATTTCCAGATACACCCGGGTGAGATACCAAGCCGACGGGACGAAATACGACGCCCGTTTCAACGGCAGGACCCTCGAAGTATTCAGTGAGGTTGACGGAGAGCAGGTCACAACGTCCTATCCGTTCATTGTGAATCTGATGGGAGTCTCTTTCTACAAGCCTGTCGAACTTGGCGAGGAAAAGATTGACGGACTTGTCTACAGCCCGGACATGGGCGATGACGGAGCTTTCATTCCTGTCAACGACGGTGCCGGAGGGTACTTTGCCCCGACTTACCCGACAATCACCGACTATCTGATGGACAAGAACTGGTTCTTATCCTACAAAGGGCTCAGCGATTACGGGAAAAAGCTCTGGGACAAGGCTGCCGAGGCTCTGAAAGCCGCCGGAGACAACATCACCTATTGCTATTTAGGAAACATCAGTAACTATTACGGGGACTTCTACGCCTTCAACTTCTACTGCACCAACTCAGGCGGCAAAGGCTATCTGGCCTTTGACTATGAGATAAAGGGTGAGGACCGGATCTCTCTGAAGTTCAGCCAGGAAGGCAGCCAGACCGGCAAGGACTACTACACCGGCTTCTACTTCAACTACATCATCACCCCGCTGGGCAACGACAAGCGACGCACCTTCACCCTGACAGTCGATGACATCAAGAACCCTCAATGGATCAAGTTCACTGACGAGGAAGACAAGGACAATTATTTCACTGTCTACCGCGCCACGCAGTACTATCCGTTGAACAATTAAGAATCCCATTTTAACAATTAAATCAAAAAACGAATGAAAACAAGTAGATTTTACGCATTGAGTTGCGCTTGCGCGCTGTTCTGCGCCGCATTCTCATCCTGCAAGGATGACAAGTTGATCATCAACGGAAATCTCACCATCTCTGAGCCACAGACCTCCGAGGGTGCTTCCGCGAATGGAACCGAAGTCACATTTGAATATTCCGGCGGACAGATAGCCCTGCCGCTCGCGATGGTCACAAACGCTCCGGAAGCGGATGTCACCTACACATATTCCGCAAAATCCAACGCTGACTGGTGCGTCGCCAGCATCGAAGGCGATGTGCTCACACTGTCCACAGAGCCTACAGCCGAGAAGACCGCAAAGACAGGCACCGTCGATCTCGCTGTCGTGTGCAGCGACGAGACAGCCACTCTCACCCCTCTGACACTGACAGTGAACCAGAACGCCTTTGCTTCTGCGTTCGACATGGTCATCGTGAAGCCGGGCACGTTCAGGTTCGGCGAAAGTAAGAACAAGGACGACGGCACAACGTACGCGCAGGACTACGCCCATGACGTGACTCTCACCAAAGGCTACTACATCGCGACCACTGTCGTCACCCAGAAACTCTATGAAGAGATTATGGGGAAGAACCCTTCCTATTCAAAATTTGTCGGAGACAACTACCCTGTAAACAATATGACATGGTCTGAGGCTTGCGAGTTCTGCAACAAGCTCAGCGAGAAAGAAGGACTGACTCCTGTCTACACTCCTGGAGAGATTATCCAAGTGTCCGATGGATGGAGCTACATGAAGATGCAGGACTATAAGTTCGATCCTGCCACTGCCGGTAACGGCTACAGGCTTCCTACCGAGGCGGAATGGGAATTCGCGGCCAAAGGAGGAGAGGAAGGGCTCAAGAATCCTACAATATTCGCCGGCTCCGACGTGTTTGACGAGGTCGGCTGGTACACTGGGAACTCAACGGTAGGAAAGAGCGAGGCTCTTCACGAGGTCGCTCAGAAAAAGCCGAACGCCCTTGGTCTGTACGACATGAGCGGCAACGTCTCGGAATGGTGCTACGACTGGGCCTACAAGTACAAAGACGAACTCCAGACAACCGATCCTGCGACCGACCCTGTAGGAGCGCCGGAAAGCAGGAACGGAGGCAAGATCATCAGAGGCGGCTACTACAACGGCCCGGAATACAAAGGCAAGCTGTGGGACTCGAACTATCAGGCCGGTCCTGAGACAAGGGGCACAACCGGCTTCCGCGTGGTTAGATACATCAAATAAAAAACAAACAAGACAATACTATGAAATTCAGGATATCATCATACATTCTGTCCGGACTCGCCGCGTTGTTCGCCTTCGCTTCATGCGAAGGGACCGGCGATGATCCGGTAGCGAAAGTAGAACTTTCGGCGGAAATCTCGCAGATCCCGGAAGGGATTGTCTCTTTCGACCAGGAGAACGGCATACTTACCGTTGACAAGTCGGGAGTGATGACAAGCGCCATCACTTTCGTTGACATCAATGACAACAACCTTGGTGACTTCAAATTGAAGACCGAGATCCCGACGGCGGATAAGATTTGGTGCGTCGCTACCTGCAGCAAGACACGCCTGTCCCTGTCTGTGGCCAAGAACACGACCACCAATCCGCGCCAGACCACGATTGACGTCACAGCCTACCTGAATGACACACCAGTCAGCACCTACACGATAACTGTCATGCAGAATGCCGAGAGCGGCGGTGGTGGCGAGGATCCGACACCAGGCACTGAGACCGGCGCGGCTATCACACAGTTCATCATCCCGGGACAGATCTCAAGCCAGATCAACTACCCGACAATCACGATCACCATGCCGGAAGGCACGGATGTCACCGCGCTCAAGCCGGTCATAGTCGTCACGGAAGGCTCTACAGTCACTCCGGGCAGCGGAGTCGCCGCTGACTTCACGGAGGCTGTCCAATACCTTGTCATCAACGAGAAGACAATGGACAGCAAGACCTATTTCGCGGTGGTTACAACCAATTCCACCGGCGGTGGCGGGACAACCCCCGGAATCGAAAAGGAGACCAACCCGAACTTCAAGGCGTTCGACATGGTGGCCATCGGAGCTGGCTCGTTCATCCTCGGCAAGCAGCCAAGCGAGTATTTCAAGACGGTAAAGAACGCTCAGGACGAAAAGAACTCCCACAAGGTGAACATCTCAGCCTTTGAGATGGGACGCTACGAGGTCACCCAGAGGGAATTCATTCAGGTGATGGGCTACAATCCGTCAAACGACAAGAGCAACGACCTTTACCCTGTCTCAAAAGTGACCCTTTACGAGGCGATGAACTACTGCAACAAACTTAGCGAACAGAAAGGCTACACTCCGGTTTACACTTTCTCCAACACTAAGTGGGACAAGGAGACCGGCAAGGAATTGCTGGAGGCCACAGTCACCAGGAACAAGGCGGCCAACGGCTATCGCCTCCCTACCAACGCCGAATTCGAGTATGCCGCGAAAGGCGGTCCCGAGAACGAGAAGTATCCATTCTATTTCGCCGGCAGCGATGACCTTGACGAGGTCGGATGGTACGAGGATAATTCCAGAATAGGAGACGAAGAGCATGTCCATGTGGTCGGCCTCAAGAAACCGAACGCTCTTGGCATCTACGACCTCAGCGGGAACATAGAGGAGATGACCGGCGAATGGTACATTTCTTTGGACTATGCCTCGGATGCCGAGGAAACCGACCCTTGGGGGCCGGAGACCCCACGTGACATGACGGAACAATATGTCATCACAAGAGGTGGATGTTACACTACCTACACTGGTAACTGCGCCGTGAAGAACTGGAGAATCCAGAACGCCAACTGCAAGACCAACGACAGCATGGGCAGCGGAGCGGTGGTTTACGACATCATGGGATTCCGCGTCGTGCGTTCACTCAAGTAATCCGACGGCCGCTTCGACAAGTTCTGCGACCAAAAAAGGGGATCACCTGGAATCCAGGTGGTCCCTTATTTATTTCAACGCATCAAGGCGGGCCTGGGCGGAGAGTCTCTCAGACTCGTCCGTGGTGACGCGGATGAGCATCGGGAGGTACTTCCTTTCCAGTTTGGTGTTCTTGTCGCTGCGGGCAAGGAGGACACAGTTCTTGATGGCGGTGTAGTCGTCTGGACTCTTCTTCAAGACCTTGTTGTACATCTTGAGCGCTGCCTTGCTGTCATGCTTGCAGACAAGGTAGTACGAACCTATGTTGGTCATGTAGACCGTGTTGTTCGGATAGTAGCCCAGCATCTTCTCCGAAAGTTCCTTGAAGGCCTCGAAGCAATGCGGAGTGCCTATCTTGAAGAAAGCGTAGCAATATTCCTGCATCACCGACGGGAAAAGATCCTCGCCTGACTCGACTTCGGGATATTCCCACTTAGGATGACTGTGGCCGTTATAGTCGATGAGAGCCTTCAAGCCTGCGAGGGCCATGTCAGGGCTGTCCTTCTCGTAGCCGATCAAGGCGGAGATCTTGAACAGCCTCAGGTCCAGACGGTCCGGATTCAGTTCAATGGCTTTGTCTATGGCCTGGGTGGCCTTGCCGAAAAGTTCGTCATCGTAGGAGACAACCTGAAAATAGTTCACATCCCTGCCGAGCGAGTCCTTCAAGGTCAAAGTCGGGGCGTTTCCCAGATACTTCGCGGCATCCATCACCTCGATCGAGGATGTCTGGCACTTGGCCAGATAGTAAGTGAATTTACCGAGCAGCATGTCAGTGTCCTCCGGGTAATCCTTTCCCCAACGCTTGAGAAGCGTCTCGATGCCCACTCCTGAGGCCCCAAGCTTTGAGACCAGCAACTGATAGCGGTCAAGATATTCCTTCTGAGTCGTCTTGGTCTGCGCCGAAAGCGGAAGAAGGGTGATAACAGACAAAATCGTTAATACTATTCTTTTCATATTCAATAATTTACACGTCCATTTTGATTTTGCGGCCCTGCGGATGAAGATTGTTGCATCTGACACCGAGGTTCTTCACGAAGCCGAGCGGATGCCCCTCGAAACAAACCAGCACAAATCCTTTGGGAGCATCTTTCAGGAATATGCTGTCACGGTGCAGGAACCTGAGAGCCGTCTCACGGTCAAGATCAGCCACAGGATACTCTTCTGCAGGAAAAGCGATACTCAAAGCCCAGTCCGCCGACGGCACCAGATCACGCCCCTTCACCTCACCTTTGGCCACCCCCGCCAGAATTGGACGCAACGGCTCAAGGGCGATGACCTCACGGGAAATTGCTCCGGGAATATGTATGAGCAGGTTCCCTTTTCGTTTTCCGGTCGCTCCGACGGCAGGTTTTCCGGGGAGCCTAAAGCCGTTGGCTCCTGTGCCCTTCACAAGAGCCGCGACAAACTGCCCCTCCCCTTTCACGAATCCCGGGACAAGCAGTCCGCCTGTCCTTGTCGGAATCACGTCCGGAAGAGACTGGTAATCATATTCATAAATGTCGCCACCCAACTCGGAGGCGCTCCATTCCAAGATCGCATCGTTCTCCGCTTCCTCGAAAGTGCAGGTCGAGTAGACCAGCGAGCCGCCTTCACGTAGCGACGGCCAGACGTCGGCCAGAATCCTTTTCTGCCTCGTAGAACAAAGATTGACAGTGCCTTCCGACCAGTCTTCGACAGCCTTGGCGTCCTTGCGGAACATTCCTTCTCCGGAACACGGCACATCCGCGACGATGATGTCGAAAAAGCCCTCCAACCTCGCGAACGCCTTTGGGTCCACACTCGTGACAACCACATTAGGATCTCCCCACAAGGCCATGTTGTCAGCCAGGACGGAAGCCCTGGAACGCATCACCTCATTGGAGACCAAAATATAATTGTCTCCGAACGCCTCACGCAGCGAAGCGGCAAGGTCAGTGCTTTTCCCGCCTGGAGCCGCGCACAAATCCAAGACCCTGACCGGCCTTGAGCAATCCCCACAATTTGGAAGAATATCTCTGAATATGCTCCCGACAACCATGGCCGAGGAGTCCTGGACGTAGTAACAACCGCAATGGAACAACGGATCCAGCGTGAATTTAGGCCTTTCACCGAGCATGAACCCGTACGGACTCCACGGAACCCTTCGGGCATCTCCGCCAAAATGTTCCTTGACGAAGTCCTCTGGACCATCCACCTTGAAAGGATTGATCCGGACAGACACCGACGCGGGTTCACGAAACGCCTCCACAGCGACCTCGGCCATACGATCACCTATCGCCCTGGTCAGAATGTTCCGAAGACAGATGTCGTCCAGCCCGCGCATCTACTGATTCCCGTCTAACTTCTCTTTCATCCTGCGGAGGGTCTCCTCGTCGATTCCGTCCGGCATCCTGCCCTCGGACATCGCCACGAGACCGTCCACCATCTTGTTCATGGCCTCACGGATCTTTCCGCCAAGCATCATCTTCATCATGAGGTTCAGATCGGCATGGAACTCGATGTGGAAGTCCGTCTTTGACGGGTCGCTCGGAACCGCGTCGAAATGCAGCGTGCCGCCGAACTGGAACGGAGCCCCGTTGTCTATGAACTCAATGCTTGAGTACGGAGTCCTGTTCTTGACCATCACTCCGATCTTGAAGCCCTGCACTGTCGCGGAGATCGTGTCATAATCCGCCTCGACGTTCGCCTTCTTGTCCTCCGGGAGGAACTGAAGGAAATTACGCATGTCCACAAAGGCCATGTACAACTCGAACGGCTGCTTTGAGACCAATCCGTGTTTGCTTGTTATCTCTGTCGTCATAATATTCCTGATTAATCTTGGTTCACACAAAAAAACGGCTGAGGCGAAACGCCTATCTGTTCCATTCCGACGGATTCAGCCGCCACCGGCGAAGGATCTCCACATCCGACTCCTTGACATAGCCAGTCGCCGTGGCCTCCTCAATCAGAGCGTCGTAGCAGGAAAGAGTCTTCAACCTCACGTCCTCCTCCTCAAAGCGTCGAGCGGCCAGTTCAAAGCCATAAGTGAATATGGCGACCATTCCCAACACCTCCGCTCCGGCGTCACGCAAAGCCTTCACCGCTGCGAGGCTGCTCATCCCCGTAGAGATAAGATCCTCGACCACAACAACTTTAGCCCCTTCTGGAAGGACGCCCTCGATCTGAGATCCAGTGCCATGATCCTTCGGCTTGGGACGGACATAGACAAAAGGCTTGGCCATCCTGTCCGCGGCGAGGACACCGTGGGCTATCGCTCCAGTGGCGACTCCGGCCACAATCTCAGCCTCTGGGCACTCACTTGACGCCGTCTCGGCCAACCAACCCGCGACCTTGGAACGAAGCGCCGGATCGGAAAGGATCCTGCGGTTGTCACAATAGATCGGGGAACGCCAACCGGAAGCCCATGTGAAAGGCTCGTCAGGCCTGAGCAAGACCGCCTTTATGCGGAGAAGCTCAGAAGCAAATTTTCTGTCGATGTTTTCCATATTCATTAAAATGATTGTTAACTTTGCACATAGCTTACAAATATAATGGTTTTACTCCAATTTTCACGGGATGCACAAGATTTACCTTGAAAAGAGATGCATGATCATCTGTTCTCCACAGGAACAGGCATTGTCCGATCCGAACTCCGTCGAGCTTCACCTCGGGGACAGCCCGGACATCACATCATTGGTTGAGATGTTCGAGACATCCGACACTCTGGCCAGAATCTACATTCCGACAGATGACATCGAGACCACCTACAAGGAGTTCTGTCACAGATTCAAGGAGGTCAACGCCGCCGGAGGGCTTGTGTCAAACCGCCGGGAAGACGTTCTACTCATCAGCAGGAACGGTCTCTGGGACCTGCCCAAAGGACATCAGGAGGCTGGAGAGGACATCAGGGTGACAGCTCTTCGGGAAGTCCAAGAGGAGACCGGAGTGGGCGATCTGGAGCTTCGGGGGCTCATCTGCGTCACCGACCATTGCTACCGGCGTGATGGAATATGGCATCTCAAGCACACCTGGTGGTACGACATGCTTTACACCGATCCGGTGAACCTGACACCACAGCGGGACGAGGACATCACAAAGGCGGCGTGGGTCGCCAGGTCAGGACTTTCCCCTTACCTTAAGAACACCTATCCATCCATCGTGGAGGTGTTCAGGGAGGCGAAAATATAGGATATTCAAGAAACTTGAAACTTTTCCGGAGTCAATGCCGTATATTAAAGGATTGACTATAACGCTTGTTATCGAATATGAAACTTTCACAATTCCAATTCCTTCTTCCGAAGGAGCGTGTGGCCCAGGAGCCGACCAGATGGCGCGATGAGTGCAGACTGATGGTTGTCCACAAGGACACAGGCGAGATCGAGCACAGGATATTCAAAGACATCATCGACTATTTCGGCAAGGGCGACACCTTCGTGTTCAATGACACCAAAGTCTTTCCTGCCCGCCTTTACGGCAAGAAGGAAAAGACGGGAGCTGACATAATGGTTTTCCTGTTGAGGGAACTGAACCGCGAGCAGCACCTGTGGGATGTGATTGTGGATCCGGCAAGGAAGATCAGAATCGGAAACAAGCTCTATTTCGGTGACGACCAGAGCCTTGTGGCCGAGGTCATCGACAACACGACCTCCAGAGGGCGCACTCTCCGCTTCCTCTACGACGGCCCTTACGAGGAGTTCAAACGCTCGCTTTTCAGCCTCGGTGAGATTCCGGTGCCGAAATGGGTGAAGTCAAAGATCTCTCCAGAGGACAACGAGAACTATCAGACCATCTTTGCCAAAAATGAAGGCGCGGTGGCGGTTCCGGCCGCAGGGACCCATTTCAGCCGGGAACTATTCAACAGAATGATTCTTAAAGACATCGACAAGGCGTTCATCACCGAGCACATGGGTATCGGCCAGTTCCGCAGGGTGGATGTCGAGGATCTTTCCAAGCACAGGATGGACTCCGAGAGGCTCATCATCACCCCTGAGGCGTGCGAGATCATCAACAAGGCCAAGAATGGCGGACATAAGGTGCTGGCGGTCGGCACGACAGTGCTGAGGGGCCTTGAGACCTACGTCACGACCACACACGAGGTCAAGCCATACGACGGTTGGACGAACAAGTTCATCTTCCCGCCTTACGAGTTTTCCGTCCCGGACGCTGTGGTCTCCAACTTCCATCTTCCGGAATCCACGATGCTGATGGCTGTCGCCGCATTCGGTGGCTTCGATCACGTCATGAACGCCTATCAGGTCGCCCTGGACGAGAACTATCGTTTCGGCCCATACGGAGACGCGATGCTGGTCGTATAGACCAGCTTTGCGTCTCGAACCCTCACCCACAGTCCCTACGGGACCGCCCTGGCGGGGCACTGTGTTTGAGCATGGCAGTGCTGAAGGAGGTCTATGGTGATGAATCCGTCGCACTCCAGGGTCGTGGCAAGGCGGCTGACCCGGCTGTAGGTCCATTTCAGTTTCTGACATAATTCATCCACGGACACACCACGGTGTGACTTTATCAGACAAGCCAGCCTGACAATATCTTCATATTCATCATCAGGCATTCGCCCTCTGTAGCAAGACTCCACCTCCTCCTTGAAGTCCGATTTCAAACTCATGCCAGCCCGACCCAGGCCAAGTTTGGCCACAAGCTCCCCCAGATCCCCGATCTGCTCAGCGACATTCTCTCTTATGAGCAGATTGCATCCCTGGGAGACCGGATCGTCAATCCTGCCTGGCAATGCATAGACATCACGGCCGTAGGATGCGGCGAGACGTGCGGTCATCATGCCACCGCCCCTGACTTTGGACTCAACCAGAACGGTCGCCCGGCATATACCGGCGATTATCCTGTTGCGCCGGAGGAAATTGATCCTGACCGCACCGGTGCCGGGAGGGTAATCCGTGACGAGGGCACACCCCTGAGTCGACGCGATAGCCTCACCCACGTCCCTGTTTCTGGAAGGATAGATGTCATCAATTCCCGTGGCCATGACCGCCACTGTCGGGAGCCCCTCATCCAGCGCCACCCGATGCGCCGTCACGTCGACGCCCAAGGCCAGACCGCTGACTATCAGAGGCCTGATCTTGGAGCAAGACATCGCTTTCACGATTCTCTGGCACCAATCCTTACCGTAATAGGTCAAACCTCTAGTCCCCACCACGGCAATCTGAGGAAGGCCGTCGAACACATCTTCCGGTGGCGACACCCCTTTATAATATAGCCCCAAGGGAGGATCCTCACATTCCATGAGCAAGGCAGGATAGCCTTTTTCCCCGATCCCGACAAACCGGCATCCATCCCTCTCCAAGGCCTCCAATTCCATGGCAGCCGACTCAAACGCGCTGCCTGTGATCAAAGGAGCGAACCTCAGCCTTGAGCATAGCCCCAGGATCCGCCCGGCCTCCTCCGGTTTCCGGAACACCTCCTCCGCGCCTCCGGACTCCTCCACCAACCTCAATCCGACCTTCGGCTCGAACCCGAAAATCCTGTTCAGGGCACAAAGCCCGGCCCTCTCTTCAAATGACATTTCCATAGCGACTTGTTTCTTCATGCCCACGATGGCGACCGCCACCCATGGAGCAGCGGGACAAATTACGACCTTTTGCCGATTCCGAGGGGGTTTGAAAGAAAAATATTTATGTTTCTTTTGAATATTTCTGTTTTTTTCATCCCCTCCAAGGCGCATCCCGCGAATTTTCCTATCTTTGACGGTATGATATTCATAGACACACATTGCCACATCTGCGACAAGGCGTATTCCGGAGAGGAAAAGGCGTACATCGACAGGGCCCAGGCCGAAGGCGTCCGCCTCATGCTTCAGCCCGACATCGACAGGTCGGAGCGTCAGGAGATGTTCGACATCGTGAACAAGTATCCAGAGGCTCTGCGTCCGATGATCGGCCTATACCCCGGCTCGGTCGGGAAAGACTGGCGGACAGAGATCGACAACATGGTGAGTTTCCTCGACAGGTGGGAAGCTGGCACCGGGCGTAAGGTCGTGGCTGTCGGCGAAATAGGCCTAGACTACCACGAGGGGAAGGCGTTTGTCGAAGAGCAGAAAGAGGCCCTTGAATGGCAGCTCGACTTCGCGGCCAGCAGAAACCTGCCTGTCAACATCCACCTTCGTGACGCGATGGGCGATTTTCTGGAGATTCTCAAAAGACACAAAGGATTGAGAGGGAATATGCACGCCTACAGCGGAAGCCTGGAGTCGTTCCAGGAAATCCAGCGGCTTGGAGACTGGCGCATCGGGGTCGGCGGCGTCGTGACGTTCAAGAACGCCGGACTCGCCGAGGTCGTCAGGCATGTCCCCCTTGAAAGAATAGTGCTGGAGACCGACGCTCCTTATCTCACTCCCGTTCCGCACAGAGGCAAACGGAACGAGAGTTCGTACATCCCTCTGATAGCCGCGAAGATAGCGGAACTCAAGGGCATTCCCATCGAGGAGGTGGCGGAAACCACCACCCACAACGCAAAAACACTATTCGGAATATGAGAAAGTCTTCCATCCTGATGATTTACACTGGAGGCACCATCGGCATGAAGCAGGACCCCATCGACCTGACCCTCAAGCCGTTCGACTTCCACCAGATACTTGACGAAGTCCCCGAGCTGCAGAAATTCGCCCTGCGCATCGACTCGTACACTTTCAACCCACTGATCGACTCCTCCGACGTCGAGCCCTCCTTCTGGCAGGCTTTGGCATCGCTGATCCATGAACGGTATGAGGACTATGACGGCTTCGTCGTCCTTCACGGGACAGACACGATGGCATATTCAGCGTCAGCGCTGAGCTTTATGCTTGAGAACCTGGCTAAACCGGTCGTGTTCACCGGAAGCCAGCTGCCGATCGGAGTCCCGCGTACCGACGGCAAGGAGAACCTGATCTCCGCCGTGGAGATAGCCTCCGCCAAGGATTCCGAGGGGCATCCACGTGTGCCGGAAGTGAGCATATTCTTCAACTCCAAACTGCTGAGAGGCAACCGCAGCGTCAAGGTCAGCTCCGAGGATTTCAGCGCCTTCAAGTCTCCGAACTGCCCTCCGCTGGCCGAGGCAGGGATCAGCATAAAATACAACGACAGCGTCATCCGCAGGCCGGATCGCTGGGACGAGCCACTGAGGATCAACACGAATCTTGACACCAGAGTCTCGATCCTGAAAGTTCACCCAGGCATCACGCCTCAGGTCATGAAGTATTTCCTCTGCGGCCCGGACATACGCGCGGCCATCCTTGAGACCTACGGCTCCGGCAATGCCCCGTCAAGGCAATGGTTTCTGGACATCGTCAAGGAAGCCGCCGACATGGGAAAAGTGCTGATGAACGTGACGCAATGCCTGTCAGGCACTGTCAACATGGACATCTACGCCACCGGGAAGGCTTTGGAAAAAGCCGGAGTGGTCTCAGGTTCAGACATCACCACAGAAAGCGCCCTCGCCAAACTGTTCCACCTGATGGGCAAGACTTCTGACAACGAATGGGTGAAGTCCAGGCTCGGAGATAACCTGCAAGGAGAAATTTCCCTATAATTATTGTCAATTGGAAATAATTTAGTAAATTGCAACGGTTTTGTGGTGGCTTTTCGCCTCCCGCGAAGCCTTGGGAAAAGATAACTATTTAATACATTATCAATTAAAATTAAACACACAAAAACAGTTATGAAAAAGTTTTTCATGTTTTTGGCAGTAGCCGGTGTTCTCACCTTCACTGCAAACATCGCATCCGCTCAGGATCAGCCAGCCGCTGACAACGCAGCCGCAACAGAGCAAGTTGAGACTGCCGCTCCAGCCCAGCCAATGTCCGCAGAGGATCTCCTCAAGGGTACCGGAGAGGACGTTCCTATGCACCAGCAGATCAAGACCTACTTCATTCAGGGAGGTCCTGGATTTATGTCCATGATCCTCCTCTGCCTCATCATCGGTCTTGCGCTCGCGATTGAGAGAATCCTTTATCTCTCATTCTCAAAGACCAACACCAAGAAGCTCATCAAGAATGTCGAGGATGCCCTCGCACAGGGTGGCGTCGAGAAGGCAAAGGCTGTCTGCCGTGACACAAAGGGTCCTGTCGCCAGCATTTTCTACGACGGTCTCAACCACTACGATGAAGGTATTGATGTTGTCGAGAAGAGAATCACCTCGGCAGGTGGCGTTCAGATGAGCCTCATGGAGAACAACCTCTCATGGATCGCCCTGTTCATCGCCCTTGCTCCTTCACTCGGATTCTTGGGGACAGTTATCGGTATGGTTCAGGCGTTCGACGCCATCGAGGCTGCCGGAGACATCTCTCCTAACATCGTCGCCGGAGGTATGAAGGTCGCCCTTATCACCACCGTCGGTGGTCTTATCGTCGCCATGATTCTTCAGGTGTTCTACAACTATATTCTTTCCAGAATCGACGCCCTCTCCATCGACATGGAGAACGCTTCAATCGATCTCGTAGACGTTCTTGCAAAGAACCAGAAGAAATAATTTGTAGCAACAATTTTAGAATCTGATTATAATGAATAAGATATTCAAAATAACCGGATGGGTGTTGGGTCTACTGGGAATAGTCTTTGGCATCCTGGCTTTCGTCAACGGAGGCTCCGCCATCGACCTTCTCCTCAGGTACACTTACGTGCTGTTCATCGCGGCCGTGGTTATCTGGATCGGACTGTCAATATTCATTTCCGGCAGGAACAACCCTAAGAACCTGCTCAAGGCCGCCGGAGTGGTGGTAGGAATCGCGGTTCTGGTTATCCTGGCCTATGTGCTCTCATCGGGCGCACCGGCACTTAACGTCAAGACACAGCCGACCACCCAGTGGCTCAAGCTGACAGACACTATGCTTCTTCTGACCTACGTCCTCGGTGGCGCCGCGATCGTCGCTATCATCGTTGGTGCCGTCAGAGACGCGATCAACAACAAATAACATCAAGCTATGGCAAGAAAAACACCGGGACTGAACACACAATCGACAGCCGATATCGCGTTCCTTCTGCTCTGCTACTTCCTGATGACATCCACCATGGATCAGCAGTCAGGTCTGCAGCGCCGTCTCCCTCCTATGCCTGATCAGAATCAGAAGACGGAAGACACGAAGGTCAACAAGCGTAACATCATCATCGTGAAGATCAACTCTTCCGACAGACTGTATGCCGGTGACCAGATCTTGGATGTTAGCCAGCTCAAGGATAAGATCAAGGAATTCATCACAAACCCAAGCAACGATCCTAACCTTCCGGAAAGGGAGATGAAGATGATCGAGGGCTACGGTGAATATCCGGTTTCCAAGGGAGTCATCTCACTTCAGAATGACCGTGGAACCAGCTACAGGGCCTATATCGCGGTTCAGAACGAGCTCGTGAAGGCCATCAACGAAGTCCGTGACGACTTCTGCAAACAGAACTACGGAAAGGCTTACGCCTTCCTCACAGATGACCAGCAGAAGATTGTCAGGGAAGCTATTCCACAGAACATTTCCGAGGCGGAGCCTAAGGATGTTACCAAAAAGTAAAACAGGAGGACAAGACAATGCCTAATTTTAAAAGAAGTGGTAAAAAAGAAATGCCGGAGTTGGGAACCAGCTCGGACATCGTGTTCATGTTCCTGTTCTTCTTCATGGTAACCTCACAGCTCCGTTCAACGGAGGTTAAGGTCAGAGTGAGACTTCCAGAAGCTACAGAGGTCGCCAAGCTTGAAAGAAAGGATTTGGCTTCATACATCTACATCGGATCCCCTACCGCTCAGTATCAGAGCCAGTACGGAACCGAGGCGCGTATCCAGCTGAACGACTCTTTCAAGACGACGAACGACATCCGTGACTTCATCGCCGCAGAACGCGACGCGATGAGCGAGGCTGACCGCCAGTTGATGCAGGTCTCAATCAAGGCAGACGAAGATGCGAGAATGGGTATCGTGACGGACGTCAAGCAGGAGCTTAGGCGCTGCTCCGCCCTCAAGATCATGTACGCTGCAAGAAAGGCAGAGAAATAAACATTCTTGAAATACTTTTAGGAGAGGGGCTGGCCGGCAGGTCAGTCCCTCTCTTTATTCGGTTGGTCACTGAGCCTGTCGAAGTGGCAACCGTCCGCAATGAGCGGTTCTACAGGCTCTATGACCGGAGGCGGAATATTCAAAAAGGTCTTTGACCGCCGTAAATTTTATACTATCTTTGTGAAATTGAATCAAATGTCAAACAAATATGGTAACGAGGAGCAAAGTGAAGGACCTGCTCAAGGCGACTCCGGGACAGGAAGTGCTCGCCAAAGGTTGGGTCAGAACAAAAAGAGGCAACAAACAGATCAAGTTCATCGCTCTGAACGATGGCTCGACAGTGAATAACATTCAGGTTGTGGTCGACATGGCCAATTTCGACGAAGCCATCATCGCCAGGATCACGACCGGAGCCAGCATCTGCGTGACCGGAAACCTGATAGAGTCTGTCGGCAGCGGTCAGGCCGTGGAAATCCAGGCAAAGGAGATCGAGGTGCTTGGAGAATGCGATCCGGTAAGATACCCGCTTCAAAAGAAGAACACATCTCTTGAATATCTCCGCACAGTGGCTCATCTGCGTCCGAGGACCAACACATTCGGAGCCGTGCTGAGGATTCGCCACGCGATGGCTTTCGCGATTCACAAGTTCTTCAACGACAAGGGATTCGTCTACCTCAACACGCCTCTGATCACAGAATCGGACGCCGAAGGCGCCGGAGACATGTTCCAGGTCACGACACTCAACCTTGAGAACGTGCCGAAGAAAGAGAACGGCAAGGTAGACTTCAGCAAGGATTTCTTCGGAAAGAAGACCAGCCTCACCGTCAGCGGACAGCTTGAGGGAGAACTCGGAGCGACTGCCGTCGGTGAGATCTACACGTTCGGCCCGACATTCAGGGCGGAGAACTCGAACACACCAAGGCATCTCGCCGAGTTCTGGATGATCGAGCCGGAGATGGCATTCTACGACATCAACGACAACATGGTCCTTGCCGAGGAATTCGTGAAGTACCTCGTGCAGTACGCGCTCGACAACTGTGCGGATGACCTGAAATTCCTCAACGACAAGTACGATGAGGGTCTGATCGAAAGGCTCAAGAGCGTGCTCGGAATCGCGTTCCAAAGAGTGACCTACACCGAGGCTGTCGAGATCCTCGAGGAAGCGGTAAAGAACGGCACACAGTTCGAGTACCCAGTCCACTGGGGAACCGACTTCCAGAGCGAGCATGAACGCTTCCTTGTGGAGAAACATTTCGGCAAGCCTGTGATCCTCACGGACTTTCCTAAAGACATCAAGGCTTTCTACATGAAGCAGAACGAGGATGGGAAGACCGTGCGTGGAATGGATGTGCTCTTCCCGAAGATCGGCGAGATCATCGGAGGATCAGAAAGGGAGGCTTCCCTTGAGAAATTGGAGCGGAGGATCGACGAGCTGAAGATGAGCCGCAAAAATCTCGAATGGTACATCGACACCCGCCGCTACGGAACAGTACCTCACAGCGGATTCGGTCTCGGATTCGAGAGACTGCTGCTCTTCGTCACCGGCATGGCCAACATCCGCGACGTGATCCCGTTCCCAAGGACTCCAAAGAACGCAGAATTCTAAAAATCCACGAATATGTTAGTGATCGGAATAGCCGGTGGCTCAGGCTCCGGAAAGACAACGGTGGTCAATGCGATAACCGAAAAGCTCAAGGAAAGGGTTGTGGTGATTCCGCAGGATTCCTACTACAAGGACTCCAGCCACCTTCCTTTGGAGGAGAGGCAGCGGATCAACTTCGACCATCCTGACGCCATCGATTTCAAGCTTCTCTGCGGACAGCTCAGCGACTTGAAGAATGGCAAGGCGATAGAGCAGCCGGTATATTCCTACATCACATGCTCGAGGTCCAAGACCGAGACCGTCACCGTGGAACCGGCCGAGGTCATCATCATCGAAGGGATTCTGGTGTTCACCTGCAAGGAGTTGCGGGATCAGATGGACATCAAGATATTCGTGGACGCTGATGACGACGACCGCTTGATGAGGGTCATGGCCAGAGACATTCTGGAAAGGGGCAAGACCGTCGAGACGGTGATTGAAAGGTACACAAAGACGGTGAAGCCGATGTACCTCCAGTTCATCGAACCGAGCAAGCGTTACGCCGATCTTATCATTCCTCAGGGCGGCCACAACAAGGTCGCGATCGACATCATCTCGGCGACGATCGAGAAATCGCTGAGGGAGCGCGAGGCTGAGAGGTAGGGACGGATCATATTCAGCACAGAGTATATTCATTGACGCTATGAGGAGCGACGACAAGGCAGGACTTTACATCACCATCATATTCCATCTGGTGGTGGTGATTGTGTTGCTTGTCTGTCAGATTTCCTCAGCGCTGAAGAGGGAGAACACGTTTGTGCTTGATTTCTCGAAACAGGAGAAGGTAGAGAAAGAGCAGGCGGAGCGCAACCTCAAGGAAGAGGTCAGCGAAAGGCTTGACAGGATGCTTGCGGAGGCGGCGGGAGTGCCGGTACGGAATGTGGCAGTGGACAGAGGAGCTCTCAAGGATGACCGCAACACCAATGCGGAGGAACTCTACAAGGAGGCAGAGAAACTGGCGCAGGACTTGAAAAACGGCCCTGAGATCGACGAGCCTAACGAGGACTATGTCGCTGTAAGCAAACCGGAAAGGAAAAGGGAGGAGCCGAAAAGTTCCTCCTACAAGGGACCGTCCGTAGTCTCCTATGAGCTTGAGGGCAGAAAGGCGAGCAAACTTTCGATCCCTGCTTACAGATGTCTGGGAGCCGGTCATGTGACAGTGATCATCACAGTCGACCCCTCCGGCAAGGTGCTCAACGCAAAGGTCCAGGACGAGGTTTCATCTGATGACAAGTGTCTAAGGGACTTCGCGATAAGAGCCGCCAGACTTTCACGGTTCTCAGCCTCAGGAACGGCTCCGGCAAGACAGGTGGGGAACATCGTTTATTTGTTTGTGGCTCAATAACATTTCTTATCTATAGTGGTTAAGGCTGATGAACAGAAAGACACTGACCATACTGATCGCCACGGCGGTGGTCCTCATCGGAGGGATCGTCTTTGCCGTGGTGGAGTTATATTCAGGGACAGAAAGAGGTCCGGAACCGGAAGTCGATTCCAGATTTCTGGAAAACAACAGTTTGATCAAGGCGGTGCCATCTGATGCCGCGATAGTTCTTTGTTTCAAGAACTTCGGGCATGCCTGCGAACTTCTTGGAGACTCTCTGGCCGTTTTCGGAGAACTCGCCTCAAACAAGTTTGACAGGATAGCGGCCGCTCGGAGCGGCGAACTCAGGAGGGTTCCAGCCATCATGTCCGTGCACTACAGCAAGGACATTCCTCCGCTTTTGATCATTGAGGCCAAGAAAGCCATAGCCGACAGCACGGCCGAGCTAAAGAACCTTCTTGCCGTGGCGGACTCTTCAGGCCTGCTGACCAGGATCAACGGAGATTTGGTCCTCATCTCTTCCTCGGAAACCATCATAAACTCGTCCGTCAGACACCTCGAGGAGGGGCACAGCATTCTGGAGACAAAAGGGTTCAAGGAGATCGCCTCGTCAGGCATTGAGACCGGGGACGATGTGATTTTCTTCTCCAACGCCTATGCGGACAATATCCTGGGCGCATTCCTTTCCAGAAGGCACCGGAAAGCCAACGCTTTCGTCAAGGACATCTCCGAATGGGCGGCCTTCCGCATCACAGGACACTCCGAAACCGGAGCGGGAATGCGGGGAACCCTGCTCTACAGCAACGACCCTTACTACTACCTGAATGTCCTCAGCCACGCCAGCTCATCCTCTGTCGAGATCACCGACGCGGTGCCGGGGAATGTGGATTTCATAATCGATATCCCGATCGGCAACATAACCGCCTACATCAAGGCTTACAGGAACCACCTTGATTCCAGAAGCCGTCTTGACAAATACGAATCCATCCTTCAATCCCAGAAAAAGGAATACGGGAAAAATGCGGAAGAGTGGGCACAGTCGCTTGACATCAAGGAGATAGCGGCGGTCAACCTGCATTTCGGGGGTAAATTGCGTAAAATCCTCCTGCTGAGGCCCGGCGCCAGGATGTCAGAGGAGACGGCAAGTGCGGCCAACCACGCCGGTTTCGCCCGAACCATTTTCGGAGAGGTCTTCACAGGAGAGGACGAAAGTACCGGCAGGCTTGTCGGAAAGTGGATCGTCATCGGGTCAGAGGACTGCGTGGCTGGATATTCTGAGACAGATTTTCTGAAAGAGACACTCTCCGTCAGGCTGAAGTCTGAGGGGCTCGACAGAATTCCTCAGAAGAACTGCGGCGCATGGATATACCATTCGCTCAGCGAGGACCCGAATCAGCTTGACGCCAACTTCACCCCGATGATGGCGAAAGGGATAAGGAATATTCTTAAAGGTGCGGCATACGTCCCGGTTGTCCTGTCGGTGGTCTCGGAGGGAGGGAATATGTCATTGGATTTCAACCTTGACAGAATCGAGGTAAGCAAAGGTACAGTCGCACTGTCCGCCGCGAGAGACACGACCGTGAATGTGCCGCAAGGACCTTTCAAGGTCTTGAACTGCGCCACCGGGAAGATCAACACTCTCTACCAGAACAGCCACCTGTCAATATGTCTGCGGGACGAGAACGGCAAGGATGTCTGGGGAGTTCCTTTCAAGTCGAAGATCAGGGGCTACGTCCAGGAGGTGGACTACTACAACAACGGAAAGATCCAGTACCTGTTCGCAGCCGGATCACAGATGTTCCTGATAGACAGGCTCGGACGATTCGTCTCCGGATTTCCGTCCGAGACAGGCAAGAAAATTGCGGCAGGACCGGCCGTGTACGATTTCACGGGAGCGAAAGGCTACACCGCCATGCTCCTGCACACAGACAACACCGTAGGCTATTATGATCTGCATGGGAAACAGGTTCCTTCGTGGAAGGGAATAACGGCCGATGAGACTATAAAAAGCCTTCCCGAACTGCTGGAAGGGAATGGCGTCAGATACTGGGTGGTCAGGACATCGGCTCAGACCATGGTCTTCCCGTTCACGGGAGGAGAGCCTCTGGTCAAAGGCGAGGGCAACAGGATGATCCGGCCTGACAGTAAGATTGAGATAACAGACAAGGGGTTCAGCGCGGTTTGCTACGATGGGAAAGAACGAACTTTCAAGTCCGGCAAATAAAAACGAAGAAAATGAACGAATTCAAATTCGAATCAGTGAACAAGCTCCTGGAAGAAAGCTTCAGGAAGAATTGGGACAGGTTGGCGCTTTCCAACTACCAAGGCGTGAGCCTTTGCTACAGGGACGTGGCAAGACGTATCGAGAAACTTCACATCGCCTTCGAGAAATGCTTCCTGCACAAGGGCGACAAGGTGGCGATCTGCGCCCGCAACCAGGTCAACTGGGCGGTCAGTTTTCTGGCCACAATGACCTACGGAGCCGTGCCGGTGCCTATCTTGCACGAGTTCAAGCCCGGGAATATTCATTACCTTGTGAATCATTCCGAGGCGAAGGTGCTCTTCGTGGACGATGTGGTCTGGGAAGGACTCAGCGCCGACGAGATGCCCGGATTGTTCGCTGTCGTGCGGATCAACACGTTCCAGCTGCTATATTCAAAGGTGCCACGCATCACCGAAGCCAGGGAGCACATGAATGAATATTTCGGCAAGCGCCACCCGAACAGCTTCGAGCCTGAGGACCTCAACTATTACAAGGACTCGCCTAACGAGCTGGCTTTGATCAACTACACCTCCGGAAGTTCCGGTTTCTCGAAGGGTGTGATGATCCCATACAGGGCCATCTGCTCGAACATCCAGTTCGCCAGGCACGTCCTCAGCGAACTGGACAACCACACCAACGTGGTCGCGATGCTTCCGTCCGCCCACATGTACGGAATGATGTTCGAGTTCCTCTTCGAAATGAGCATCGGCGCGCACGTGCATTTCCTGACCAGGGTTCCAAGCCCGAAGATCATCATGCAGGCGCTCGCCGAGGTCAAGCCGAACATCATCATCGCCGTGCCTCTGATCATCGAGAAAGTCTACAAATCCAAGCTCCAGAAACTTGTTGAGAAAGGAACGGTCAAGACATTGCTGAAGGTTCCGGTCATCGACAAGATGATCCAGAAGAAAATCTGCGGAGAGCTTGTGAGCGCTTTCGGCGGCAACTTCATAGAGGTCATCATGGGAGGCGCCGCTTTCAACAAAGAGATCGAGAAGTTCTTCTGGGACATCGCCTTCCCTTACACCGTAGGCTACGGAATGACCGAATGCGCCCCTATCATCACCTACGCCCACTACAACGACAAGAGGCTCTACTCCTGCGGAAAGGCTGCGCTGAACATGGAGATCAGAATTGACTCCTCCGATCCGGAGAACATCGAGGGCGAGATTCAGGTTCACGGGCCGAACACAGCCTTGGGCTACTTCAAGAACGAGGAGGCGACCAAGGATCTCTTCACTGAGGACGGTTGGCTCAGGACCGGAGACATGGGTGTCATCGACAAGGAAGGATTCCTTTACATCAGAGGACGTTCCAAGTGCATGATTCTCGGACCTAACGGCCAGAATATTTATCCGGAGGAGCTTGAGTCCGTGATCAATTCATTCGCCTACGTGGTAGACTCCCTCGTCATCGAGGACAATGGAGGTCTGACGGCTCTCGTCTACCCGGACTACCATCAGGCCGAACTGGACGGAATGAACCGCGAGGATCTTGAGAAGACTCTTAGAGGGCAGCTCCCAGAGATGAACAAGGAGATTCCTAACTACGCTCAGATCAAGAAGATCGAGTTTATGCCGGAGGACTTTGAGAGGACTCCTAAGCGCAGCATCAAGAGATACCTCTACCAGAGAAACAAATAATGGAGAAATTCGATCAGCGATACCTTGAGATGGCCGAGATCTGGGCCAAGAATTCCTACTGCAAGAGACGGCAGGTGGGAGCGATCTTGGTAAAGGACAGGATGATCATCTCTGACGGCTACAACGGGACCCCTTCCGGCTTCGAGAATGTCTGCGAGGACGAAAACGGAGCCACAAAGCCGTACGTCCTCCATGCGGAGGCCAACGCCATCACCAAGGTGGCCAAATCAGGCAACAGCAGCCTTGGAGCGACACTTTTCGTGACAGCCTCGCCTTGCATCGAATGTTCGAAACTGATCATCCAGGCAGGCATCAGAAGAGTCGTCTACAAGGATGAGTACCGTCTCACTGACGGGGTGGACCTGCTCCGCAAGGCAGGAATCGAAGTCGAAAAAATAGATTAGAATGAAACGAATATCTTCCGTATGGATCGCTGTTCTGGGAATAGCCGTGGGGGCGCTCGCCGTGCTGTCCTACAATGCCTACACCCAGAAAAAGGCGATGCTTCGCATACAGTATCAGGATTGGCGGAAGCTGAACCTTATCCTTGACCAGATTGACAGGAACTACGTCGACACGATAGATGTGGAAAAAGTCACCGACGCGGCGATCACGGCCGCGTTGGCTGAGCTTGATCCGCATTCTGTCTACATGCCGCCGGTGGAACTGACCGAGGCCGAAACCGATCTGGCCGGCAATTTTGACGGCATCGGAATCCAGTTCAACGTCCCGAACGACACCGCGATCGTGCTTGAGGTCATTCCTGGGGGCCCTTCCGAAAAAGTCGGGCTGCAGCAAGGAGACCGAATCCTCAAGGTCGGGGACAAGGACATAGCCGGAGTGAAATTTCCTCAGGACAGCATGGTCCGCAGGATGAAAGGCCCGGCGGGGACAAAGGTCACTGTGACTGTCGGAAGAGGGGACGAGGTGATCCCGTTTGAAATCACCAGAGGGAAGATTCCTATGCACTGCGTGGACGCATCCTTTATGATCAACGACACGACCGGCTACATCAAGCTCTCCAAGTTCTCCAGAACGACATTTTCCGAGTTCTCCCAAGCCAGCGCGGGGCTGCTCGAAAAGGGTATGAGGAAATTGATCTTCGACCTGCGCGACAACACCGGAGGATATTTCGATCAGGCGCTGCTGCTCAGCGACATGTTCCTCAAGAAAGGTGACGAGATCGTCTATATGCAGGGACTGCACCGCAAGAAGGACGACTACAAGGCCGACGGCAAGGGCATCCTTCAGGACATTGGCCTGACAGTGCTGATCAACGAGTCCACGGCCTCCTCAAGCGAGATTTTCGCCGGAGCCATGCAGGACAACGACAGAGGCGTCATCATGGGGCGCCGGTCATTCGGCAAGGGACTTGTGCAGGAACCTGTCTATTTCAGTGACGGTTCAGGGGTGCGTCTCACGGTGGCGAGGTTCTACACGCCATCGGGACGTTGCATACAGAAGCCATATTCAGAAGACTACCAGTACGACATCTACAAGCGCTACGCCGACGGTGAGATGTACGACGCGGACAGCATCAAGGTGGACTCCACAGCGGCCTACAAGACCGTGGGCGGCAGGACGGTCTACGGAGGAGGCGGGATCATCCCGGACGTGTTCGTGCCGGTTGACACCACCAGAGCCACTAAATTCTTCATCGCCTGCAACAAGAAAGCGACCCAAATGCGTTTTGCCTCGGCGATGTTCGACAGGTACAAAGGCACTCTCTCCACCATCAGCGACTACAAGGAGCTTAACAACTTCCTCGACAGGCTGAGCCTTCCTTCCGCCTTCCGGGAATATGCCTCCACGAAAGACGGCATCACCTGCACGCAAAAAGAATGGGAAGAGACTTCTGAATATCTCCTCCCACAACTCCGTGCCCTTGTCGGGCGGTATTCCAGACTTGGCGAGAACGCCTTCTACAAGATGTACCTCAACGTGGATCCGACGCTGAGGAAAGCTATTGAATCGGACTCACGTAATCTTTTACATCCTGCCCGCTGACAGGATTGCCTCCAAGAATCATCAGACGCTCCACGACATTGCGGAGCTCCCTGATGTTTCCGGTCCAAGATTTCTCCTGAAGCAACTGAATCGCTTCGGGAGAAAATGTTTTCACAGGCATCCCGGACTCGGTACTGATCTGATTGACAAAATATTCAGCCAAAAGAGGTATGTCTGATTTCCTTTCGTCCAGCGAAGGGACCTTGATGACAATGACGCTGAGACGATGGTAAAGGTCTTCCCTAAAATTACCCTTGGCGATCTCATCCTGAAGATTTTTGTTCGTGGCCGCCACGACTCTGACATCCACGATGATGTCCTTGTCGCTGCCGACCCTTGAGAGTTTTTTCTCCTGAAGGACACGCAGCACCTTCGCCTGCGCGGCAAGGCTCATGTCACCGATCTCGTCCAGAAACAGGGTCCCGCCGTCTGCCTGCTCAAACTTGCCCTTGTGCTGCTTGATGGCCGAGGTGAACGCCCCTTTCTCATGGCCGAACAACTCGCTCTCAATCAGCTCAGAGGGAATCGCGGCACAGTTCACCTCGATGTATGGCATCGCGCTGCGGGCGCTCTGCTCATGAAGGCTCCTCGCCACCAATTCCTTACCGGAGCCGTTAGGGCCGACAATCAGCACACGGGCATCGGTAGGGGCGACCTTGGAGATGATGTCGCGCACATGCTTGATCGGCTCGGACTCCCCTATCATCCTCTGGCCATAGACCTTTTTCTTCAAGCTCTTGTTCTCGGAGATGATGGTAGCCTTCTCGGAGGCATTCTTGATGGTTATCAAAATTCTGTTCAGATCCAAAGGCTTCTGGATGAAGTCGAAAGCCCCCTTCTTGATGCACTCGACAGCTGTCTCGATGTCCCCGTGGCCTGAAATCATTACGACTGCGGAATCAACGCCCTCGGCCATCATCTTGTCCAGAACTTCGGTACCGTCCATCCCAGGCATCTTGATGTCGCAGAAGATCACGTTGTACCTTTCCTTGTCCACCATCGCAAGGGCGGTCATTCCGTCCTCGGCCACATCCACGTCATAACCCTCGTCTCCAAGAATCTCTTTCAGGGAGTTCCTGATGGACCTCTCATCATCAACAATCAATATCTTCATAGAAATTTGTCTTTATTCACGTTCGCTTTTCCGACATTACAAGCGGGAAACCAAGGCAAAACGCAGTACAAATATCGGACAAAATTCTTTCTTTGGGAAATGAAAAGGAATTTTACATAAAAATTGATAATTTTGCCGTATGAAACTACCTGACATCATCATAGCCATCGACGGCTACTCATCAACAGGCAAGAGCACCCTTGCCAAACTGATAGCTGAACATTTCGGATTCCTTTACCTGGACTCCGGAGCGCTCTACCGTGGAGTGACCCTGTACGCCATCGAGAGAGGCCTCATCGGGAAGGACGGAATCATTGACGAGTCCAGCCTCAAGGCAGCCCTGCCGGAACTGGATCTCGATTTCAAGACCGGAGGAACTTTCATCGGGGGGAGATGCGTGGAAAAAGAGATCCGCACCCTTGAGGTATCAAGCCACGTCAGCCCGGTCTCGGCGATCCCTTTTGTCAGGGAATATGTCGACGAGCGTCTGCATGCGTTCGGGCGCAGGAAAAGGGTCGTGATGGACGGACGGGACATCGGCACGACTGTGTTCCCGGACGCCGAGGTGAAGATATTCATGACAGCCAGCGACGAGGTCAGGGCACGCAGGCGCTTCGATGAGATGAAAGCCAAAGGTCAGGAGCCGACGATGGAGGACGTGATGAAGAACCTGCGGGAAAGGGACTACATTGATTCGCATCGTGAGGTTTCCCCTCTTTCCAGGGCCGCCGACGCTTTCGTGTTGGACAACTCGGACATGAACCTGCACGAGGAACTTGTTTGGTTCCAGGGACTTGCACAAGGGCGTTTCGGAATTCTGGAGTAGAGCGATGAATCTTCAGGTCGAGATAGAGAAGCATTCCGGCTTCTGCGGAGGGGTGATCAGGGCGATCAGCCGTGCCGAAAAATTTCTTGAGGAGCATCTCGGGGAGACGCTGTACTCATTGGGAGCGATTGTCCACAATGAGGCGGAACTGCGGCGGCTCGGAGAGAAAGGGCTTGTCACGATCGACAAAAGTGGACTTATGAATATCCCCACGCCGTCATCCGAGACCCTTCTCATCCGCGCGCACGGGGAGCCGCCGCAGACATATTCATTGGCGTCAAAGCTTGGCATGGCAGTCATCGATTGCACCTGCCCCGTGGTTCTGAGGCTTCAGAAGAGCATCCGGGAGGCTTACGAGAGGGTCAAGCCGGCGGGAGGGCAGATCATCATCTTCGGGAAGATCGGCCATGCCGAGGTGCTCGGGTTGTTGGGGCAGGTCGGGGGCGACGCCATCGTTATCGAGAACATCGGGATGCTTCGCTCCGCCCTTGATGACGGCATCATCCGGACCGATTGTCCGGTAGAGATCTTCTCCCAGACCACCAAGAGTCCGGTGGAATATTCCCTGATCTGCAAGGTGCTTTCGGAGGCGCTTCGACAGGCTCAGCGACCGCTAAAAACTGAGACTTTCGATGGAGAGACAGTATATGGTCAGGCCAGTCTGACAGTTCACCACACAATCTGCTCTCAGGTGGCGTCACGGCATGAGGAACTGGCAGAATTAGCGTCGAAGCACGATGTCATCATCTTTGTGTCAGGTGCTTCCAGTTCCAACGGCAAGGTGCTTTTCGACCTATGCAAGTCCAAGAATCCTCGCACCTATCATATTTCAGAGCCTTCGGAATTGATGCCGGATTGGTTCCAGGACGGAGACAAGGTCGGGATCTGCGGCGCGACCTCCACACCCGGATGGCTTCTGGAGCAGGTCGTGGAATCCATTATTAGATTTTGAGCCACCGGTCGCTTCGGCAGGCTCAGCGACCAAACAATTCAAATTCGGACTTCCACACCGCGGTCGCTGAGCCTGCCGAAGCGACCGGACTGTCCGGACAAATATTCATCGGCAATCGGCTGGCCGCCGAAAGAATTTTTTGCAGGAATTTCCACAAATAGTTAACTTTGCGGACGAATTGATTGCGCATCAATCTTTTGAAATCCAAACCCTAAGGATTATCCGGGTTGAGGCGGGATTTTAACGATTAACAAATTCATTACATATTTTATGGCAACAACAGCAGATTTTAAGAACGGCCTTTATATCAGCTACAACGGCAAGCCTTGCCAGGTAGTCTATTTCCAGCATGTTAAGCCTGGAAAGGGTCCGGCATTCGTGAAGACAAAACTTCGCAACCTTGAGAACGGAAGAATTCTTGAGAACACCTTCACAGCAGGCATGAAGATCGACGTCATCAACGTTGAGAGACGTCCTTACCAGTTCCTTTACTCAGACGAGGACGGGTTCAACTTCATGCACGAGGAGACCTACGAGCAGATCCATCTGCCTCACGACGTGGTAGACAACGCCGACCTCATGAAGGAAGGACAGCATGTCGAGATGATGTTCGTCACCGAGCCTGAGGAGAAGTGCCTTACCTGCGAGCTTCCTACCTATGTTACCCTTGAGGTGACCTACACCGAGCCTGCCGTAAAGGGCAACACCGCCTCTACCAGCGCTTTAAAGGAATGCACCCTTGAGACCGGCGCCAAGATCATGGTTCCTCTCTTCATCAACCAGGGCGACAAGATCACAGTCAACACCACCGACCGCTCCTACGGCCAGAGAGTGTAAGCGGCTTATAACGGACAGGCATCGCTCTGAAATCCACTCATGTGGATTCGGGCAGACTTCCAATTATAAAAGGATGACCAACAAGGCTTGTTGGTCATCCTTTATGTAAATAGGTTCGGGTGCGCAAAGTGATTTTATGCACCCCGAAACCAATTACAAAGTCACCTCGGGTGCAAGATAGCCCCTTCCGCACCCGAAATATAGAATGTCATGGGCTCTCGTCAAGGGCAAGTAGAGGCGGGGCATTATTACGTCTGCCACGAGCCGATGTCATTACGTATTTACGAAACGCCTTCATGACAAAGCCGGTCTGAAGTGCCTGAAAAGCACATTCCCATGAAAATCTTGCACCTTTGTCCTTGTGTTTTTCAGCCAGATCTGGATTCCAGCGGCACAGACTCGACATGTGGCTGAAAGCCTTTTGTAAGATTCACTCCATCGATGTTCCCTCAGCGCTGTCCGTCCAGTGGGTTGCGCTCCGACCGTACAAAATACAGAAATCATGCGTTTGTCCAGCCAACAAGGCTTTCGCCGGACAAAACTGGACTAAGAACTGTTTTGTCCGGCAGGAATGGCCTTCCGTGGACAAACGGGAATTATTTCTTTGAATGATGATAGATTGACTATACTTCATTCCTCTAGATAAACAGACAATCCGAACAATTTGGAACTGGACGAAACACTGGTGCAAGAATTCTCCGAGTGCTGTTTGTGCGGTTGAAAGTTTTCCCTAAATTTGCGTTGCCGGAGTGATCCGGCTGTAAATACGGAAAGTGCGATCACTCGGTCCTCAATTGAAAATCTGACAGTTTTCCAACGAATAAGGGACACCCGGACAGCACTCTTTTCTTGTGTATCAAGCCAGGTCGGCACTGTAACGCCTTGGGCGCGCTCGACTGACCGGCATCATACATAGGTGTGGAGTTCCTTCGTTCTTCTTATTCGGGTTTTGTCAGAACCTTCAATTGAGAGAACGTGGAGTTCCACACTTTCGTTGCGGATTGTTGGGCAAAAGTAAGAATCAAAATCATATTAAGGAAGATCACTATTTTGGGCAGGTAATGTTTCCCCCTGAGGATTTAAGAGTTGTGTCACGATATTAGGGATGATAACAATAAACTGTAAACATTAATGAATAAAATCAAACAATTGATGGCCATGATATTCATGGCGTGCGGCGTAGTGATGTCAATGGCATCTTGCCAAAAGAATGAGGTCTCAACGGACAAACCGGAGGGAGAGAAAAATTATTATCAGGAAATCAACGACATAAATGTCTTGGACAAGAATGCGACGAAGTTCATCGACGAGGAGATAACCTCTGACTCACGCATTGTGTTTTCGGCGGACACGCCGGAGGATGCCATACCGAAGGTGGGCACGGGAATATTCATACCCGAGTCCGAAAAGGCTCCGTATGGAATGCTTTCCAAGGTCCTTTCAGTCAATAAGGACTCTGAACGGACTGTTGTGACGACCGAGCCTTTGCCGCTGGCTGAAGCGTTTGAGAGCCTGTCAATCGACTCGTCTTCACCTTGGGAGACCACTCTGGAAGGAGTGTTCGACGAGGACGGGAATCCGGTCGAGTACGAGATTGTGGGAAAGCCCGGCGAGGCTACTCGGTCCACCGATTTTGAGTTGACTGAAAATGGCTTGAGCATTCCGGTCAAGACTGGCCAGGAAAGTGGAGATGGTTCGTACGCTGTTGTCGGGAATGTCGGGATCTTTTTCGAGAAGTTTGACCTTTCCATCGATATTGACAAGCATGGCGTCAATGGGATAAGCCTCGTCGCCGCGCCAAGCCTTGAAGTCGACTTTGGAGGAAATGTCGAATTGAAGGCGGAAAGGGAGCGGGTGATAGAGTTGTTCAGGAAACAGATTCACACCGTAAGGTTCAAGATCCGGATTCCTACTCCGGTGGCCGGCATCCCGATCATCATTCCGGTGAGGATCTCTTTTGACTGCTTGTTTGAGGCAAGCGGGACGGTGGCATGGGACTTCGGCGTGAAATACAAGAACACACTTGACTGTAAAGTGGTGTTCGATAACGGGAAGTGGGGCAGCGAGGTCAAGAGCGTGAAAAGCTCGAACGGCAATCCTTGGACCGTGACGCAGAACCTTGGCGTGGACGGGGAAATCGATTTGGGTGTGAAGGTCGGGATACTTGCCGGACTGTATACCACTAATCTTGGAATAGGTGTCTATGCCACCCCGAAGGTCTATTTGGGCGGAGAGGCGGAACTGGACTCGGAAGATCTCTACAAGGTCAATCCTTCCCTTGAATATGGCCTGAAAATCAGCAGCGAGGTGTTTGCCATAGCGAAACTGTTCGGGAAAGATTTGGGAAAATACAATGTAGAGCTGCCGGACTATACCATCTGGAGCAAGGCTTTGCCACTGTTGCCATCACTCAGCGGTTTTGAGGCAAAAAAAATTGCCGGTACGACAAAGAGCGCCACTTCGGGATCGTCTGGGAAGCAAGTCTCGGTGGAGATTGGCTGGCGACAAAATCCGGAATATTTCATGTCTTCAAAGGATGTCAAGACAGGCGTCGCGATATTCAACAAGGCCGATGACACAGAGGTGGCGTCATTCATGCCGGCCCCGGAGAGCGAGCCCGACGGATCATATTCCTACAAAACCACAGTTCCGGGACTCTCCACGGACAGCACCTATTACGCCGAGACCTTCGCCTATTGGGATGGGTACAAGAAATTCGGCAAGGATAATGACATTGACACCAAAGTCAGGAAGCTGATTTCGGAGGTGAGGATTAGTTGCTCTTGTGGACGTTCTCAGACTATCACATTCAAATATGATGAAAAAGGGCGCTTGAGTTATCTGAACTATACTGAAAGGGAATTGGAATCAGGAGCAACAAGCTCATCTTTTCATTATTTATATGATAATGACTATGTCCGTATACGTTGTTATGATCTTGATTTTAATGACTGTTGGTACAAGTATGTCAATGGTCTTATAGTGGAGTCATCCAATGGTGAAAGCCATCTAACCTACAAGTACGAACATGACAAAGCGGTTAAGGCAAGTAGTTCGTCATATTCATACGGTTGGGAATGGAATAATGGAGATTTGGTTTCAATGAGTTTTTATGGTGAAGATAATGATTCCGCATCTTATACATACTACGATATCGAGAATAAAATGAACATAGATTTCTATGAATTATGGGAGAATCGTTTCGATGAATTATATTTCTTTGACAGAAGCGTTTTCCCGATGTTCTCTTCTCGACACCTGTTAAAAAGTAGCTTTGACAACAAATCCTATATGTACGACATAGACGATAACGGAGATGTGATCAGAATGACTGTCGGGGACTCTGAAAGGCACAACTATCATGTCAGCATAAACTATTACTAAACATTGATCAGTGTCTCCTGATGGCCGGTAGCATCGCAGTCCGTTAGTATCTCCGGCCAAACATGGCTTTCGGTGGACAAAACAGTCTTAAACCAAGTTTTGTCCACCGAATCTGATTTCCGCCGGACAAACGATTGGGGGGTTCATGGGTCAAGTCCATGGTCGCTTCGACAAGCTCAGCGACCACACAAAAAAAGCCATCCGTTTCTGGATGGCTTTTGGAGCGGAAAACGAGACTTGAACTCGCGACCCCGACCTTGGCAAGGTCGTGCTCTACCAACTGAGCTATTTCCGCAGACTTGTGACCCGTAGCATTGCTTTGGGATTACAAAGGTAGTGCTTTTTTCTTTTTTCGCAAACTTTTTCGGCAAAAATTTTCAAAAAATCTTTAAAAAGCCAAACGTTGATTGTTCAAAGAGTTCTCAGAACCAAGAACAATTCTAACGAATCAGGATTCTACACCTCGATCGAAGTCTTGAATTCGGACAGGAAGCGGAGGTCGTTCTCGAAGTAGTGACGAAGGTCGTTGACCTGCCACTTGAGCATCGCGATACGCTCCAGACCCATTCCGAAAGCGAATCCGCTATACTTCTTGCTGTCGATTCCAGAAGCCTCAAGGACATTAGGGTCAACCATTCCGCAGCCCATGATCTCCAGCCAGCCGGTTCCTTTGCAGATGTTGCAGCCCTTGCCGTGGCAGATGTTGCAGCTCACGTCAATCTCACTCGAAGGCTCGGTGAACGGGAAGTAGGAAGGACGCATCCTTATCTGGGTGTCAGGGCCGAACATCTCGCGGGCGAAAAGAAGGATCGCCTGCTTGAGGTCCGCGAACGTGACGTTCTCATCTATGTAAAGGCCCTCGACCTGATGGAAGATGCAGTGCGCGCGGGCTGAGATCGCCTCGTTCCTGAACACACGGCCAGGGCAGATCACACGGATCGGAAGCTTCATGGTCTCCATCGCCCGAACCTGGACGGAAGACGTGTGGGTCCTCAGCAGCAGCGGATTAGGATGTCCCGCTGAAACGAAGAACGTGTCCTGCATGTCCCTCGCAGGATGATTCTGAGGGAAGTTCAGAGCCTCGAAGACATGATGGTCATCCTCAATCTCAGGACCCTCGGCGACATCGTAGCCGAATTTTCTGAATATGTCCACAATCTCCTGACGGACAATCGACACCGGATGCCTTGAACCGAGCTCGAACGGAACCCCTGGCATGGACAAATCCTCCTTTGGGCCATCAGAGACGCCCTCAGAGGATGTCTGATCCTTGAGCTCGTCAATCTTGGCCTGAGCGGCCTGCTTGAGCTCGTTGATCTTGCGTCCGAACTCTTTCTTCAGATCCGGACCGTATGTCCTGAACTCGTCAAAGAGTTTGGTGATCTCACCCTTCTTACCCAGAAGCCTTACCCTGGCCTCCTCGACGTCCTTGGCGGTCTTGCAATTCAGCTCGCGGACATTCGCAAGCAACTGTTCTATTCTTTCTTTCATAATATTCCCGGAATATTCATGCAAAGTTAATCATTTTCCTGCAGTTTGGCGGAAGACTTTTCCATCTTCGCCTTTCTTTTTTCGCGGGCTTTCTTCTCCCGAGCCGCACCACTCTTCAAATACTTTCCCCACTGATTGTCATTCAAGACCTTACGGAAAGCGACGTAGATATTCTCCGCCCACTTGTCGCTTGTCCTTGTGTAAATGTCATAATTGGACACCTTGGCGGAAGAAAGCTTGTTCATCTCTTCCTGCATCGCACGGTAATCATGGTTCAGGATCGAGTCCACATAGAACACCTGCCAATCCTCCAGCTTGAGCGTCATCTCCAGACGGTCCACCTCTTTTTGAATATATTCAGACAGCTTCTTCTCCTGCTCTTCCGGGCTCGGAGGATTCTGCGCGAAAGCGGTCAACACTGAAATGACGAGACATACGACCGTAAGAAAAATATTTTTCATTATATTTACATTTTGTAATACAGATAACAAAAATAAACAATAATACTTTAATTACAAAATGGCTAAGAATTCGACCATCTACGCGCTCCTGACCGCCATCGGCGTGCTCACGGCAAGCTTCAAGGCTGAAGCCTGCACCAACATCATCGTGACAAGAGGAGCCAGCACCGACAACTCGAACATAATCTCATACGCGGCGGACTCGCACGTCCTCTACGGAGAACTGTACTTCCATCCGGCGGCGGATTGGAAAGCCGGTGCGATGCTCGACATCATCAATTGGGACTCCTACAAGCCGATGGGACAGATCCCACAGGTGGCGCACACCTACAAGACTGTCGGGAACATGAACGAGCACCAGCTCATCATCGCCGAAACCACATGGGGCGGAAGGCTGGAGTTGGAAGACACTTCCGCCATAATGGACTACGGTTCACTCATCTACGTTGCCCTGCAAAGAGCCCGCACAGCAAGGGAGGCGATCCAGGTCATCGTTGATCTGGCCAATGAATATGGCTACGCGTCCGAAGGGGAGACATTCTCGATAGCGGACAAGGACGAGGCGTGGATCATGGACCTCATCGGCAAAGGATGCGAGATGAAGGACGGAAAGAACATCCGCAAAGGATTCGTCTGGGTGGCCAGAAGGATTCCGGACGGCTACATCTGCTCTCACGCAAACCAAGCCAGAATCCAGACTTTCCCGCTGAACGATCCTGAAAACTGTCTCTATGCCCCGGACGTGATATCGTTCGCGAGGGAGAAGGGTTACTTTGACGGCAAGGACGAGGACTTTGACTTCAGCGCAGCATACTGCCCTGCCGATTTCGGCACCGTAAGAGGCTGCGACGCAAGGGCTTGGAGCGCCTTCAACATCCTCTGCGACGGACAGTTCATCTACGAGAAGGACGGCAAGACCATCACCGAGCCGGCCTCGGCCTACCATGACTACATCACCGGCAAGGATCTCAGCCACAGGATGCCGCTGTTCGTGAAGCCTGCAAGGAAGATCTCCGTCAAGAATGTGGCCGACGCCATGAGGGATCATTTCGAGGGAACGCCTCTGGACATGACAACCGACATCGGAGCCGGCGGCAACGCCCTCCCTTACAGATGGAGGCCTATGGGATTCGAGTACAAGGGATGGAACTACGTCAACGAAAGGGCCATCGCCACCCAACAGACCGGATTCTGGTTCGTCGGCCAGTCCAGACACGACCTTCCAGACATGGTCGGAGGAGTCCTCTGGTTCGGGACCGATGACGCCGCGACATCCTACGTCACCCCGATCTACACCTGCACGGACAAGGTGCCGGAGTGCTTCAGGGTAGGCAACGGGAATATGCTGAAGTACTCCCCTACCGCCTCATTCTGGATCAACAACCGTGTCGCCAACGCCTGCTACAAGGCCTACAACATCATGGCCCCGACAGTCAAGGAAGCCATCGACAGCTTTGAGAACGACCAGATGGGCTCAAAACTCGCCGAGATGGACCGCAAGGCCCTTGACGCCTACAACGCCATCCTTCCGAAGGCCGAGAAGAAAGGCATCGACAGCAAGGACTGGTTCGCCTCTGTCAGGAAGATGCTCACTGAATATTCAGTGAACACGGCTCAGACGCAGTTCGAGAATTGGGTCGACCTTGAGGAGTTGCTTCTTGTGAAGTACATTGACGGCAACGTCAAGGCTCAGAACGCTGACGGATCATTCAAGCACAGCAAATGGCACGAGGGTACCCCGGAAGGACTTACCCAGCCTGGCTACACAGAGAAGTGGAAAGAGGCTGTCGTGAAGGATCACGGCGACGTCATCAGGGAAAGATAGTAATCTTAACGGGCATGGCAGACGGGACACTGCCGGTCATGCGAAAAGAAGAACAAGAATATTCAAACTATGCGGAGACTGTTTTTGATAATGATTCTACTGCTGTCCTGCGCGGTTTCCTTCGCCCAGACCTACACCGTTTCAGGTACGGTTCTGAACAAGAAGACCAAAGCGCCGGTGGAATTCGCGACCGTGGTGGCCGTGGAATGCGAGCAATGGGCCGTCGCCGATGACAAGGGACGATTCACTCTCAAGAACATCCCCGCAGGGAAGAACACGCTCAGCGTGTCTTGCCTTGGATTCGTGACAGACACAAAGACCGTCATCATCAGCAAGGATCTGACCGGATACCGGGCATTCCTAAGCGAGGACAATCTCGCCCTTGAGGGGGTTGTCGTGACAGCGAAGGAGAACGAGAACAGCGCCACGACCAGCCGCACGATGGACAGGACGGCGCTCGACCATGTCCAGATGGTCAGCCTTGCAGACATCGGCGGGCTTTTGCCGGGAGGCGCCACCGCCAATCCAAGCCTGCTCTCCGCCCAAAGGTTCAACATCAGGGCCGGCGGGAGCACCGAGGCCGGAAACGCCTCTTTCGGCACAGCTGTGGAAGTGGACGGGGTCCGTCTTTCGAACAACGCCAGTTTTTCCGGAGCCAACGGCGCCACAGTCAACAACATAGCATCCAGCAACGTGGAGTCGGTCGAAGTGATCTCAGGAGTGCCATCCGTTGAATATGGCGATGTCGGGGCGGGAATAGTCAAGGTCAACACCAAGAGAGGAATCGCTCCTTATGTGGTGACGATGACGACAAACCCGAAAACAAAGCAGTTCTCCGTCAGCAAAGGTTTCGGTCTTGGGCAGACAAGGCGCGGGAACTCCGCCGGAGTGCTGAACGCCAGCGCCGAATACACATATTCAGTGGAAGACAGCCGCTCCCCTTACACATCCTACGACAGAAAGCAGATCTCGCTGATATATTCAAACCTTTTCAATTCGGGAATATTCAGTGACACCCCGCTGAGGTTCTCCGCCGGAGTCACAGGCAACCTTGGCGGAAGCGACTCCAAAGCCGACCCTGACCTTCTGAGCGGCACCTACGAGAAACAGAGGGATAACACACTCAGAGCGAACATCGAAGCAAGCTGGCTTCTGAGCAAGCCTTGGATCACCAACCTGGAGTTCAAGGGATCGGTGG
>DJRG01000043.1 GCA_002438845.1 Bacteroidales bacterium UBA6366
GCGATGTTTTCCACACCCTGCCGCACTCCTTCCTTAAATGTGCGCTTTCCGCTGCGCCAAGCCAGATAAAGTGGAACTCCAAGGTACTGGTCAATCTCATAGTTTCTGAACATCCACTGCGCTCCTGTTCGGAATCCCAGACCGTTGTCGAAAAACCGCCCGTAGGTCAGACTCATCACAGGCTCATCATCCGCATTGCTGTTGTCGATCGGAACCCTTATGCCGGCCGTAAACCTAATGTCCTGATTGTCAGAGTGAACCTTTTGTGCGAAGGCCGCGCTTCCCGTCAGCGTAACCACCGCCAACAACAAAATTAACCTTTTCATTTCTTACGTAGTTAGTCAAGACATGACCCTGCTCCAAAGAGTATGCCTATGGTCTTGATGTCTTTCTTGAATATGTGGACGTATCAAGGCATCAGACAACCGATGGGCACCACATACACGTCATCTTCCCTTTTATAGGCCATCCCTCCGACAGCGGTCAGCACCATTTTGAATGACGGAACTTGCATTTTTGCGGTGTCAATACTTGACGCCAACTTGTTCAGAGACGCGGCTCCCTCATCCACCAGTTTTTTCCCTCCAAGTTTGATCTCCACAAGAGCGTATTGCCCGTTTCTGAGATGAATCACGGAATCGCACTCCAAACCGTTGCTGTCTCTGTAGTGATACACATTCCCGTTCAAGGCGTCAGCGTACACTCGCAGATCACGAACCGCCAATGTCTCAAAGAAAAGTCCCATCGTGTTCAGATCATTCGAAAGGTCCATCGGCCCTACACCCAATGCGGCTGTGGCTATGGAAGGATCCACGAAATACCGCGTGTCACTTGTCCTTATCGCAGCCTTTGACCTGAGATTCGGATTCCATGCTTCCATATCCTCAATAACGAATATCTTCTTAAGGGCATCTATGTATGATGACACTGTGTCCTCATCAAGGCTGTCGGCATCATTGGCTGCCATGTCATTCTTTATGCCCACTATCGCCACTTGTGTGCCTTGATGTCTTGCCAATGAACGCATCAGCCTCTTCGCTCTGGAAGGGCTTCTGTTGACTTTATCTACAGCGGAGATGTCCGTCTCCGTGACAGCGTCATAATAAGAGAACGCGGTCTCCAAGGCATATTCCCGTGCAAGCCGTGTGGTTATCGGCCAGCCTCCACGACATATCAAGAAGGCGATATCCTCAATACGCAGATCACTTTCAGCGAATATCGACTCGTGAGCGTTATCAAAAAGATGACGCAGACTGACCGTCCCATTGGATTCCCCGGATTCATACAGAGACATGGGGCGCATTCTGAGCGGAATTATCCTGCCGGTTCCGGTATGGTGCAGTTTTTCTCTTTCCTCCTCACTTAATGGAACCGCCGAGCCGGTCAGGATAAACTGGCCTATTCCTTTACTGCGGTCAACGGCATATCTGACTGCGTCCCATAGTTGTGGTATTACCTGCCACTCGTCAAGGAGCAATGGTTTCTCACCTGACAGCAAAGCATTGATGTCCATCTCCGCAAGTATCAGGTTCCTGTTCAAGACCGCAGGATCGGAAATGTAGTTGACGGTTCTGGCCAATTGCTCGGCGCTTGTGGTCTTGCCACACCATTTGGCACCTTCGACAAGGACCGCTCCCGCAGAATTCAGTTTTCTTTCTAACACCGAATCCGCAATTCGTTTTTTATATGAAAAATCAGCCATTCTGAGTGCATTTGTAAAGCGGTGCAAATCTAATATTAAAAACTGATAAATCAAATGTTTATGAGAGAAATTCGGTGATTTGTGGAATAATTTTCGGTGATTTGTGGAATAATTTTCGGTGATTTGTGGCTGGATTAGGCGACTGTCGGGATTTCACGGCATAAGAAAACTTTTGTCCAGCGGAACAGGGGTTCTTCCGGACAAACTGGGTGAAAAAACAATTTTGTCCGGTGAAAGGATGTTTCACCGGACGAAATCTATGATAGGATTACTTGACTTTCAGTGGCAGGGGAGTGAGGCCTGAGTCTGCTGAGGAGGAACCGAGGAGAATTGTGAAGTCTCCCGGCTCGACGGTCCACTGGACTGATCTGGATCCCCCCGAACGGCACCTGCGGTCCAGGGTACACGTTTCCAAATCCGTCAGTGCCCACGAAGACATTCACGTCATCAATCAGCCTATTTCCGATGGTTGGTGAGCCTTGCCGAACCATCGGGTTGGCTACATCGATAGAGCCAAGGTGGTTTTAAGGGGGTAACAACCGAAAATATTTCTGTTTTTTATAATCCGTATATGTTTCTTTTCATTTTTTACGTTTATTGTGCATATTATTGCGGTTCAAATATTTATTTAAATTTGGACTATGTATCGTAAAGAAAAACGACAAGAGCTCGCTCCGTTCGTGAATCTGCGGAGCGACGTGGGATTCAAGGCCGTGTTCGCGGACAGGGACAACAAGGACATCCTCATCGGGGTGCTGAACCAAATTCTTCCTCCCGAGGCGAGGATCGAGGACATCAAGGAGTATTCAGACCGCGAGCAGCAACGGGATGTGATCTACGGGAAGAAGACGGTGCTTGACCTGGTCTGTGTGGACAAGGAGGACAGGACGTTCATCGTGGAGATGCAGGCCGCCGAGGAGGACAGCTTCTTCGAGAGGTGCGTCTACTACGCCTCCGGGCTGTACCATCTGGAACTGTCGGAGGGAGAACTGTACGGGAAGCTCCA
>DJRG01000087.1 GCA_002438845.1 Bacteroidales bacterium UBA6366
AATCGTCAGTACAACCGATAGCCGCGCAGTGCCCGTTGCTTGGCGAGGTGGCCCGGGCAGAGGGATTCGAGGAGGGCGTGGAACTGTGGGCCGTGGTTGGGGTGACGGAGATGGCAGAGCTCGTGGAGGATGACGTAGTCACGAAGCTCGTCCGGAAGGCGCACGAGGTTGAGATTCAGGTTGATGTTGCCTTTGCGCGAGCAGCTTCCCCAGTTCGAGGAGTTGTGCTTGATGCGGACGGAATTATATTCAAATGAATATTTTTCCGCGAGTTCCCGCAGGCGCTTCGGGAGCACTTCTTTCGCCACCTTGCGAAGCGCCTCGATCTCTTCGGGAGAGGGAATATGCTCGGCTCCGATCCGCTCACGCTGCCGCGCCTGGACTTTTAGGACCCAATCCTTTTTGGCGAGAAAGAAATCCAGCCCGGCCTTGTATGGAACGAAGTAGGGGAGCGTAACGATAACGCCCCTGCGGGGATTCACTCGAAGTGTCACCCTGCGGGAGCGTACATTTTTCCGGATTGTAACGGTTCCGGCGTCCAGGTCGTCAAAGATTTTCTCCATTCGTCAACTCATCCGCACCGGGAATCACATCGCAGTTGCCCTGCGGCGAATCTGTCTTGATTTTCGACAAATACTTGACAGCCAAGAATAAAACAGCCGCGCTGACTATGAATATGATCACATAGGTTCCTGCCGGAACAATGTCCAGAAGGCTCGCGTCCGCCTCAAGATCCTTGAACGCCGGCAATTTTGATGACACCACTGAAACAGTGTTGTTGACGCAGTGCATCAGCATCGTGAGCTTCAGAGAGCCGGTCTTGTAATAGACGTAGCCGAAGAAGCTTCCGAGGATGAACGCCGAGAGTCCCTGCCAGAGATTGCCGTGAATCGTGGCGAAGAAGATCGCCGAGATCGCTATCGCCAGTGCCGGATTCATTCCCCTGCGGCCGCCGTCCTCGCCAGGCTCGCCCTTGCGGGAATAGTTCAGCAGGCCTCTCAGCACGATTCCCCTGCACATCCACTCCTCAAGTACGGGAGCGAACACGCTCATGCTCAGGAGACTGACCCAAAGCGGCCCGTCGAGCAGCTGTTCCATGGTCTTGACCAGGGTCTCGTCCATGTCGGGCATCAGCGCCATCAGCGGCTCGAGCATCAGTGCCAAGGCGATTGTCCCGAAAGCCATAAGGATGGCTGTAAGCGCTCCACCCTTGGCTCCGAAATGATTGCTGTCCAGAGCGTAGCCCCTGTCGAATGTCGAGTTCCGCATGCTCTTGAGCCTGACATACATCAGCACGGGGATGAACTGAACCGGGTAAATGATCAGCATGCTGTAATATAGCGGAAATCCAGGTGCGAAGAGCAGAAGTCCCACATTGACCAGACTCCCGAGTATCATCCCGGCCAGAAACCAGCCCAGCACAGCGAAAACACCGGCCACGCCCGGAGTGTACCAGGCGCAGCCGGAGAAAAGGTCGTAGTTTCTCTCGACCTTGCGTGGTCTGAGAAAGGACATTACTTCTTCCAGAGCGGTGTAGGATACACGCCCTTGTCAACGAGCTCCTGGAACTTGGCCACAACGCCCGGGCGGTCTTCCTTGTAGGTGACGCCGAACCAATGTGAGTCTGTCGATAGAACCTCGCACTTGTAGCCGCGCTCCTTCATCAGGATGTCAACGGCGTAAGGGATGTAATATTCCTTCTTGAGTTCATTGATGTTCTGCTCCAGGAAGGAAGTGAACACCTCTTCGCTGAGCTGGAAGTAGTCAGGGGTGAAGCCCCACATATTCATAGAGCAAAGCGCCTTGCCGTCAAGTTCGACGTGGGTCTCGCCGTTGACGGAGTTGTCGCCGTAGACCTTGCCGTCGGCTTCCTTTCCGATGTTCAGGTGCTCGGCGATGCCGGTGAGGTGGAGATCCTTGTCATAGTAGCAGATGCCGCGGGAGACCTTGCCATATTCGGAAAGAGTGTTGTCAAGCTCGAAGCCGACGATGCTGCACGTTCCGGTGGCGCCTTCGTGAGCCCTGAGCCAGTCTCCGAGAATCCTGAAGGAATCCTTCCCGTAGTAGTCGTCACCGTTGATGACGGCGAACGGCTCGTGGATGACATCCTTGGCCATCAGCACGGCGTGGGCGGTTCCCCAAGGTTTCTGCCTCTCAGGGTTGAGGGTGAACTGTGACGGAATCTTGTTCAGTTCCTGGATCACGAAGTCGAACTCAAGCGGAGTTCCGTCAGGGCAGGTGATGCCGCTGTACTTCTCCTTCACGGTCTGTTCGAACTGCTCGCGGAAATATTCCCTGACGATGTAAACGACCTTGCCGAATCCGGCGTGAACCGCATCGTAGATGGAATAATCGATGATGGTCTCGCCGTTAGGGCCGAGTCCGTCCATCTGCTTCAGGCCGCCGTAACGGCTGCCCATGCCGGCTGCAAGTACAAGAAGTGTAGGTTTCATATTTTTGAATATTAATGATTACTGTCATTCCCTCGGAGTCGTTTTGGTCCGTTTGAAATGTTTTGAAGAGAAAAACTTCAAACAAACAATCAAACCGACTTCTTAATTCTACAAAAATAACTATTTTTGCAGACATATTGTTCTATTTGAAGTGGGAAAGTTCAAGGACATCTGGGACACCGGCAAGGATGGCGGGAACGCGGAGAAACGTTCCTTTGTCAGATATGCCATCGTGGCTACCACCATTTTCGTTGTCATGGTCGGTTTTGTGAACCAGAACAACATCGTCCGTTGGGTCAAGGCCGGTTTCGAGATCCGCAATCAGGAAAGGCTGATTGAGCAGTACAGAACCGAGATCCAGGATATGGACCGCCAGATCCACGGACTGACCCACAGCAAGGATTCCCTGGAGCAATTCGCCCGTGAGAACTTCGGATTCGCCGAGCCGGGCGATGATGTGTACGTCATAGAAAAATAATTTTACATGAATATGGACTTTCATTCTCTTCTGGCAGTGTCTCCGATCGATGGTCGCTATGCTGCCAAAACCGCATCGTTGAGACAGTACTTCAGCGAGTTCGCCTTGATCCGCGACCGTGTCCGCGTGGAGGTGGAATATTTCATCGCCCTGTGCGGGATTCCTCTGCCCCAGCTTGCCGATTTCGGTGAAGGCACGGGGATGACACGAGAGGAGTTGTTCTCCCGTCTGCGCCAACTCTATCAGTCGATGACTCTGGAGGACGCCCAGAAAGTGAAGGACATCGAGAAGATCACCAACCACGACGTCAAGGCCGTTGAATATTTCATCAAGGACAACTTCAAGGCTCTTGGGATATCCCGCTGGCAGGAGTTCGTCCACTTCGGTCTGACCTCCCAGGACATCAACAACACGGCTCAGCCGCTTATGCTAAAGGAAGCTCTTGAGAATGAATATATTCCCGCGCTGAAAGAAGTGATCGCCATTTTGTCTGCCGATGTGGATGCGTGGAAGGATGTTCCGATGCTTGCCAGGACGCACGGACAGCCGGCCACTCCGACAAGGCTCGGAAAGGAGTTTCAGGTGTTTGTCTCAAGGCTTGACGAGCAGCTTCGCCAGTTCGGCCAGCTGACTTGGCCTGCCAAGTTCGGTGGCGCGACCGGAAATATGAACGCCCACAAGGTGGCCTTCCCGGACTTCGACTGGCCGGCTTTCGCCGACAGGTTCGTGGCCTCGCTTGGCCTCAAGAGATCCTTCCCGACTACCCAGATTGACCACTACGACAACCTCGCGGCCATATTCGACTGCCTCCGCCGCATAAACACGATCCTGATTGATCTCTGCCGCGACATCTGGACCTACATCTCTATGGAATATTTCCATCAGCAGGTCGCCAAGAACGAGGTCGGCTCCTCGGCCATGCCTCACAAGGTCAATCCGATAGACTTCGAGAACGCCGAAGGCAACCTTGGAATGGCCAACGCCGTGCTGACATTCCTGTCGATGAAGCTCCCGATTTCCAGATTGCAGAGAGACCTGACCGACTCCACCGTCCAGCGCAACATCGGAGTCCCTGTGGCCCATGGAATGATCGCCCTTGCATCGCTTAAGAAAGGACTCGGAAAACTGATTCTGAACCGTCCTGCCATCGATGCCGAGTTGCACCGCAACTGGGCCGTGGTCGCCGAGGCCATCCAGACTATCCTCCGCCGCGAGAACTACCCGAACCCGTACGAGACCCTCAAGAATCTCACCCGCACCGGCTCCGCCATCGATGAGAAAACCATCGAGGACTTTGTCAACGGCTTGGCCGTCAGCGACTCCGTCAAGGAGGAACTCCGCGCCATTACCCCATGGAACTACACTGGCTTTTAATAAATCGTTCACTGAACTTGCCTCGGTCACTGAGCCTGTCGAAGTGACCGACACAGGGTTTTGGACTTGGTCCATAATCCCTCGCTTGACCTGGTTTCCACGTGGTTCAGCGAGGGGTGATGGGATAAAATAAACGGACACTGATTGCTCAGCGTCCGTGTTAGTAGCGGGGGAAGGACTCGAACCTCCGGCCTCCGGGTTATGAGCCCGACGAGCTACCAACTGCTCTACCCCGCGATGTTGGACTACAAAGGTAGTAATATTTTCCTGAAATGCAAAACTATTTCAAAAAAAATATGCAAAGGCAGCGTCAAAAAGCAAGTGCAGCATTACAAACAAATCTATGACACCCAATGCGTATAATCTGCTTGAATCCGAATCACTCTGAAGCAAGTCTACTTCTGAAATTTTGCACGTTACCAAAATTTCAGAAGTAGACTTGCTTCAGATATTTGTATTACAATTGCTTATCCTTATATATTCATAAACCCCTTCATTCCGGAGATGTCGGCCTTGGAGAAGGATTTCTGCTCGCCGGTGGTGAGGTTCTTCAGCTGGATGGTGCCGGCCTCGGCCTCGTTGCCACCGTTGATGGAGAGGAACGGGATGGACTTCTTCTCGGCGTAGTCGAACTGTTTCTTAAGTTTGGACGGTTCCGGATAAACCTCTACGGAAACGCCCTCGGAACGCAGGGCGGCGGCGACAGGCAGGACGTAGCGAAGCTCTTCCGCACCCATGCAGGCGAACAGCAAAGTCGTGCTGGAAGCCAGAGACTTAGGAAATTTGTCCAATCCCTTGAGGACATCGTAGATCCTGTCGGCCCCGAAACTGATGCCGACACCGGACATGTCCGGAAGACCGAATATTCCGGTAAGGTTGTCGTAACGGCCTCCACCGCAAATGCTGCCGATCTGGAAATCAAGGGCTTTCACCTCGAAGATCGCACCGGTATAATAGTTCAGACCACGCGCCAGAGATAAGTCAATTTCCACAGGACATTTCACACCAGCCGCATCGATCAGGCCGAACAGTTCCTCAAGTTCGTCAAGACCTTTGAGACCGGTCTCGGAAACGAGTCCCGAAGCGGAACCGCCGTTCATCAAGGAACGCATAGAAGCCAATTTCTCGGAAGTGGAGCCGGACAGTTTCAGGATCTGCTCGATCACGGCGATGGCGCCATCTGTCAGACCTTTCTCACGCATCTCCTCCTCGACGCTCTCCAGACCGATCTTGTCCAGTTTGTCGATAGCCACCGTGATGTCCACGACCTTGTCCGGGAATCCGCAGATCTCGGCGAAACCGGTAAGCACCTTCCTGTTGTTGATCTTCACGAGCACATTCACGTCCAGAAGGCCGAACACCTTGTCCACAATCTGCACCAACTCAAGCTCATTGACCTGAGACTTGCTGCCGATCACATCCACATCGCACTGATAGAACTCACGGTAACGTCCCTTCTGCGGCCTGTCAGCCCTCCAGACCGGTTGGATCTGGAAACGCTTGAACGGGAAGGAAATCTCATTCTGGTGTTGGACCACGAAACGGGCGAACGGCACGGTCAGATCATAGCGAAGTCCCTTCTCGCAAACCTCCTTGGAAAGGGCGACACTGTTCACCCCTCCGTCTTCCGTGTGGTAATCCTCAAAGTTGACCTTTGAGAAGCAGTCACCGGAATTAAGGACTCTGAACAGAAGTTTGTCCCCCTCCTCTCCATACTTGCCGAGCAAGGTTGAGAGATTCTCCATGGCCGGAGTCTCGATCTGGGCATAACCGAAAGTCTTGAAGACCTTCTTGATGGTGTCGAAGATATAATTTCTTTCGGCCATGCTCTGCTGACCGAAATCACGTGTTCCCTTTGGAATGGATGGTTTCTGGCTCATAATTATTTCTGAACTTTTTCGGCTTTGTAGCCAAGTTTCTTGATGACGTCGGCAAGAGTCTTCTCGCTGGTCTTGCGATTGTCGTACTTTATTTTGATAGTCTGATCCTTGAGCGACACCTTCAAATCCTTGACACCTTTGACAAACGACAGGTTCTCATTGAGCTTGTTCACGCACTTTTCGCAATGCATGTTGGTTGCGAAAACCACCTCGCTGACATTCTTGTCGGCCGGCATCTCAGCGGCATATTCAGAAGTCGGAACTTCAGCCAAGGCGCAAGGGACAGCAAGCGTCAAAGCCGCCAGCGCCATCAATAATATTCTTTTCATAAACACCTTATAATATTACAGCGTAGTTTCCCGCGCCAAGGTTAATCGTACAAAGATAGTGATTTAATTGTTCTTCGTCGCCCTCCAGAGCGTCAATCTCACGCCAACATTGATCCGGCGACCCATAATCGGCCCCCAGACACAGCTCGCGTCGAAACCGGAAGTCCAAGGGGTCCACTCTCCAGTGGAATAGCGATCCCCGACCAGTACGTGCTTCTGAGTGAAATCAGTGATATTCTCCACTCCGGCATAGATGTCAAACCCGCGGAAACGCCTGGTGATCTGGGCATAAAGCAAAGGATAGACAGGCGTGCGGCCGTCAGCATAAAGCAGATTCCCTCTGTCATCCTTCAAATTCTTCATGAAATCATACACTCTGGCCGAACCGTTCACGGATGCGGTAAAATCGAATATCCATCGACCCAAATTGGTCTTGTACTGAAGGTTCAGCACGCCTTTGAAACGGCTTAGCATCGGTTTCTCCACCAAAGCGCCATTATAATTCTCCTGACGCGCATTAGTGTAGCGCCCTGTCAAAGCCACAGTGAATCGGTCAAACGGCTCGACATTGAAATCCACCTGCCAGTTGTCTGAATATGACCGTCTTCCATCGGAATCAAAGAACCAGATATCACGGCCGCCGTTCACATCCGCTCCCGGCACCTCATAGTCCACCATCAGCTGACGAGAGAACTGAGTGCGGAAATAATCGAAACTGATATACGTTTTGGAAGGATCCACCCCGAACGGCATGTAGAATGTCACATTGCCTCCGAACGTCCACGAATCCTCCAGCAGCCGGTCCATACAATCGCCTTTAAGCCTGCTGTGGGTGGACATCACTCCGATGTTGTCAGCGACCGGGTCGGCGTACCTCAATCCTCTGCCGCCGTTCGCCCTCGCCACGAACCACTCCGACGGTGAATATTTCAAAGTCACCCTCGGCGCCACCTTGAACCCGTTCCCTTTGTACCAGTCGGCGCTTACACCAACGATGGATGTGAATATGTCCCCGGCGTGGAAGGTATATTCCCCGTAAGCGCCACCGAAGAAATGATCCGCGATTCCCGAATATGGGCTCAGAATATTCCCGCCCTCCGACATATTCCACAGATTGTAGTCCAGCTTTGCGACATCCTCGTCAATGTGGTCGAATGTGCCGGAGAGGCCGACAGTAAAGTCATGGGAGTCGTTCAACTTGTTTCTGTAAAGAAAATTGACAAAACCGGACTGCTGCTCAGCCAGATATGAAGAAGCGCCGAACCATGAGTCGCTTTTCTGCCACGACCAGTCAGCGATGGCGGCTATGCTGGACGATCCATCCTCACGAAGGGGCTTGCCGACTTTCAGGTAGGCGTTCAGGAGGCTGTTGGTAATGTCGGTGCCCCAAGATGTGCCGGCCAGAGATTCCTTGATAGAGGTCAATTCAGAAGACTCAGTGACCGTTGTCTTAGAGACCCATGAGAGAACCCGGTCCTTGTCATACCCGTCCATCCCGCCCTGGCGGCGGTCCCTGACCGCCTTCACACCCCAACGTACCTGAAGCTCAGGCGTGTAGTAAAGCCACCTGTTCGCCACATTGAACTGCAACATCTTAGGGTCATCCCGGAATCCATCGTGATTCATGTCGTAAGTCTTGAAGTTCCCGCTCACATGACCCAATACAATCGTGTAGATGGTAGGGCTAAGCTGCCATGCGGAAGTCGCGTTGAAATCCGCTTTCGTGTCGCTCATCATCGAAGCCTGGATGAACAGCGGCTTCTCCTCCGTCGGCTTCTTGTGCTCCAGATTGATCTGCCCGGTCATCGACTCCAGACCGTTGATCACGGACGGAGAGCCTTTCGCGATCTGGATGCTCTCCAGCCACGGCCCAGGAACGTAAGAGAGCCCGTATGGAGCTGTAATCCCTCTCATGACTGGGCGGTTCTCGTCCAGCATCTGGGTGTAGGTTCCGGAAAGTCCGAGGATCCTGATTTGCCGCGCCCCGGTCACCGCATCCGAATAACCTACCGTCACGCTGGCCGAGTTCTCAAAACTCTCCGCCAGATTGCAGCAGGCCATCTTCTGAAGCCCCGAGGCGGAGATCAACTCGGTCCGCAAAGTCTTTCCCCGTGAGATGCTGTTGTCCTGATGCCCGACAAAGACAGTGGCACTTAGACTGTCTGTTCTATCCTTATAAATGTTGGCAGTGTCAACCGACTGGGCATTGAGCCCGACACACAGAACCATGAATATTCCCGCGACTATGAACTTTTTCATACCATTGTCTCCAAAACGGTCTACCGTTTACAATAAAGTATCTCACTGGCACAAATATAATAATTGGTTATTAAGAAAATGCTTAAATTTGTACAAAATTACGTCACCAGAGAAACCAAAACGTTTTCAAGATATGAACACAAAAGAATTCGTCAAATGGGTGCTGGCCGTGCTGTGCGGCTTGTTCGTCTGGGGCATAGTGAAGTTCTTCATGTTCTTCATGATGCTCGGCTCTATGATCGCATCGGCGGCCTCGCCCTCTGGAGGCTCCGGCGCCGCCATTCCTAAAGAAGGCGTCCTGCTGATGGACATGTCCAGGTTCGCGGTCGCCGAACAGACACAGGAAAGCAATCCTTTGTCCTCGATCCAAGGCAACGATGTGGCTATGGTCGGACTCTATGACGCTGTCACAGCAATCCACAAGGCCGCAGAGGATCCCGGAATCCAGTACATTCTCGTCAAGACGGACGGAATCGCCACCAGCCTCAGCAAACTGGAGGAACTCCGCAAGGCTCTCACCGATTTCAGGAAGAGCGGCAAAGCGGTGATAGCCTACGGTGAGGCTTTCACGTCAGGAACCTACTATCTCGCGTCTGTGGCCGACAAGATATACACTACCAGTCACCACGGCGGCAACACTTTCATGCTGGGAATCAGCGGCAGAATGTTGTTCCTCAAAGACTTGCTGGACAAACTCGGAATAAACTACCAGCTCATCCGCCACGGGAAGTACAAGAGCGCCGGCGAGATGTATGTCAAGAACGCTCCAAGCCCTGAGAACATGGAGCAGAACCAGGCGATGATAGATTCGATGTGGGATACCATCGTAGCCGAGACGGCTGAAAGCCGGGGCGTGTGCGTGGATTCACTCGACTATTTCATCGACCACCTCTCGATCGCCCTTCCGGAAGACATGGTCAATCACAATCTGGCCGACGGCGTTCTTTCTGTTGAGGAATATAAGGAAAAACTCGCCGACCTTGCGGGCAAAGGCAGTTACAAGGATGTGAAATTCATACCTTTCAGCGACTATGCAGCCGCTAAAGCCACGCCGAACCTGACCGCAAAGAAGAAGATCGCAGTCATCTACGCCAACGGGAATATCCTGGAGCAGGACGATCCGAACAACATCAGCGGAGACCGTTTCGCAAGCATCATCGCCAAAGTAAGGGCCGACTCCACCGTCAAGGCTGTCGTGTTCAGGGTCAACTCTCCTGGCGGAACTGTGCTGGCAGCCAGCAAGATCAAGGAAGAGATAGACCTCACCACAGCTGTGAAACCAGTCATCGCCTCTTACGGTGACTATGCGGCTTCCGGCGGCTACTGGATCTCGAACAGCTGCGACCACATCTTCACAAACGCCACGACACTGACCGGCTCAATCGGTGTGTTCTCCGCCATCCCTGAGTTCGGGAAGACCCTCAAGGACATCGCCCACGTCAACATGGTCCCTGTCAAGTCCCACAAGCATTCGGACATGCTTTCGCTGACAAGGCCGTTCGACGCTGAGGAGACAGCCTGGATGCAGGTCTATGTGGATGACATCTACAACAACTTCGTCAGCATCGTGGCCGAGGGACGCGGCAAGACATTCGAGTCTGTGGACGAGATCGCCCAGGGACGTGTCTGGACCGGCGCCGACGCTCTTGAAATCGGACTTGTGGATGAGATCGGGACGTTGGAGGATGCCATAAATTATGCGGCGGTGATGGCCGGAGACTCCGATGTGGAGAATTGGGGAATCGCAAGTTACCCGAAACCTTTGACCGCAATGGAGCAACTGCTCCAACAGTTCGGCAAGACCACAAATCCAGAGGAGGCTATGGCGAACGTGCTTGAAGGCACTCCGCTGGAGGGAGTAGCCAGAAATCTGCTCAATTGGCAGAGGACTTGGGCCAAAGGGCAGGGAGACCTTGTCTTCGCAAGGATGCCGTTTGAGATTGAGATCAGATAATGCGGATGACGGTCACGGAAGTTGACTCTTTCGTGACCTTGACCGAGTCATCGATGCGGTGACCGATCAAAGCCAAGACATGAGAGCCTTCGTCAGCGATGACGAGGGCTTTTTCCTTTTCCGGAAGACTGAATTTGAGGTCAACGAACATGTCACTTAACTTCTTGCGGCCCTTCATGCCTAACGGGCGCATCCAATCGCCTGACCGCCAATGCCTGACCGCAAAAGGAAACGGGAGATCAAGTTTGGTCTCGCCAACGGATGTTTTAACAGCATTCACATCGTCCGACTGAGAGACGGAGAATCTTATTCCGTTAAATGAATATATTCCCGGATCTTCAATGGTTATGCCAGTCGCTTCGACAGGCTCTGCGACCGGATATATAACAATATCCCGGGACGAAGTCACGGCAACATATTCATTTGCAAAAAACTTCCTGCCGCTGACGGTCCCGCGACTTTTCAGAACAGTCGCGAGATCCGCAACCACAGAGGAGGTGAACCCGAATGGCTCCAGAAGACGGAAAAGGACATATTCCCAATTCTTCTTCAATGTAAGTCTCTTATGGTCAACCACAGGAAGGCCGTAAGAGCCAGGGTGGACGACCTCCGCCGAAACCGAGCGGACATATTCATCAGCAATGGATTGAACCTGAGCGAACCGCTCCATGTCCTCGTTCAGCGTTGTCAGGAACGACGGATTCAGCCTCTCGAAGAGCGGGAATATCTCGTTGCGGATGCAGTTGCGCTTGTAGGCGGAATCAGCGTTGGTGCTGTCCTCATGCCACCGCAGACCATGCGAGACCGCATATTCATGAATATTTTTCCTCGGAAAATCGAGCAGTGGCCGGATAAGCGCTGCGTCAGAGTCCGGCAGAGGCGAGTTGCGGCGCATTCCGGTCATTCCCTTCGCCCCGGTGCCACGCAACATATTCAGAATCATCGTCTCAGCATTGTCATTGGCGTTGTGGGCGACCGCAAGGGCAGAGAATTTCTGCCCACGGCACATCTCCGCGAACCATCCGTAACGTAGCTCCCTCGCCGCCATCTCGATGCTGATTCCCTTTGAGGCGGCGTACCCCGAAGTATCAAAATCCTTTTTTATGAATATGATTCCGTGGCTTTCAGCCCATTCCCTGACAAGAGCCTCGTCCGAGTCACTCTCCACACCTCTCAAATGGAAATTGCAGTGGGCCAATGCGAAAGACACTTTGCTGGCTGAATTGAGAAACAGGTCGGCCATGCACATCGAATCAATGCCGCCGCTGACAGCCAAAAGGACCGCCTCACCATCGGGAAGCAGCCCTTTCAGGATTCTGTCAAAACGCTCCTGCATATTCAGGAATTCTATTTTTTGCTTGCGAACGTGTACGTGAAGCCGAACTGTAGAGCCTGGGCGAACTGTACTCTCCTTCCAGTGTTGCCGTCCTTGTCCGTGATCAGGACAGTGTCGTCGTAGATGAGGTTGGTCGTGATGTTCAGAGAGAAGAACCTGCTGAGTTTCCACATCATACGGGTGTCCCAGTTCACACGGATGTTCTCAGGGTTCTTAAGATAGTTGGAGAACAGGAGCAGATGCGTCGAGCCCTCGAAATTATCGTTGACCTTGACTTTGGCGTCGGCGGTCAGCTGGGCACCGAACTCAAAACGGGCCGGCTTGTAATAGTTTCCGGTCGTGTAGTAGATGTTCTTCTCATCCTTGGCGTCAGGATATTCCTCCACATTCTCGTACTTCCGCTTTCTCTCCATACCGTTGTTCTTCCTCAATTTCTCGCTGCCGACGATGGTGAAGCCACCGGTGATAGGTGCCATGTTGACTGTCAGCCATTTGTTCGGCACCCAATCGATACCAAGACCAAGATTGACCGTTCCCGGAGAAAGGATGCTGGATTTGAGCACCCGGGCATTCCTCCAATCCTTGCTTGACGGCTCCTTGTCCTCCTCCACAGCGGGAGTAGGATAGTTGTAACCGTTGGCGAACTGGCTCAGGAACGTGAACTTTGCGGAATAGTTCAAGGTGTTGGTGGCCTTGTAGCCCCAAGTGCTCTCGAATAGGATCCTGTCCTTGTTTTTCTGGATGATCGGCTTGTCGGCAGAGTAAAGAAAGCCGTAGTCCAGCTGGAGACGGTTGTTCCAGTACATCTCGTCTTTCTTCCACTTGGCGTTGCCGTCGATGTAGGCGCTCAAGGCGTAGTTGTTGTAACCTCCCTTGGCCCAATTGGTGAAACTGCTCTGCACGAAGTTAAGGTTCGTCATCAGCGAGTTCGTCCAATAATTCGGCTTCGGAGTCACGACCTTCGTCTCCTCTGTCTGCGTCAGCAGTTTGGCTGCGGCCGCGGCGGCGGACTGGGCGTTTCTCCTTGTCGTGTCCGTCTGTGCGGACACCCCCAAAGCGACGAGCGCAAGAGCCACAGACAACGCGGTTCGCTTGATTGCATTCACGTTCATAGTCAGTTTATTGAATATTAATTAATATGAGATGGCAAACACCACCCTCTGCTTCGACGGCTTGCCGGAGTAGATGTCCTTGCCTTCCTCCTCGCAGACAAAACTGTCCACAGGGATGCAGCGGATCGTGGCCTTGGTCTCGTCCTTGATCTTCTGCTCGGTCTCGGCGGTGCCGTCCCAGTGGCACAGCAGGAACTTGCCGGTGCCGATCTTGGCCTTGAACTCCTCCCAGTCATCGCACATCTCGACGTGTGACGCACGGAAATCAAAAGCTTTCTGGTAAATCGTCTTCTGGATGTCGTCCAAAAGGGCGGCTATAGACTTGTCAAGGCCTTCGAGAGCGACCGTCTGTTTCTCGAGAGTGTCCCTTCTGTGCACCTCAACCGTGCCGTTCTCAAGATCGCGAGGTCCCATGGCCAGACGCACAGGAACTCCCTTGAGTTCCCACTCAGCGAACTTGAATCCAGGACGCAGGGTGTCACGGTCATCAATCTTGACGGTGTGCCCCTCTGCCTCAAGGGCTTTCTTCAGTTGATCCATCTTATCCAGAATCCTGCTGTGTTCCTCCTCTGTCTTGTAGATCGGGACCATGACAACCTGGATAGGAGCGAGAGCCGGCGGCAGGACGAGTCCGTTGTCGTCACCGTGGGCCATGACAAGGGCTCCCATAAGTCTTGTGGAAACGCCCCAGGAGGTAGCCCAGACATATTGCTGCTGTCCTTCCTTGTCGGTGTATTTCACATCGAATGACTTCGCGAAGTTCTGGCCGAGGAAGTGCGATGTTCCGGCCTGAAGAGCCTTTCCGTCCTGCATCATCGCCTCGATGGTGAGGGTGTCAAGCGCTCCGGCAAACCTCTCGTTAGGGCTCTTGTGTCCCACGATCACAGGCAGAGCCATGAACTCGCGGGCGAACTTGGCGTACACACCGACCATCCTCTTCGCCTCTTCCTGAGCCTCCTGCGAAGTGGCGTGGGCCGTGTGCCCCTCCTGCCAGAGAAACTCGGCGGTACGGAGGAAAAGTCTTGTGCGCATCTCCCAGCGGACAACGTTCGCCCACTGGTTGCACATGATAGGGAGATCCCTCCAGGATGTGATCCAGTTCTTGTAGGTGCTCCAGATGATCGTCTCGGAAGTCGGCCTCACGATAAGCTCTTCCTCAAGCTTCGCTGACGGATCCACGACCACACCCTTTCCATCAGGGTCGTTCATTAGTCTATGGTGAGTGACGACGGCGCACTCCTTGGCGAATCCAGCGACATGCTCGGCCTCCTTGCTGAAGAACGACTTAGGGATGAAAAGCGGGAAGTAAGCGTTCACCGCACCTGTCTCCTTGAACATCGTGTCAAGGGCATGCTGCATCTTCTCCCAGATCGCGTAGCCATAAGGCTTTATGACCATGCATCCCCTGACGGCGGACTGCTCCGCCAGATCAGCCTTAACGACCAGATCATTGTACCACTGAGAATAGTTCTCAGACCTTTTTGTCACTTCCTTTGCCATATACTTTTGCTGTTTTTGTCAATTATTCTTATAATTGTGCAATATTCCGAAAGGTATGGATTTTGTTCATTGATGAACATTTGTGTGGCCGATACCTTTGGATGCGGCCACGAAGTTACGAATTTATTGTTAAATATAGGAGATTCAGAAATGAAAACACGCACAATCCTCTTTATCTCGGCGCTTCTGGCACTGACTTCGTGCGGTTCAGCGGTGCAGTATGCCAGCGATGCTTCCAGACAGAAGTATCAGGATGGAATCTACTATACCTCCAAGTCCAAGGTCCATCAGGCCAAGGAGGCTGCCGCCTCAGCCAACGACGAGGAGACCGACCTTCTTGTGGCAAAGACAAAGAACTCACCGATATTCATGAAAAGCGGGGAGAAGGTGGACACTCTGTTCATACCTGAGAACAAAGCGGCGAGAATAGATTTCAACAACACGAACAACACCACATCCGTCTACCTTTACGACAACGGGTTTGACACATGGGCGGCATACCAGCCTTGGTACGCGACGTCATGGTACTCATGGAACCGTCCTTTCTACACCTCAATCTATTGGGGCGCGAACCCTTGGTACTACGGCGGATGGTACTCACCTTGGCATTATGACCCTTGGTACTATGGATATTCATGGGGTTGGGGCAATCCGTGGTATTACAGCGGATGGTACGACCCGTGGTATTGGGATCCTTGGTACCATAGCGGATGGTACGGTGGTTGGTATGGAGGCTGGTACGGCGGATGGCATGACCCGTGGTATCACGGAGGATGGGGACATGGATCGCATCACTTTCACGACCACGACTTCTTCGGTCCGGGCAGCGGCAGAGTCTATACTCCACGTCTGTCCACGACAGGATCCAGCAGAAGAGGCGGAATCGGCTCGGCATCAAGGAGTGCGGGAGTGAGAAGCTCATCCATGACCAGATCCAGAAACGGATCGGGATTCGGTGGAAGATCATCATCCGCATCAGCGACCAGATCATCAAGCCTAAGCGGACGCACGGGCGGTACAAGGTCTTCGATATCCTCGGTCAGCAGACCGGCATCATCGTCTGTAAGATCTTATTCCGGCAGATCCTCGTCAGTAAGGTCATCTGTAGGGAATACTGCACGGTCCAACGGCTCTTCTTCGTACGGGACCTCAACCGGGTCCTCCTCGGTAAGATCGTCCTATGGCGGCAGCCGGTCATCGTCATCGTCGACAATGTACTCAAGGCCCGCTGGCGGTAGCAGAAGTTCAAGCGGGTCGTCATCAGGAAGCTATTCCGGCGGAAGCAACAGCAGAAGCTCGTCCGGCAGCTACAGATCGTCAGGATCGTATAGGTCATCTTCAAGCGGCGACTATTCATCCGGTTCTTCATCAAGGAACTCCAGCGGTTACTCGACAAGCAGAAGTTCCTCAAGTTCATATTCTTCCGGCAGTTCAAGCCGTAGCTACTCAGGCGGCGGGTTCTCCGGCGGCGGATCATCAAGAAGTTCAGGTGGTTCGTACAGTGGCGGAGGCTCCAGAAGCGGAGGCGGAAGAAGGTAACCATTAAAAACAATTGAAATGAGAAAGGTAATATTCACTGCGCTTGTGTCATTGACAGTGGCCACGGCCGGGGCGCAGACAATGTACGACGGGCTGACATTCAGCCAGAACAACTACTACGGAACGGCAAGGTCGATCGGTATGGGCAACGCGATGACCGCCGTGGGAGGGGATCTCGGATCCATCGGTATCAACCCTGCGGGATCTGCTGTGGCAGGATATTCCCAGTTCACGATCACACCGAACCTGACGATAAGTTCAATGAGTTCATCCTACAGTGCTTATCCGATAGACGGCAGTGACATATTCCTCAACGAGCGGACAAAGAATCTCGCGAGGGTGACGCTTCCGAACATCGGAGCCACGCTCAACTGGTCAACAGGGAACAGCAGCGGTCTGACGTCCATCACATACGGATTCCTGTTCAACGGGACGAACGACTACACCGGGCAGATGCTGGCCGGAGGCACGAACGACAAGACAAGCTATCTGAGTTCGATGGCAGTGGCGGCCGATGGGTTCGACATCGACTTCCTGAACGGTTACCGCGATGCGAACAACAATGAGATCAACATTAGGGACAACGCCTACTACTATGCGGATGACAGAAATCAGTTCGCCCCATGGAACGTCATAGCGAACGCCCAGGCAGGCGCGATCGCCAACTATGGAGATCAAAAGGATCCGAGCTACTACTGGCGCTACATCGCGGCCACTGAAGGCTACAACTACACCTCTGAAAAGGATGAGGAAGGCAATTACATCTATGACGTGTTCCTCCGTGGTAACCTTGATCAGGCCTACGGCCGCAAGGTGACCGGGAGCAAATACGACGCTATCCTGAATGTCGGATTCAATTTCAGCCACAAGTTTTTCCTGGGAGTGAATCTCGGCATCACCTCTCTGAACTATAACTTCGACGAGTATTTCAAGGAGGCGGCGCAGGATCCCGGAAAATTCCCTATCGATTTCGGGGAGAAGGGAGGTACTTATTTTGACAACTACCGCACACGTTATTCCTACACGGCGGAAGGAAGCGGCGTTTATGGGAAGATCGGATTTCTTTTCACCCCGGTTGACGGAGTACGCCTTGGAGCTGCTGTCCAAACACCGACAGTTATGGAGATCAACGATCGTTTGCGCCATGACGTGAATGTGAACTACACCCACTCTCAGTTCAACGGATCGGCCCAGACTCCGGAAGGCAACTATTCCTATAGGCTTCGTTCACCATACAGACTCAATGCCGGAGCGGCGTTCACATTCGCTGGGATGGCCCTTCTGAGTGCGGACTACGAGATGACCGACTACAGCACGATGAAGTTCATGAGCAAGGAAGGTAATTGGGACAGCTCTTTCGATGGTGTGAACGATGATATTCGCGACTGCATGGGAGTGTCGCACATGTTAAGGGTCGGTGCGGAGTTCAAGCCTGTTCCGGAGCTCGCCGTGCGCGCCGGGTACAATTTCACAACCACTCCTGAATATGTCTATGACGGAGATCTGAAGACTAAGCTGAATGACAGGATCAATGCGTTCTCTGTTGGACTTGGATATTCATCAAACGGCTCTTTCTTTGCGGACATCGCCGCAAGGCTGACAACGCTGGCCGATGAATATATTTCCCCTTACGCCAACTACCTTGAAGGTGTTGACTCTCCGATGATCCTCAACAAGAGGGAAATCTACAGCATCACAGCGACATTCGGGTGGAGGTTCTGACGTAGCATTCAGATTGAACCTTGTCCGGTCACTTCGACAAGTTCACTGACCTTTTTCGGTCACTTCGACAGGCTCAGTGACCGAAAATGTCTATAAGTTTTTAAGATAGGAGATTGACTCGGGACCTTCATTGAAGAGAAGATCCATGATGGAAAGATTCGGAACGAAACCGTACTTTCGGGCAAAGACCTGAAAGTACGGTTTTTCCAGATTCAGGTCTTTAAGGATGCTGTCCGGGCGTTTCGGATGGATCAGTTCACGGTAATCCATCCCGTACCTGCCGGTATCCACAGGTATTTCACGGGAGCGGACGGGGATATATTCATCGGTCTTCCTCAGGTCCACCGAGATGCCGGTCTTCCGGAGGAAGAACTTGATCAGTTGAAAATCAAGGTCGAACAACGTCTCCGGCCGCGAATCCAGAATGGCGAAGAGTTCGTCCTTGTAATATTCAAAATAGGCGGAAGATTCGTAGGCTGAGGCGATCGCCCGCTCGGTGCGGATCAGCCACGGGGTCGAGTAATCCACCTTGATTTCTGTGATCGGAAGTTCGTGGGTGCCGCTCTCATGGACAATCGGAAAGTTCAGGCTCTGAGGACCGTCGGCGGCGTAGTAGAGGAAACGGTTCCGCCATGATTGCTTCTGATAATGCTCGCAGGCCTCAAGGTAAACGACAGAAGGCTTCACCCTGTCCCCAGACAAGATGAAGTCTTTAGCCATCAATGCGAAATAGCTGACCGGAGGAAACCATGCCACGCTCAGCAGCACGGCCGGCTCAGCGGAACTATTCAAATTCTCCCTTCTCGTGGGAGTCGTTTGCCCTGATGATTCCACGCTTCGAGCTTCTGATGAAATTCAGGATCATGTCACGCTCCTCGCTCTGAGGGAATCCGGCCTCTACCTTGGCGCAGCCGTCGGTGATGTTGTAGCCGGAAAAATAAATCGTGTCGTAGATGTCCTTGATGTTGCGGATGACATCGGATGAGAATCCGCGACGGCGGAGTCCGACGATGTTCACACCTGAATAGCAGATCGGGTCGCGTCCGCAAAGCACGTACGGAGGAATGTCCTTATTGATCTTTGACATGCCACCGACCATGGCGTGGCAGCCGATCTTGGAGAACTGGTGAGCCTTCGCTCCGCCTCCGACAATAGCCCAGTCATCAACGACTGTCTCTCCGGCGATGCCGACAAAACTTACAAGGATGCAATGGTTGCCGACCACACAGTCATGGGCGACGTGGACGTAGGACATCAGCAATGTGTTGCTTCCGATCTTGGTGACACCTTTTCCACTGGCCTTTGTGCCACGGTTGATCGTCACGCACTCACGGATGGTGACATTGTCGCCGATTTCCACGTAGGTGACCTCACCTTCATATTTAAGATCCTGTGGGATTGCTCCGACGACAGCACCAGGGAACACTTGGCAATTCTTTCCCATCCTGACGTATGAATATATCATCGCATGTGGATGGATCTTGCATCCGTCACCGATCTCCACGTCATCATCGATGAACGCGAACGGTCCGATTTCAATGTTGTCGCCAAGTTTCGCCTTAGGGCTGACCGACGCTAATGGTGAAATTGTGTTCATATTCTAAGTGTTTTATCAGCAAGATTTCTCACGGATAGCCACGGCCGTCCGAGTGTTGATTGTATGGCCCGGCTTGAATGCCGTGACCTTGGCCTTGAGATAACCTCCGGCAAGTCTCAGGTCGCCGATGAGATCCAGAAGCTTGTGCCTTCCGCACTCGTTCGGGAAATGGAGCTTGAGGTTGTTGAGGTACCCGTTGTCGTTTATGGCGAGTTCAGGCACGTTGAAAAGCGCCGAAAGCCTCTCGACCTGCTCCGGCTGGACCGGATGCTCGACAATCACGATGGCGTTGTCCACATCCCCGCCCTTTACCAGATTGTTCTGGAACAGGTACTCTATCTCATGGAAGAACACGAACGTGCGGCACGGACCGATCTCTTTGGCGTAGTCGGTAGACTCGTCCCAATGAGCCGTCTGGACCCCGAGAACCTTAGAGCCGAAATCAACTGTGATGTCCATTGACGGGGCATCAGCAGGGGTTATTCTGACATAGGATCCAGTCTTTTCATCCTTGATTTCGATTTCCTCGGGAACAGTCACATATTTTCTTTCCGCATCCTGTTCCTTGAGACCGTCTTTGGCGATCGCCTCGACATAATAGCGGGCGCTGCCGTCAAGGATCGGGACCTCGACATTGTCGATCTCTATCAAGGCGTTGTCCACTCCCATCCCGGTGAGGGCCGACATGACATGCTCGATTGTCGCCACAGTGGCGTCACCCTTGGAAATCGTCGTGCTTCGGGCGGTCGATGACACATTCTCGGCCAAGGCCTCCACGAAAGCCGATTCGCCAAGATCCACCCTGTGGAATACTATCCCCGTGTTTTCGGGAGCCGGTTTGAGAACCATTGTCGAAATCCTTCCGGTGTGAAGTCCCTTGCCATGGAACTCATATTCCCCCGCAAGGGTTCTTTGTCTGTTAGAAGTCATAATCATTCTTTTGCAGGCTGCGTAAAACACAGCAGTCTGCAAAGATAGCAATGATATTTTGAATATTCAAGGATTACCCTGCCATTCGTGGCAAATGGCTGCTATTCCTCGCCCTGACGCTTGAAGACGGCGTAGCTGCGGAGGTAGTTTTTAAGTGGAAGGGCCGGAGATCCGAGGAGCACCTGGCCTGGCTTGCGGATGTTGCCGATGACTCCGCACTGGGCGCCGATCGTGGTGTTGTCGGCTATATTCAGGTGCCCTGCGATGCCGACCTGCCCAGCCAGGATGCAGTTCTTGCCGATCTTTGTGGAGCCGGCGATGCCGCACTGGGCCGCCATCACGGTGTTGTCGCCGATCTGGACGTTGTGGGCGATCTGGCAGAGGTTGTCGATCTTCACACCGTTGCCGATGATCGTGGATTCCATCTCGGACTTGTCGATGGTCGTGCCGGCGCCGATCTCCACGTTGTTGCCGATGACCACATTGCCGATGTGCTCGATCTTCTCCCAAGTTCCGTCAGGAAGCGGGGCGTTGCCGAAGCCGTCGGAACCGATGACAGCGTTGGCGTGGATGATCACGTTGTCGCCGATGACCATTCCGGGATAAATCACGACACCTGGATAGATGATGCAATGCGAGCCGATCACCGTGTTGTCTCCGACGTAGACATTCTCGTAGATCTTGGTGTAGTCACCGACCTTGGCGTGGTGCCCCACGTAGGAATGGCTTCCGAGGTAGACTTTCTTCCCGAACTTTGTGGTAAGGAACCACGATGAGCGGAACCCTCTGTGCCTCTTGTCGGTACGTTTTTGCGTAGAGACATATTTAAGAAGGTCCGCAAGTGACTTGTAGGCGTCGTCAACCCTCACCATGGTTGACGTCACGGTCTCCTTGGGGGTGAAATCCTTATTGACCAGCAGGACGCTCGCCCTGCATGTGTAAACATATTTCTCGTACTTCGGATTTGCGAAAAAGCAGAGCTGTCCTGGTTTGCCATGCTCTATCTTCGCGAATGATGTGACTGTCGCCTGAGGGTCGCCCTCAACGGTTCCCTTCAGCACCTGAGCCAATTGCTTTGCGGTAAATTCCATGCTTTTATGGCGTTAAATTCTTCAAATTTTACCAAACTTTCTGCAAAGAAAGCAATTTATTTTCATATTCACTAAAATATTCTTATCTTTGCATCGTTGTGAGAGATAGGAGGACGAAAGCGTCTCCTATCTTTTGTTTTGTAAAATCAGGATTGTATGCGGAAAGAACAGATATTGTCCGGCATCGAAGAGGCTGTGAAGGCTCGTGGCTGCTTCATTGTGGATGTGACCGTCAGTAATGACAATGACATCGTGCTTACCATTGAGAAAGAGTCGGGCGACATGGACCTCGAGGATTGCGTCAGCGTGAACGACGCCTTTCTGGCGGCTTTTGACAAGGACGCGGAAGACTATTCCCTCACCGTCACCTCCGCCGGGCTTGACCAGCCGTTCAAGGTGCTCAGGCAGTATGAGAAAGCGATAGGCTCGGCCGTTGAGGCAAGGCTTAAGGGTGGGAAGAAGATCGTCGGAGTCCTCACGGGAGCCGACGAGGATGGAATATGTCTGAGATATTCACAGAAAGAGTCTGTGGAGGGCAAGAAGAAAAAGGAACTCGTGGAGCATGAGGACCGCATCGGATTCGGGGAGATAAACTCAGTCACTCCGCATATTGTGTTCAAGAAATAAGATATTAAGAATATAAACATGGAAAAGAAAGAAGAAATCACTCTGATTGACGCCTTCAAGGACTTCAAGGAGGAAAAGAACATCGACAGACCGGTGATGATGGGTGTGCTCAAGGACGTGTTCCTCACCCAGATCGCCAAGACTTACGGTTCGGCTGACAACTTCGACGTCATCATCAACGTCGACAAGGGAGACTGCGAGATCTACCAGAACTTCGACATCGTCGAGGAAGTGGAGAACCCGAACACTCAGATCACCCTCGACCAGATCAAGGCGGAGACCGGGGACGATGACTACGAGATCGGTGATGTCTACACCAAAAAGCTGTCCCTCGCGTCCTTCGGTCGAAGGGGAATCCTGAACATCAGGCAGAATCTCCAGGGCCGCATCATGGACATCGACAAGGCGAATGTCTTCAAGGCCTATTCTGACAAGGTCGGCGAGATCTTCACGGGCGAGATCTACCAGACATGGTCAAAGGAGGTCATCATCCTTGACGACGACAACAACGAGTTGCACCTGCCTAAGGCCGAGCAGATCCCGGGCGAGAGATTCAAGAAGGGAGACACAATCCGCGCGATCATCAAGAGCGTGGAGATGAAGAACAACACGACTCCTTACATCACTCTTTCCAGGACTTCCAACGAGTTTCTTGAGAAGCTCTTCGAGCATGAGGTACCGGAGATATTCGACGGTCTGATCACCATCAAGAAGGTTGTCCGTGTCCCTGGTGAGCGCGCCAAGGTGGCGGTCGAGTCCTACGACGAAAGAATCGACCCGATCGGAGCCTGCATCGGTGTGAAGGGGGCCAGAATCATCGGTATCGTGCGCGAGCTCCGCAACGAGAACATCGATGTGCTTCAGTGGACCAACAACACGCAGCTTCTCATCCAGAGGGCTCTCAACCCGGCAAGGGTGTCTTCAATCGATCTGGGGAACTCGGAGACCGACAAGATCAAGGTCTACATGCAGCCTGACGAGGTCAAGAAAGGCATCGGACGCGGCGGTTGCAACATCAAACTGGCCGGAATGCTTGTCGGAAGGGAGATCGAGGTTTGGAGAGAGCTTCCTAAAGACGAGACTCAGGAAGAGGAGGACGTGCTTCTCAGCGAGTTCAGCAACGAGATCGACCAGTGGGTCATCGACCGCCTTGAGGCGATCGGATGCGACACGGCCAAGAGCGTGCTCGCTTTCACGCCTGAGGACATCGCCAAGAGGGCTGACCTTGAGGACGAGACCGTGGCCGAGGTGTTCAGGATCCTGAGAGCCGAATTTGAGGAATAGTCCAACCGGACAAACAATCGGCGAACGGCGGAAAGTTGCCGCGGATTTGGCGAAAAATAATTTACGTTTACCAAAAGGGGTTGAATATGGCAGAAATCAGACTAAACAAAATAATAAGAACCTATAATATCGGACTTCAGAACCTGGTGGACTTCCTGGCCAGCAAGGGAGTGGAGGTCGAAGCGAATCCGAATGCCAAGATTTCGGACGAGCACCTTCCGGCGATAGAAAAGCAGTTCGGAAAGGACCTTGAACTCAAGCAGGCCTCCGAGAAAGTCGACATAAAACTCAACGAGATTCTCGAGAAGACATCCAGGAAGCAGCAGGAAACCGCCCGCGAGGAAGAATTCGAGGAACCAGTCAAAGAGACCGTCATTAAGACAACCATCATCACTCCGGTGGAGCCCAAGGCCCAGCAGGAGTCCGCTCCGGAGGTCAAGCAACCGGAGCAGTCTCAGCCAGAGGCTGTCATCGAGAAGCCGGTCGAGGAAAAGGCCGAGCCTGCCGACGAGCCGGTGAAGGAGCCGGAGCCTCAGCCGGAACCTGAGCCTCAGCCAGAGACTGTCGCCGAGAAACCGGTCGAGGAAAAGGCCGAACCTGCCGACGAGCCGGTGAAAGAGCCGGAATCTCTGCCAGAGCCTGTCAAGGCTGAGCCTGCCAAGACAGAAACCCCTGCCCAAACCCCGGCGGAGGGAAGCTCCGTCCATGACGGTGCCAGACGCTTGAGCAAGCACGAGAAGAAACTTGCTGCGGCGGCAAGGCAGAAAGAGGAACAGGAGAGAGCCCGGCAACAGCAGCCGCAACCTCAGGCCAAGCCGGAAGTCAAAGAGGAGAAATCCGCGACAGAAAGCTCCGCTCCGGGGCTCAAGGTTCTTGGTAAGATCGACCTGTCCCAGTTCGAGCCTAAGAAGGGCAACAAGAAGAGGGAGAGAATCGCCAAGGGAAGCCAGAAGGTTGATGTGGCGAAGGAAGGCAAACAAGCCGACAACAGCTCTCGCAAAGACAAAAACAAGAATGCCAAGCAGGCTCAGGATCAGGGCAAGGGCGGAAAGAAACGCAACCGTGGCGCCGATCGCTTCAAACCGGTCATGACCGAGGAGGAGCAGGAGGCGATGCAGAAGGAAATCCAGAAGCAGGTCAAAGAGACCTACGCCAGGATGAACGACAACAAGAAGAACAACTTCGGAGCCAAATACAGAAAGGAGAAGAGGGAGCAGGCCGCCGCCAAGTCCCAGGAGGAGATGGCACAGGAGATAGCCGAGAAGAAAGTTCTCAAGGTCACGGAGTTCGTGACCGTGAACGACCTCGCTACCCTCATGAACAACACCCCGGTCAACGAGGTCATCAAGGCTTGCATGGATCTCGGCCTTATGGTGTCCATCAACCAGAGGCTTGACGCCGAGGCTCTTGTGCTTGTGGCCGAGCAGTTCGGCTATAAGGTGGAGTTCGTCACGGCGGACATCTCGGAAGAGATCGCCGAAAGCAGCGAGCAGGCCGACCGTGAGGAAGATCTCGTTCCAAGGCCACCGATCATCACGGTGATGGGACACGTTGACCACGGTAAGACATCGTTGCTCGACTATATTCGCAAATCAAATGTCATTGCCGGGGAGGCGGGAGGTATCACGCAGCACATCGGCGCCTACAACGTGAAGCTTCCTGACGGCAGAAGAATCACATTCCTGGACACTCCTGGCCATGAGGCGTTCACCGCCATGCGTGCCCGTGGTGCCCAGCTCACCGACCTTGCGATCATCATCATCGCCGCCGACGACGCGGTGATGCCGCAGACAGTCGAGGCCATCAATCATGCGCAGGCAGCCGGAGTACCTATGGTCTTTGCCATCAACAAGATCGACAAGCCAGGTGCGCAGCCGGAGAGGATTTACCAGCAATTGGCGCAAATGAATATCCTCACGGAGGCGTGGGGTGGAAAATACCAGTGTCAGGAGATTTCCGCTAAGAAGGGCATCAATGTGGACAAGCTTCTTGAGAAGGTGCTCCTTGAGACCGATCTTCTTGACCTCAAGGCCAATCCGAACAAGAATGGAGTGGGGGCCGTCATTGAGTCATCCCTTGACAAGGGACGCGGCTATCTCGCCACGGTTCTTGTGCAGGACGGTACCCTCAGGACCGGTGACATGGTGCTGAGCGGCAGTTACTACGGCCGTGTGAAGGCCATGTTCAACGAGCGTGGACAGAAAGTGAAAGAAGCTGGTCCATCTACCCCGGTTTCAATCCTTGGTCTCAATGGGGCTCCGAGCGCTGGTGACAAGTTCAATGTGATGAGCGACGAGAAGGAGGCCAAGGCGATCGCCAACAAGCGTGAGCAGCTGCTGCGCATCCAGGGCATCAAGACCCAGAAGCACATGACCCTTGAGGAGATCGGACGAAGGATAGCCATCGGCAACTTCAAGGAACTCAACGTCATCGTGAAAGGTGACGTGGACGGATCTGTGGAGGCTCTGTCCGACTCTCTCATCAAGCTCTCTACCGAGCAGGTTCGAGTTAACGTGATCCACAAGGCTGTCGGAGCTATTTCCGAGTCAGATGTGATACTGGCCGAGGCTTCTGATGCTGTTATCATCGGATTCCAGGTACGTCCTTCGACCGATGCAAGGAAACTCGCTGACGAGCAGGGAATCGAAATCCGTCTATACTCCGTCATCTACGACGCGATCAACGATGTCAAGGACGGTATCGAGGGTATGCTTGAGCCTATCAAGAAGGAGGAGATCACCGGAACCGCGGAGGTCAAGCAGACCTTCAAGATCTCCAAGGTCGGCACGATCGCAGGATGTCTTGTCAGGGATGGTAAGATCTCCAAGACATCGCAGTGCAGGCTTATCAGGGACGGTATCGTTGTCTACACCGGAGAACTCGCCTCGCTCAAGAGGGGCAAGGATGACGTCAAGGAGGTCTCTGCCGGAATGGAGTGCGGTATAGGCATCGAGAAGTTCAACGACCTGAAGGTCGGCGACAGCATCGAAGCGTTCGTCATCACCGAAATCAAACAGAAGTTGGATTAAGCCATACCATAAAGTAAACGATAGAGTTTGACGGTGCGGACAGCCTCGGCGACATCATGGACGCGGAGGATGTCCGCTCCGTTTTGTAACGCGATGAAGTCGGCGACCTGAGTGGCGGGCAGGGCCTCGGACGGAGTAATGCCCAAAGGTCTGAACAGAAAACTCTTGCGGGAAAGGCCCACGAGAATCTCCTTGCCGAACTCCTGAAGCACCGACATCTCGCGGAGCAACTGCCAGTTCTGCTCCACGGTCTTGGCGAAGCCGAACCCCGGATCCAGAATCCAGTCCTTCACCCCGTGCCTGTCCGCCTCGGCGGCGATCCCGACAAAGAACTCTCGGACTGCCTCGGTGACGTTGTCATAGTCCGTGAGACTCTGCATATTCTTAGGCGTTCCACGGGTGTGCATGGCGATGTACGGCAGCCCAAGCCTTCCGAGCAACGACCACATCTCCTCGCATCCACCGCTGACATCATTCACGATGAAAGGGCCGATGATGTCATAGGCTCTGCTCACGACCTCTGGGCGGAATGTGTCGATGGAGACACGGACTCCCTCATGCTCAGCCGCAAGAATCCGTAAGGCCGGCTCCAGTCTTCTCCATTCTTCCTCCTCACTGATTGAATCAGATCCCGGGCGGGTCGAGCAGGCCCCCAGATCGAGAATGTCCGCTCCCGACCCAAGCATATTCACAACCCTGCCACGGAAAAGCTCCTCGTCAAATGTCCCGTCAGGACGCAGATTGCGGCTGCCCGCAAAAAACGAGTCATCGGTGAGGTTGACGATGCCCATCACCTGGATATTTCTTGATACGTTGTTCCCCATAATGAAATAATTTTGGACAAAAATAGACAAAAATTGAATATCTTTGCGGTTCGGGAGAAGTTTTGACCACGACTCAAGACCTCCATAAAAAATCAATCGCTATGCTGGTCGTTCTGGAAGGATTGGATGGCGCTGGCAAGTCCACGCAAGTCAAGAAGTTGAAGGCTTATCTCGAAAAGATATGCCCGGAATTGGAGTATATCCACTTTCCAAGATATGACGCGCCGGTCTACGGGGATCTGATCAGCCGGTTCCTGCGTGGGGATTTCGGCAGCAACGAGACCGTGCACCCTCAACTGGTCGCTCTGCTGTTCGCCGAGGACAGGCACGGAGCCGCTCCGCAGATGAAGGAGACCCTGGCTGAAGGCGGCTCGGTGCTGCTTGACAGGTACGTCTACTCAAACATCGCCTACCAATGCGCCAAACTCCATGACATGGCGGAAAAAGAAAGCCTGCGCAAGTGGATAATGGACACTGAATATGGCGACTTCGGTCTCCCGAAGCCAGACTTGAATATATTTCTGGACGTTCCTATCTCATTCGTCGAGAGCAGGTTGGAATCGGCGAGGACCGGCAGCGACAGGGAATATCTCCACGGCTCCCAGGATATTCATGAATCGGACATAGAGTTCCAGAAGCAGGTCCAGGCCCTTTACAGGCAGCAGGTCGCGTCGGATCCGGACTTCATCAGGATAGACTGCTCGGACGAGTTCGGGGAGATGCTGCCACCGGACGAGATATTCGCAAAGGTTAAGGAAGTTATTGACGAACACATCGAAACTAAATGAACAACGTATTTTTCTTCAGGCTCAGAAGGCTGTGCGCATTCATCATAGGGGTGGTATTTCTGATCGCCGGGATATTCAAACTGCTTGATCCTGTCGGAGCGGGGCTGGTGATGGAAGGATATTTCAGGTTCTTCCATGTCACGTTCCTGCTGCCGGCGGCGAAGGTGGCCGCCTTGATTTTTGCCCTTGCCGAGGCCTTCCTCGGAGCCGCGATGATCAGCGGGGTCTGGCGGAAGCAGGTCGCGATCATCACTTCGGCGATGATTGTCTTCTTCACGGTTCTGACGTTGTTCCTGGCCATATTCAATCCTGTCAGCCTGACCGACTGCGGGTGCTTCGGCGAGGTCATCCATCTGACCAACTTCCAGACCTTCCTCAAGAATCTGGTTCTGCTGGCCTTGGCGATGGTAGCTTTCCTGCCGTTCAAGCATTTTGGGAAGAACAGGAAGCGGAAATATGTCTCCTTCGGCATCGCGTCGGCCTCGATCATTCTCTTCGCTGTCTATTCGTTGGCAACGATCCCGCTCGTGGACTACACGGAGTTCACTCCGGGAAGTGAGTTGCTGGCATCCAATAATGACGGCGATAAGGACTCCGGCTACTATAAATCGACAATCATCTACGAGAAAAACGGACAGGAAGGAGCCTTTGATCTGGACAATCTGCCGGACTCGACCTGGACATACGTCCGCACAGAGACCATCTTCATCAACGGAACGGACATCGAGGACAACAATCCCGCGCTCTCGTTCGCGGACTCTTTGGGCAATTATCAGGATGAGCTGGCGACTCTCGGCAATGTGCTTGCGGTTTCGGTTTATGAGCCGTCCAAGACCAACGGAGTTTTCTGGACAAAGATAGCCGCTGCTTTTGACGGTGCGAAAGCCGCCGGCTTCACCCCACTGATGCTGGTTTCATCCACAAAGGAACAGTTTGACCGATTGCCTGTGATCATGCCGGAAGTGCATTCAAGCCTTGTAGGTTCGACATATTTCGCTGACAAGAAGACTCTCGTCACCCTCAACCGCTCGAACGGCGGTGCGACATGGTTCAACGACGGCCAGCTCATCCGGAAATATCCACACAGAAGCATCCCTTCCGAAGAGACCCTTCGCGAGATGGCGGAAGACGACCCGACCGAGGAGATGCTGCGTCACAGCACCAAGATCCGTCTCCGATTCCAAGGCTTCATGCTCTATGTCTTCGCCGTTCTGCTGATACTCTAAAAGCGCAATCACATTCATCTCTCCAGCGTGCTGAACAAGGCCGCTGAATTGATGCGTCTCTCTCCGGGCCTCTCCTGACAAGTGGGTAAAATAATCGCTATGCACTTACGCCTTGCCTTCTTTATACATCGGCTACGTCAATGCGGAGACGCTACAAACAAGATTACTGTATATGTTTGAATATTAAATGAATAACAATATGCCTTTAGCCCCGATAATCGCTAAAGTGGGAAGCTATATTCCTTGATTTTCAATACGTTGGTCTCCACGCACTCTTTGATGAGCGCAGCGATTTGGGCGAAGGTCAGGCCGTCGATGTCGATGATGTGGTGGGCGGTGGCAAGGTACTGTGGGGAGCGGGCCTGCATCAGGGATTCTATGCGGTGGCGTAGGGTTTCCTTGCGCGCCGGCTGGGCTGAACTGAGCATCGGGCGCCCTTCGGAATGGCCGTCGAGGTTGCCCAGGAGGGTCTCTGTGGTGGCGCGGAGATAAAAACAATCGCTGTGCCGGCGGATCAGCTGACTGCAGGACTCGGAAGTCACAGTGCCGCCGCCGAGGGAAAGGATGGCGCGGGGGCGGGCGGAATCACTGAATATCTCCTCAAGGGCCTCACGCTCCATCCGGCGGAAAGCCGCTTCACCATATTCATTGAATATTTCGGGAATATCCTTGCCCTGCTTTTCCTCAATGTAGGTGTCAAGGTCGATCAGGCGGCATTCAGGGAGCAGCGTAGCGAGGATTCTCCCGACACTGCTCTTGCCGCAGCCCATAAAGCCTATGAGGGATATGTCTTTCATATTCACCTTGCAACTTTCGTCTCTCGGAGCCACGAATGCCTCTGATGATTTATGAATATGCCAACGTTTTTAGAACAACGTAGGCTCGTCAATGTCACCGATGTCAGGAATATCCCCGGAGCCGAGAAGATCTGCTGCGCTGGTCTGCCCACCGTCATTTGCGGAACCTGTAGCCTCTGTGGAATTTGTCTCGCCTTGTGTCTCGTCAGATTCCACATCATCTATGATGTCCAACGGCTCGTCCTCTATGTCGTCCTCCGGCTTGTGCAGAGGCTCGATGAACTTCACCTCCTTGAGGTCGTACTGGTGACACTTCTTTCCCTTGGCCGAGTAACCTTTCTTGGCTATGTATTCCTCCGCGTCGATGTTCTCCGGATCACGATGCTCGTACTTGCCTCCGAAGATCACCTGGAACTGAGGATGTCTGTCCTCGGAAATGTCCACAAGGTAGGATTTGGCTCCCGGCGCGATGAACGACAGCGGAGTGTTGTCGCTCAGAACGAAACTGAACCTCTTGACGTAGAACGCCTTTGCCGCACCGTCGTAGTATAGGGCGGTGTAGGTCTTGTTCGGATCGAACTTCTCAATCCTGATCACCTTGCCTTGATAGCGGTTGGACACATCGAACGAAGTCGTGTAGAATGTCCCGTCCTTGAATATTGCCAGAACCTTGTCCTCCGGGCCGAACTCGCCGAGGTACTGGCCGCGCTGCTCGTCGTTGAGCTTCTGGATGTCTGCATCGTACCAGATGTCCTTGCCGCCGATTGTGGAGACGCCCTTGGATTTCAGCTGGATCCTCGCGATAGGGTTCTTGGACACCAGATTGCCTCGGGAGGCCTTGCCCTTGATCGCAAGGGTTGAGAAATCATATTCAAATTGCGTCTTCTTCAGCTTCGGACGCGGACGCAGGTATATTCGTACAGATTCGGCCTCGCCGTTGTGGTTGACCGTGAACCAGAGGATCTTGGAGCCTTCCTCGCCGGTTGTGATGTCATAGTCCTTGTCCCTCGTGACGCTGGTGATCGCGAACCTCTTGGCGTAGGAGACGCTGCTCTTGCCCTCGCGGTAGATGACGTTGTAGATGGTTCTGCTGTCGCCTCTGTTGAACACGCCGACGTAGAGCAGGTCCTTCCAGAAGAAGGCCTTGTCCGTGACCTTGGTGATGCGGTACTTGCCGTCCTTGCCGATGACGATGATCTCGGAGAGATCGGAGCAGTCGCAGACAAACGTGCCGTTGTCGTCTCTTTTGAGTGACAGGCCGACGAAGCCCTCCTCGTAGTTGGCGTATAGCTTGGCGTTGTTGCTGACGACCTTGGTGACAGCGATGCTCTCGAAGGCCGTGATCTCGGTCTGGCGTACGAAAGGCTTGCCGTACTTGGTTTTAAGCATCTTGAACCAGTCGATTGTGTACTGGGTGATGTGCTCGATGTTGTCCTTGACGGTCTGCATCTCAGACTCGATGGCGGCGATCTTTTCGTCAATGGCCTTCGTGTCGAACTTCGAGATCTTACGCACGGGCTTCTCGACGAGTTTCTCGATGTCCTCCATCAGAATATCTCGGCGGAGGATGTCCTGGAAGGTCTTCATCTCGGAGAACACGTCCTGAAGCTGCTGCTCCCAACTGTTCTGGTTCTGCTCCAGGATCTTGTAGACCTTGTTCTCGAAGAATATCCTTTCGAGGGAGGTGTAGTGCCATTGGTCCTCCAGCTCAGCGAGCCTGATTTCAAGCTGCCACTTGAGAAGGTCCCTCGTGTGGTTCGTGTCGTAGATAAGGATGTCCTTGACGGAGAGGAACTGAGGCTTGTTGTCCACGATTACGCAGGCGTTCGGGGCGATGTTGCATTCGCAGTCCGTGAACGCGTAGAGAGCGTCGATCGTCTTGTCCGGGGACACGTCGTTCGGAAGGTGGATCAGAATCTCGACCTTCTCGGTTGTCATGTCCTCGATCTTCTTGATCTTGATCTTGCCTTTGTCCTTGGCCTTGAGGATTGAGTCTATGAGGACGTGTGAGGTCTTACCGTATGGAATCTCGGTGATGGCCACCGTGTTCTTGTCGATCTTCTCGATCTTCGCGCGCACTTTCACGCTTCCGCCCCTCGCTCCGTCCTTGTAGTTGCTGCAATCAGCGGAACCACCGGTCGGGAAGTCCGGGTAGATCGTGAAGTCCTCACCCTGAAGAATGTTAATAGAGGCGTCGATGAGTTCGTTGAAGTTGTGCGGGAGGATCTTGGAGGCCATTCCGACTGCGATTCCCTCTGTACCCTGAGCGAGCAAGAGCGGGAAACGGACCGGAAGCTCAGTCGGTTCCTGGTTGCGTCCATCGTAGGATGTCATCCAGTTTGTGATCTTTGGATCGAATACGACTTCCTTGGCGAATTTGCTCAGGCGGGCCTCGATGTAACGGGGAGCGGCGTTGCTGTCACCGGTGAGGATGTTTCCCCAGTTTCCCTGACAGTCGATCAAGAGGCCTTTCTGTCCGAGCTGCACGAGGGCACCCAAGATGGAAGCGTCACCGTGCGGATGGTACTGCATTGCCTGTCCGACGATGTTCGCCACCTTGGTGTAGCTTCCGTCGTCCATCCTGAACATCGCATGGAGCACGCGCCTCTGCACTGGCTTGAGTCCGTCAACGATGTGTGGCACAGCCCTTTGCAGAATGACATACGAGGAATAGTCCAGAAACCAGTCCCTGAACATTCCAGAAAGTTTGTACTTCTTGCTGTCTGAACTAAGCAGCTTGTCGTATTTCCCTGAAGACTTGGCTGAAGTCTCGTCAATCGGAGCCTCGTTCAGTTCCTCGTCCTCGTTGCCTCCTTCCGGAGTCTCAATGTCATCCCATTCGTCTTTAGCCATACCTGAATATTCCTCGTTAATATTGATTATCCTTTATCGTCCTTCGCGGCCGTAGTCGTTTATTCTGCGGCTGGTGCTATTCCTCGTACCCGAACTTCCGGAGTTCCTTGCGGCTCTCCCTCCAGTCCGGATTGACCTTCACGAAAAGCTGAAGGAATACCTTCTTCTGGAAGAAGTCCTCCATCTCCAGTCTCGCCTCCGTGCCGACTTTCTTCAACGCCGCACCACCTTTGCCGATTATGATTCCTTTCTGGGAATCACGCATTACATAGATGACGGCGCTGATCTCGTACCTTTCGCGACCTTCCTTGAAAGCCTCCACAGCCACCTCGCAACTGTAAGGCACCTCCTGGCTGTAGTTCTCCAGAATCTTCTCCCTGATGATCTCTGAAGCGAAGAACCGGAGGTTCCTGTCAGTGAACTGGTCCTTGTCGAACCAAGGCGGCGCGACAGGGAGCTTGCTCATCACGGCGTTCAGAACACTCTCAAGGTTGAACCTCTCCTTTGCCGAAACCGGAATGATCACAGCCTCAGGAAGTTGCTCTTGCCAGTAGGCGATCAGGTCTGTGACCTTCTTCTGCTCACTGATGTCGATCTTGTTGATCACAACCACCACCGGGCAATCTAGTTTCTGGAGTTTTTGAATATATTCACTGTTCTTGTCGCTCTTTTCAACCACATCCGTCACGTAGAGGATGATGTCCGCGTCACCGATGGCGGCGTCCACGAACTTCATCATGTCCTCCTGCAGGCGGTAGTTCGGCTTGAGCATGCCGGGTGTGTCTGAATATACGATCTGGCAGTCGTCGGTGTTGACGATTCCCATGATCCTGTGCCTTGTGGTCTGCGCCTTCGCCGTGACGATGGACAGTTTTTCGCCGACCAGGGCATTCATAAGCGTGGATTTGCCAACATTCGGATTACCGATGATGTTGACAAATCCAGCTCTGTGTTCTGTGTGTTTCTCTGGACTAGACATAGGCCCCCATCTTGAGGACATTGACCTCGCCCTCGCTGAGGTATCTCCACTCGCCCTTCTTGAGGCCCTTCTTGGTGAGGCCGGCGAAGTAAACCCTGTCAAGAGCCTTCACATCGTAGCCGAGGGATTCGAAGATCCTTCTGACGATCCTGTTCTTGCCCGAATGGATCTCGATGCCGAGCCTTCTGTGGTCGTCCGCGTCGATATATTCAAGCTCATCGGCCTTGATATTGCCGTCGTTGAGATTAAGGCCCTCCGTGAGGATCTTTTCCTTGTCGGCTTCCTCAAGCGGTTTGTCGAGGATTACCTGGTAGATCTTCTTTTTGTTGTAGGACGGATGTGTGAGCTGCTCTGCTATCTCGCCGTCGTTCGTGAACATCAGCACACCGGTTGTGTTCTTGTCAAGCCTTCCGACAGGGAAAACGCGGAGTTTGCAGCCCTTGAGGAGATCCATGACGGTCTTCTCGGCGTGAGGGTCGCTTGCGCTGGTGACGAAGCCCTTCGGCTTGTTCATCACGATGTACACCTTTTCCTCGCCCTTAAGCCTCTCTCCATTGAAGCGGATGTCATCGTTGAGGACGTTGACCTTTGTTCCAAGCTCGGTCACAACCTCGCCGTTGACGGTCACAACGCCTGCCTGGATGAAGTTGTCAGCCTCACGGCGTGAGCATACTCCGGAGTTGGCGATGTACTTGTTGAGACGTATCTCTTCCTTGATAGGTGTAGGAACGTTGTCGTTGTCGGAAAGAGCCGCGTCAACCTGTGGCCTCCTTGAAAGCATCTGGTTGATTCCCGCCTCGTCAGTCTCTGTGAAATGCGGCTCGTCCTTGCGGCCGAATTTCTTAGGTCCCGGACGACCCGCGCCTCTTCCTGCAGAGAAACCTCCCTGCTTAGGACCGAATCCGTGTCCCGCCGGCTTCCTTGAATATGAAGGCCTTCTCTCTCCACCTTCATTACCTGTGCCGTAGCTTCTGCGCTGTCCGTATGATGGGCGTCCCTCACCGAACGAAGGACGGCTCTGTCCGTAAGATGATCTTCTTTCCTCTCCTCCTTCGGAGTTATTGCCATAGCTTCTGCGCTGACCGTATGATGGGCGACCCTCACCGAATGACGGGCGGCCGTAAGACGGTCTTCTCTCGCCTCCATCGTAGCTGTTGTTGCTTCCGTAGCTTCTGCGCTGTCCGTAAGACGGTCTGTCCCCGTATGAAGGACGGCCCTGTCCGTAGGATGAAGTTCTTCTCTCTCCGCTTTCGGCGTTGTCGCCGTAACTTCTGCGCTGGCCATAACCGCCACGGTTGTCGTTGCGGTCTCCATAGCTTCTGCGGTCTGATGAATATCCTCCTCTGCCGCCGTTGCCTCCACGGCTCTGATAACCGCCACGCTGGCCATAGCCGCCGCGATTGTCGCTGGAGTAGCTCCTGTGGCTGTTGTCGTAAGACTTGTACTCTCCGTCAGCGGAGGATGATGCGGCAGGCACTACCTTCTTTCGTGGTCTGAGTTTCCTGCCTTCTGATGAATAACCTGTCTTTGGTCCTTCCGCAGCGTAATCCCTACGCTCTTCGTGGTTCTCACCACCATTGAAATTTTCTTCCATAATGTTTGTGGCTCACGCCATTAAAATAAATAAGTAATTGAATATAAGTAATTATTGAAGTTTAAACACGTATGTTATCGTTCCTTGCTGCAACGCCGGCGCGTCAGCGCTTTGGTTGAAGTGTGTCTGCAAGGCCGCCGCTCTCGCCGCAGCCCATAGTTTGGAGTTGTTCACGGTCGTCCCTTGTCCTCCCGGAACAGCTTTCGTCACGTTTCCATAGTTGTCAACCCAGATGTCCACCACGACAGTGCCGTAGTCTTGCTCTGAATATGCCGGCCTTGGAATCGCTCCCAAGGTGTTTCTTCCTTTCAGCCGCGCGTTGGGCGTGCCCTCGGACTTACCGCTGGCCGTGTTCCCCTTAGGATGTCCGGCCTTGAACTCGTTTTTCGGATCAGTGGCGCTGTGAGGAGCGTTCGAGGAGTCTTTCTTACTCATTCCTGGAAATAGAGCATTCTTGTTGATCTCCTCTTTCTGAACCGGTGTCTCGACATCCCCGAAATCATCTGGCTTGGCCTCCGCCGTCTTGTTCGCCTTTTCTGATTTGTGCGGCGACTCGCTCCTTTGGATCAGTTCCACAGGCTTTGTCTTGTCGATTTCCTCGGCCTGAGGCTGGCGGCCTCTGTTCTGCCGCTTGACCGGCTGCGGCTCATCCTCGCTGAAATCCACGAGGAAAGTCTGTTCCTGAGGCGGCGGGTAGATGTACTTCATCCCCGTGAACACGCAGAGCAGGCATGCAAGCACGTGAACCGCGACCGTGAGAACGATCCCGGTCACCGTGGAGACCTTTGCCTCCTTCTGTCTGTCACGAAGGTACGGTTTCATCATTCAGGCTGCGTCGCTAAGATTACCTTGTAATGATTGCGTTTCGCGATGTTCATCAGCGACACGACCTCTTTGATCGGCACGCTCTCGTCCGAATAGATCGAGAATGTCGGATCCTCCTCTGTCTGAAGTAAGTCCACGAGATCGTCCTCCAACTCGGAGTACTGCACCGGGGTCTCACTTCCGTTGAGGTGGTAGGTGTAGGTGTCATCGCCCCAGTCCTTGATCGAGACAGTGACGG
>DJRG01000033.1 GCA_002438845.1 Bacteroidales bacterium UBA6366
TGCATCGGATGCCTTGCCGACCTGCCGCGGACATATTTCTCGAATATGCCCCACAACCAACTTGCCGACAGGTTCAACGCCTTGATTCAGCGTGATCTGGATGCCGGTGGAGTCTTTGAGGAATATTCCTACGCCACGTCCCTGTTCTTTTACCGCTCCCAGACCTGCTACAGGCTGATCACCCAAAGGCTGAAATATCATTCGGACTATGCCGCCGGGCGGTATTTCGCATCGATGCTTGGCCGTGAGATGGCTTCGTCGCCGATTTACTCCGATGTGGATGCCGTGATTCCGGTGCCCCTTCATTGGTCCAGGCTTTGGACCAGAGGACACAATCAGGCCGAGATCATCGCAAAGGTCTTGGCTGAAAGCCTTGAGGCCGATCTTCGCGCCGACATCCTTTATCGTGCCCGCCGCACACATACTCAGACCAAACTCTCGGTGGAGAGCAAAGCGCGCAACGTCGAGGGCGCTTTTAAGGTGATGCGGCAGAAATCCGCCCTTGAATATTCCCACATCCTTTTGGTGGATGATGTTTTCACGACCGGAGCCACCCTCCACTCCTGCCTGAAAGCGTTGAGGACGGTTATTCCGCCGCAGGTTCGCGTCAGCGTCGCCACCTTGGCTTGTGTCGGAAAGTAAGAAATGCTACAATTTGGTTACAAATCGTAAGGATAAACGTTTTATGTAGACTTTTAGACCAAGATATGTGTAATTTGTACCATATAGCGTGGGTTTATTAAAATAGATTAAAATTTTTCTTATTGTTTATAAGGTTGGAAATAAAACGGTTAAGTAAAGACGCTAACAAAATTTTTACAAAAAATATTAAAAAAGTTTGCAAGTCTCAAAAAAAGCAGTACCTTTGTACCCGGGTTGAGCAAGGAGGTTCTCTCCCCGATCAACCTATTGGTTATTAGTTTTAGTGTTATTAATTATGTGGTTAGAGTGAGAGTCCACGCGCGATGCGTCGACGCTCATTTTTTTTGTATATGCACTATCCGGTCACGGCGATTGTCGATTGTCGGTCGCTGAGCTTGCCGAAGCTCCCGAAATTTAGTAGATTTGTAATAGTAATCAAATCAATAATATGATAGAACTTGGAATCAAAGGCCGTCAGGAGGAGATTGTGACGGAGGAACTGACCGCAAGCCACATCGGCAGCGGGACTGTCAGGGTGTTCGCCACCCCGATGATGATCGCACTTATGGAGCGCACAAGCCGTCTTAGCGTCAAGCCTTATCTTGAGGAAGGCCAGGAGACGGTCGGGACCAGGGTGGATGTCTCACATGTCTCTTCGACACCGGTGGGAATGAAGGTGTGGTGCGAAAGCGAGGTAGTGGAGATCGACCGGCGTCGGATCGTGTTCAGAGTCACCGCCTATGACGAAAAAGGGCTCATAGGTGAAGGAACCCATGAGCGCTTTGTGATTGATGTCGCAAAGTTTCAGGCCAAGGCCGAGGAAAAAAGTAAATGACCACTGTATAATACCGCGTTGGTTAATTGATTGCAATTTAATGATTTAAGCCTTTGTCTTTAGCTGATATCTACTAAAGGCAAAGGCGTTTTTCTTTGAATATAAACACATTATCCTCCACTTGTCTTTCGTAATGTGTTCTGATTTTTGTATCTTTGTGGCCGTGCCGCGGGAAGTGCGGTAATTTAGAATCAATTAACTGTTCTAACTGTGGTTTATGACTTACAAGGTTTTTATAAGCTATTCCAGGAAAGACGGCGGTGTTGCCGACAGGATTTGTGAGGAACTGGATAAGGCGGGTATTACCTATTTTATTGACCGGGAATCAATTAAAGGCTCAGAGGATTTCCCTGAGGTGATTTCGCATGCTATTGGGGAATCGGAATTGTTTCTTTTTCTGGCCAGCAGGAATTCCTATCAGTCGACGTTCACCAACAAGGAGATTGTCTACGCTGTCAACAATTGTCCTAATTCCGCGATTCTGCCTTACATCATTGATGACAGTGATCTTCCCAATAACATCGAGTTTCTCCTGAGTGATGTGAACTGGATCACCATGAAGGACTTCCCGATAGAGTCGGGGCTTGTCCCACAGATAACCGCGGTTTTGAACGACCCTAAGATTCTGTATAATTCCAAGGGCTTGAAACGTAGGAAGATAAGCCGGATATTCACTGTGTTCCTACCGATTGTGACGGTCGTCGCAATCCTTGCGCTGGTTCCTTCCATTGTTGACAGGCACAAGAAAATGAAAGCGGACGCCGCCGCTGACAAAGACAAAAAGGAATATCTCGCCATTGTCGCGAAGTCGGATTCCTTGGTAAGAGTTTTCCGGCGGTTTCAGTCAAAGGACGATCCTGAGGCGACTGTAAAGGAAGAGATCGAGTGCCTTAAAAAGGCGGGTGAACTTTTGGGAGCGTCGGCGAAGATCAGCAAGAATTATTCGAACACATCATATTCCTATATGTATATTCCTGACTTGGTGGCTCCTCGTAAAGCTTCTTTGACGTCTTGCCTTGACTCGATCTTTACGTACTGGAAGGAGTTGGCGCAGGACTCGTACAGATTGTACCAGTCTGGTATCACGGAGGAAAAGGATTATGCGGTAAGGTTCATCAACTACGCCCTGGACGCGAAGCCGGACAGGAATCTTGAGGAATTAAGAAAAAAATTACAGTAATATTACAACGCTACACATTATGAAAAGATTGTTCCTGCTTGTTCTGACCACACTGGTGTCTGTCTCATTGTTCGCGCAAAGTTCAACTTTTGACAGTAGGTATTCAAACGCTTTACGTTACTATGAGTCTCATAAGTACACACGCGCGATCGAGTTGCTGAACTCTTTGATAAAGGTACGGGGAATCACTCCGGACCAGAAGAAAAAGGTTATCTACTTGAAAGAGAGATGCAGCAACGCCCTTAAGGCCGAAAAAGTGTTCGTCATTGACGGTGATTCCATCGATACGGATTACCAAGGAGGCACGTTTGGGTTCAGAGTGACTTCCGGGAAGAATTGGTCTGTCTCGGATTCTCCGTCATGGTGCGTAAGCTCAACAACCAAGGACAGCCTGTATGTGACTGTGTCAAGGAATGAAGTGACAAATTCGCGTCAGGGTAAGGTGGTGATTTCCAACAAGGTCGCGACGCAGATAGTTTTCGTCAGTCAGGAGGCCCGTCCGGAAGCGATGAGGACGGTCCGGATCTCTACTGTGCCGGAGAGGGCAAGGGTGACTTTGGATGGAAAGACCCTTTCGACATCTCCATGTGATTTTGTCTTGGGGGCGGGCTATCATTCCTTGCGTTTTGAGAAGAACGGCTATGACACGAAAGACACCACATTCACTATACAGGATGTTCTGTCGGACACTCTGCTGGATCTGAAGACACGCCTTAATCCGATTTTTGGAACAGTCAGGGTGAAGGTAGCTCCAGAGGAGGGTTTCGACTTTGATTCGGCTCCGGAGGTGATGATAAACGGAAGAAGGGTGGATCTGGAGTCCGGGTTCATCAATGATTTCGACGCGGACGAGAGCCTGATGCCTTACTCTGTCTACAAGGATGGGTATATTCCTATCATGCCTGGCACTGTGACTGTCGCGGTGTCGGCGCCGGGATTCAAGGATGAGTCCACGTTGATGAAGGTCAAAAGAGGCACCAACACGGATGTGAATTTCACGATGAAGGCGATTTACGGGACGCTGTCAGTCAATGGTAATGACGCATCTGTCGGCGCTGAGGTCCTTGTCGATGGCAAACGGGTTGGAGTGATGCCTTCCGGAAAGATCCGCATCAAGGTCGGAGAACACAAGATCTCGTTCCGTAAGGAGGGCTCGGACACGGAAGAACCTTTCTACAATGTGAACATCAGGGAGAATCTTGACACATTGCTTGGTGTGACCATGAAGGCGTTCGGCCTTTACAGGTTTGTCACAGAGCCGAGCATGGCTAATGTGATTCTGGATGGAAAACTGATGGGAGTCACTCCGCTTGATCTGAAACTGCTGGACGGTGAGCACATGGTCAAGATCGAGAAAGATGGCTATGACTCCTACGAAGCGAACATTGTCACGGACTTGACACCGGGCGTCCATGAGGTCAATGTCCCGATAGCGAAGTCCTACCCGTTCAGACTCACATCCGACGAAGAGAACACCTATGCCACCGTGATAGGCGGGAACAAGACATACATAAAGGACGAACGCCTGCCTTACACCTTGAATCTTCCTTATAGTGAGGCGCCTTACAAACTTGTGGTCAGACATTCGGACAACAAGTTGGCTTACAGGAAAAACATAAAATTCAACTCGAAGTCCAAGGATCACCTCAACGTCAAGACCTGGTCGAGATACAACGTTCAGACTCTTGGTGGAAATTATTATCTGAACGAGATTCCGCTGTTCGATGACGCCGCGTTCAAGGGCTACAGGTATATTGCGGATGCGTCATTGATGAAATTCAAATTCTTCAATGGATTCTCGACGTCTGTCGTGAAAGGCGCGCTATACCTGGCGGACGACAACGACGAAGCCTTGAATATTCCTGCTGAGGGTGATAGGGAAGCGTTGTCTCTGACAGGCGATGACAATGTCAACATGCTGTTTTTCCTGTCTCCGATATTCCTTAATGGAGAGCTCAGGATCGGCGGCGGTCTGACGAATTTCATCGATGCCGGTTTTTTGGCCGGATACGCCTGGTGTCCAAGGCTTTGCTTTGCCGGTGAATATACCCACATCTCTGGCGCTGACATTTTTGTGGGCGCGGAGGTGTGCAGCAGGCTCCATTCCATCAACTTCAATCTGAAGTGTGGATTCCAGATCTTCAAGGGAGAGGCCAATTACTATATTAAAGAGAAATCCGGCTCGGGAAGCAAAGACAATGACTGGTACCACAAGAACATTGACAGAAGCCAGTTCGTAGTCTCTGTCGGCTTCTCGTTGGGAGGCAAGGATTCGAAGGGAAACAATTATCTGAGAGTGTTCTGATAAACTGTCTGCCGATGTCGAACATCTACTTTTGCGGCGCTTTGCTGATCAGCGTGCTTTATGTGCTTATGCTGATCCGGATGTACAGGCGCAAGGTCCGAAAACTTTGGATTCCGGTGATTGTCATCGCCGCGTTAAGCACAGTGATGTACGGTCTCATCTACTATGAGATAGGTGTCCGGTCATTGCTTCCTTGGCTTACGTTCTCAATAATGAGCGCGGTGAAGATGTTCCTTGGAAGCGTGAACTCCAACTGCCTTTTCAGTGTGCTGACCAATCCTGACTTGGTCCGTCACTCGCAGTTGATCCTGACGATAGCCGCCACATTGTTCCTCTGCTCGGTCGCCACGACATCCTATTTCGTGATGTACGTGCTGTACCGGTTGAGTGAAAGCCGCCTGTGGCTGTGGTTTAACAGGAAACAGGCGGGTAAGGGCGCGTCGATAATCCTCGGCACGGATTCAAGGTCGATAGATCTTGCCAAAGACATCGCGTCCAGAGGGACGGAGACAGTCATTCTGGTGGATTTCCCGGACAAGGAGGACGGAACGGGCGCCGGGTCTTTCAAGTACATATTCAATCTTCGAAGTGACGAGCGTGACTGCTCCTCATCGATTGAACGAGACTCCAATGTCCATGTCCTTAGGGCAAAGCAGCACCTGAAATATTCATCTAACGTCAATGCCTTTAAATACATGGGGTTGGAGAGGCTGGAGGATTGGGCTTTGGCGCCGGACAGCAAGATATTCATCCTGTCGGACGACGAGCATGAAAACCTTGTCTGTCTGGAGCACCTGCTCCGTTCCGACAGCGGGATCACAGTCTATTGCCATGCCAAGCGAGGAGGGCTGAACACCCGTTTCTCGATCGCCGTTGAGTCTGATGTACATTTCATAGACTCCGCCTTTCTTATCGGTCAGTCGTTGAAGTCAAAGCCGGAATTCGCTCCGGTCAATTATGTTGATGTGGCTGTGGATAAGGACGGGAATAAGCTTGGCTATGTCACATCACCGTTCAATTCGATGATTATCGGGTTCGGCAACGCCGGTCAAGGAGCCTTGAGGTTTCTCTACGAATTCGGCGCGTTTGCGGACAAGGATGGAAACAAGTCTGGATTCCATTGCGATGTCATTGACAGGAATATGAATGATTTCCTTGGGGATTTCTTTTACAGGGTTCCAGGATTGAAAGGTAGCGGTGAGGTCTCTTTTTCCGCCATGACGACAGGTTCGGATTCATTCAGGGACATGTACCTTGCTAAACTTGACACACTCAACTATGTGGTTGTGGCTTTGGATGACGACAGTGAAAGCCTACGTGTAGGATTGGATCTGCTTGAGACGGCCTTCCGCTTCAGAAAGGATGGTGTCAGAAATCTGGCTATAGCCGTGCGTCTGGAATCCCCGACGGATTATGACCGGAAGATCGTGAGATTCTACTCCGACGCCTACGGCGATGTCCTCCATTTGTTCGGAGACGGTCAAAGCATCTGGACTTCGGACAACATTTTCGGTCTTTCTTTCAGGGACGAGGCGATCATGTTCTATGACAACTATCAGAAAGCCACCGCCGGCGAGGAGACCTGGGAGGAACGTAGGATAGGTCTTAAAGAGAGAAGGCGCAAAGAGGAAAGGCCGGAACTTTACGCCATTCTGGAACTCCAGAGAAAAGAGTTTCAGGACATGTCCAACGCTTGGCACAGGTACACGAAGATGAGCCTGTGCTCTCCGGCTGTCTGGGAGGACCCTAAGGTCGCTGACGGAATACCGTACAATTATTCCGGTTCACATTCCGAAAGTGGGGAGCCGACATATTCATGCCTTGAGAAACTGGCTGTCTGTGAGCATCTTCGCTACGAGGCTTCACACATCATCAACGGCTACACCCTTGCTCCAGAGAGGAACGAACTCAAGAAGCAACTTGAGAATCTTGTTCCGTACAATGATCTTTCGGAATTCATCAAGCACTACGACTGGCTGGTGGTCAAGACCACGCTGATGCTTCAGCGGAAAGGCGCTTGACCACCACGTGTCCTTAGCAGTTCATCGCGCCGCAGCAGTGAATGACCTGGCCGGAAACGTAGCCGGAGAGGTCGCTGGCGAGGAAGAGGGCCACATTGGCCACATCTTCAGGAGTACCTCCGCGGCGAAGCGGAATCTGCTTCACCCAAGCGTCACGCACTTCCTCCGAGAGGGCGTTGGTCATGTCCGAGATGATGAATCCAGGGGCGATGCAGTTGGCTCTGATGCCGCGTGGACCCATCTCCTTGGCGATGGACTTTGCCAGACCGATGAGACCGGCCTTGGAGGCAGAGTAGTTGCACTGGCCGGCGTTGCCGGAGACTCCCACGACAGATGACATGTTGATGATGCTTCCGCCTCTTTGGCGGGCCATGATCGGGGTCAGGGCGTGGATGAAGTTGAACGCTGACTTGAGGTTCACGTTGATGACAGCGTCCCACTGGGCCTCGCTCATCCTGAGCATGAGTCCGTCCTTGGTGATGCCGGCGTTGTTCACAAGGATGTCAATCCTGCCGAAATCGGCCAGAATCTGATTCACTACATTGTGAGTCTCCTCGAAGTTGGCGGCGTTGGAGGCATAAGCCTTTACCTTGTGGCCGAAAGCCTCGATGTCTTTGACTGTCTGTTCTCCGACTTCATTGATGACAAGGTCGGTGAAAGCCACGTCAGCTCCCTCGGAAGCGAATTTCATGGCGATGGCCTTGCCGATTCCTCTTGCGGCGCCCGTGATGAGGGCTACCTTTCCGTCTAAAAGTCCCATAATATTCAGTTTAATTTTTCACAAAAGTAATCTATCTTGCCACGATGAGCAAGTCTTTAGGTCGCTATTTGGTGAAAGAATGGATGATGTGGCGAAAGGCACGGATAAAATGGTTATCTTTGCCGTGTTTTGACAATGATATTAAAAAATGAGTGAAATACGTGACCCTCAGCTCTGGGAAAGCGGAGAGCTGAAGATAGAATGGGTAAGGCATCACATGCCGCTGCTTGAAGGTTTGGAGAAAGAGTTCAAGGAGACGAAGCCGTTCAAGGGGCTGAAAGTGGCTCTGTCAGTGCATCTGGAGGCCAAGACCGCGCATCTTTGCGAGGTTCTGGCCGAAGGAGGTGCCGAGATGTATGTCACCGGAAGCAACCCTCTCTCGACCCAGGACGATGTGGCGGCCGCTCTTGTGCATGAGGGGCTGAACGTCTTCGCTGTCCATGGGGCGACCCCTGAGGAATATGAACACGGCATCAGGCGCGTCATCGAGTGCGGCCCGAACATCATCATAGATGACGGTGGAGACCTCGTCACGATGATCCACGAGAACTATCCGGAGCTCATTCCGAATGTCATCGGAGGCTGCGAGGAGACCACAACCGGAATCCTTCGCCTTGAGACGATGAACCGTGAGAAGAGGCTCAAGTTCCCTATGATGCTTGTGAACAACGCCGCCTGCAAGCACTTCTTCGACAACCGTTACGGCACAGGCCAGTCCGTCTGGGACGGCATCAACAGGACCACCAACCTGATTGTGGCCGGGAAATATGTCGTTGTCGCCGGCTACGGCTGGTGCGGCAAGGGCGTGGCCATGAGAGCCAAGGGCCTTGGTGCGAAAGTGATTGTGACAGAGGTCGATCCGATCAAGGCCATGGAGGCTGTGATGGACGGATTCCAGGTCATGAGCATGGCTCAGGCCGCATCGGAAGGCGACATATTCGTGACTGTCACTGGTTGCGATGATGTCATCACCAAGGAGCATTTCCTTGCGATGAAGGATGGTGCGATCTGCTGCAATGCCGGTCACTTCGACTGCGAGGTGAATGTCGCCCAGCTCAAGGAACTCGCTGTCAGCGAGAAGCCTGCGAGACAGAATATTCAGGAATATGACCTCCCGAACGGTCGTAAGGTCTATGTCATAGCGGAGGGACGCCTTGTCAATCTGGCCGCTGGTGACGGGCATCCAGCCGAGATCATGGACATGTCGTTCGCAATCCAGGCCTTGAGTGCCAAGTACTTGGCTGACAACAGGATGGTTCTTGCAAGAGATCTTGGAGAGATGCTTCATTGCGTGCCGGAGTCCATTGACCGTGAGGTTGCCTTCAGAAAGCTGAAGGATTGGGGGATCACGATCGACACGCTGACTCCTGCCCAGCACAAGTACCTTTATGGAGAATAATCGCATAAATAATTTTTAAAGAATAGGTTGGCAGTTCCGCTGACCTATTCATTATATTTAACATAAAATAATAACGCTATGAGCCTGATTCCTATCTACACCTGGACCAAAGGTATCAGAAACTTTGATCATAGGAGAAAACAGTTCTCCCAGCAGCCTTGGGCGCAGGGAGTATTGCTTCTTTGCTGCGTGGTGGTAGCGATGCTTTTGGCCAACCTCCCGTTTACCAAAGAGTTCTACCACAATGTTCTGGAAACCGAGATTTCCTTGAGGTTCCATATTCCCGGACATGAAGGATTCCTTTTCCCGGACGGGATGACAGTTGAGAGCTTCATCAACGACATCCTGATGACGGTCTTCTTCTTTACTGTAGGTCTTGAGATCCGGCGCGAGATGAAGAACGGGGAGTTATCCAGTGTGAAGAAGGCGATGATGCCGGTGATCGCCGCGTTCGGCGGCGTTGTGGCTCCGGCCTTGATATTTACCGCCGTCAATCATGGTTCCGCCGCCGCTTCCGGATGGGGTATTCCAACCGCCACGGACATCGCTTTCGCCGTCGGCATCCTGTCCATTCTGGGTGACCGTGTGCCGGTGTCGTTGAAAATCTTCCTGACTGCGCTGGCCATAGCCGATGACCTCATCGCCATTCTTGTCGTGGCTCTGTTCTACGGTGGCACGATCAATTTCGGGCTTTTGGCAATAGCGTTTGTACTGATTGCCTTGGTGCTGCTGATGAACAAGTTGGGCGAGAAACGGGATTGGTTCTATCTGGTTCCGGCCATCGCGATCTGGTCGCTTTTCTACTATGCAGGCATCCATTCCACGATGTCAGGCGTCGTGATGGCGTTCCTTGTGCCGATGGCTCCTCGGTTCAACGAGGCCTACTTTCACAGAAAGCGTCTCCAGTACATCCGCAGGCTCAATGAATATAATGGGATAGCCTCCACCTCCACCGAATTCCCTAACGGTCCGCAGAGGCATTGTCTGAGGCGTCTGTCCGCCATCTCAAGGGATTCCATCGGAATGAGCTACCGTCTTGAGCACGCCCTCGGTCCTTGGGTCAACTTCCTGATCATGCCGATCTTCGCCCTCGCCAACGCGGGAGTCGAGATTCCGGACGTGTCCTACTTCAATGTGTTCCAGTTCGATCAGGCTCTGGGCAGCGTGAGCATGGGAATATTCCTTGGCCTTGTCCTTGGCAAGCCTCTTGGAATCTCCCTCGCAAGCTTCATCGCTGTCAAACTTCATGTGGGAGAGATGCCGGCGAAGGCCTCTTGGGTCATGCTGATCGCTGTGGCCTGCCTTGGTGGTATCGGATTCACGATGTCAATTTTTGTGGACACCCTGTCATTCGGTGACCAGGCTCCTGAGATCACTGCCCGTCTTCGTGACATGGGTAAGGTGGCCGTGCTGATGGGCTCCCTCTGCGCCGGCATCCTGGGCAGTATCCTGATCAACATTGTCCACGGCATCGAATCCAGAAAAGCTGTAAAGGCTTAGTGGCCAGCGTCTGATGGTTCGGCAAGCCCATCACCGACGGCTCTGAAAGGGCTTTATGGTTGGTGATGGGCTTGTCGAAGTGACCGCGGAATGGATCATATTCCGAGCTCGTCCTTCATCGAGCGGAGAAGATCAAAGGCCTGAAGAGGGGTGATGTTGTTCAGATCCACTCCAGAGAGTTTGTCGCGCAGGGATTCGAGCGTCGGGTCGTCCAGCTGGAAGAATGACAACTGAAGGCTTCCGTCGCTCTCAAGGGTGCCGGCCTTGGTCTGCACAGGCTTCTTTATCTCGCCCTTCTTTGCGCTTACAAGATGCTGCGAATCGTTCATTTCCAAAGCCTTGAGAGTGTTCTCGGCACTTTGGATCACCTCTTTCGGCATCCCGGCCATTCTTGCGACGTGGATGCCGAAGCTGTGCGCGGTTCCACCCTCCTTGAGCTTGCGCAGGAAGATCACCTGGGTGCCGACCTCCTTCACTGCGATGTGGAAGTTCCTGACTCTTGAATATATCTCCTCAAGGTCGTTAAGCTCGTGATAGTGAGTGGCAAAGAGTGTCTTTGCCCCGTGGCCGTATTCATGAATATATTCGACTATCGCCCGGGCGATCGACATTCCGTCATAGGTTGAGGTGCCTCGACCGATCTCGTCCAGAAGCACCAGGGAACGCTCCGAGAGGTTGTGCAGGATCATCGAGGTTTCCAGCATCTCGACCATGAAGGTGGATTCGCCCCGGGAGATGTTGTCGGTGGCCCCGACCCTTGTGAATATCTTGTCGAAATACCCGATCCTGGCGCTGTCCGCCGGCACGAACGAGCCGATCTGCGCCAGCAGGACAATCAAAGCTGTCTGCCTCAGCAAGGCCGACTTACCGGCCATGTTCGGACCGGTCAGGATGATGATCTGCTGCTTCTTGTTGTCAAGGAATATGTCGTTGGGAACATATTCCTCACCGGCGGGCATCAATGTCTCGATGACCGGATGGCGGCCGGCCTTGATGTCAAGGGTCAGATCCTTGGTCATCTCCGGACGGTTGTAGTGGTTGTCCTTGGCAAGCTGGGCGAATCCAGTCAGCACGTCAAGGCGGGCGATGATCCGGCAGTTGGTCTGGATCGCCGGGATGTTCCTCTGAATCTCGGCGACCAACTCTCCGTAAATCTTTGTCTCAAGGGCGTAGATGCGGTCTTCCGCACTCAGAATCTTCTCTTCATATTCCTTGAGTTCCTGGGTGACGTAACGCTCGGCGTTGACAAGGGTCTGCTTGCGGATCCACTCTGGCGGGACAAGGTCCTTGAATGCGTTCCGTACTTCGATGAAGTAGCCGAAGACATTGTTGTAACTTATTTTGAGCGAGGATATTCCCGTTCTTTCCGCCTCTGATTGCTGGAGTTTCAGAAGGTAGTCCTTCCCGCCCGAAGAGATGTTTCGCAGCTCATCCAGATCCGGATCTACCCCCGGGGCTATGACCTCGCCTTTTCCCACGGCGGCGGCAGGCTCGGCAGTCATCGTGGCGGTGATCTTTCCAAGCAGCTTAGAGCAGTTCTTCATCTTGCTGATGAGGGAGTCCAAAGCCTTGATTCCATGATCTTTGCAAAGTTTGGCGATTGGCTCCATACGGGCAAGTCCACGTCCCAGCTGCATCACCTCCCGAGGTGAGATCCTGCCTGTGGCCGCCCTGGAGATGATCCTCTCAAGATCTCCGATGTCGCCGATGTGTTCCTGAACCTGATCAAGGTCTTCGCCGGCCTCAATGAAGTGCTGCACGACATCGTAGCGGTTGTTCAACTCCTTGATGTCCATTATCGGCATCGCCAGCCAGCCGCGCAGAAGCCTCGCCCCCATCGGGGATGAACATTTGTCGATGACGCTGACCAATGAGACCCCTTCGCCTCCCACTGAGGAATTGAATATCTCCAAGTTCCTCATCGTGAACTTGTCCATCCACACGAACTTGTCCTCGTCGATCCTGGAGATCGAGCAGATGTTCTTAAGCCCCGTGTGCTGGGTCTGCTCCAGATAGACCATCAGCGCTCCGGCCGAGCATATTCCCAAAGGGAAGCCATCAACGGCGAAACCCTTGAGAGACTCGACTCCGAACTGTTTCTTGAGCCTTTCGACCGCGGCGTCGTAGACGAACGCCCATTCCTCGATCGTGGTGATGTAGAGCTTGTCTCCGTACTTTTCCCTGACCCCTTTCTCGTACCCTTTCTGGACCACAATCTCCTTAGGGTTCAAGGAGGCGATAAGCGTTCCTATGTAGTCCAGGGACCCCTGCGCCACCTGAAAAGATCCGGTGGACACATCCAGAAAGGCCGCTCCGCACTGATTCTTGTCGAAAGTCAGGCCGGCGAGGAAGTTGTTCTCCTTTTGATTCAGAAGCTGGTCGCTGAAAGCCACGCCAGGTGTGACAAGTTCGGTCACGCCACGTTTCACGAGTTTCTTGGCTAATTTCGGATCCTCCAACTGGTCGCAGACGGCCACCTTGTAGCCGGCCCGGACGAGTTTCGGAAGGTAAACATCCAAGGCATGGTGCGGGAATCCGGCCATCTCGATGTAGCCTTTGTCTCCGTTGGATTTCTTGGTCTGGACTATGCCCAGAACCTTGCTGACCAGCACTGCGTCGTCGGAGTAGGATTCGTAGAAGTCTCCGACCCTGTAAAGCAGCACCGCTTCCGGATGCTGTGCCTTCACAGAGAAAAACTGTTTGATCAACGGAGTATCCTCCGGCACCTTATTTTTCGCCATATCAATGTCTTATGTTTGCCTAATGTATAAATTCAGATGCCTCCTCCACCGAAGAGGCAAGATTACAAATTTACAAAAAAACCTATGAATATGCAGAAAGAGATTTCAGCGTTGCCTCCAAAATCCTCCAGCCGCGCTGTTTGGCTGTCAGTCGAACAGAACACGTTTCAGAATATAGTCGGGTGGCACTGTTTGGCGACAATAACGCGCTAAAGTGTCGCTGAACAGTGCAAACGACACTGTCGGGAAGCATTTCAGGCCGAAAACGTTCCCTAAGAGTGTTGAGCGACCTTACTGGGTGGAAAAAAGGCAGAGGTCCTCATGATTTTTATTTCATGACAATCTCTTTCAGGTTGCGGAAAAACTCCTCGTACTCGTCCGGGGTTATCTGCCGTCCGGAGGACAGAACGACAAGCGGGTGAGGCTGATAGCCTTCGCGGTAGGCCGGATGCCTGTGCCGGAATCCGTTCCGCAAGAAGCCGCATCTTTCGTAGAATCTCAGCCTGGCCTTTGAGATATCATCCACGATCGGGTCTATTTCCAGGATGACGTTTTTCGGTGTCGAGGCGACGAACGAGTCCAGTACCCGTGAGCCGTAACCCTTTCCCCTCAGCGTTGTGTCAACGGCAAGATGTTCGATGTAGATCTGCCGTTCAAACTCCCAGTAAGAGATGAATCCGACGAAAGTGTCCCCGTCCCAATATTCGCAAAGATGGTACTGACTGCACCCGAAGGCATATTCCTGCTGCTCCTCGGTCCTTTGCTCGAAGATAGGGAAACTGCTTCCGTACAATCTACGGAACTCCTCGAACCGCTCGTCTCCTGAACTTTTTATCTCGATTCCGCGCATGGCTTTGGTTTTTTAGCAAGCGTTAAGTAAACCACTTGCCGTTTATGACAAACTTACATAAAAAGCTGCGATTTTTACGCCACTTGATGAGCATTGATGATTTTTTTATGAAAAAAGGAATTGTCTTATCTTTGCACTGCAAACCTTGATGCGGTGAACCGCTCAGCAAATATCTAAGGTTTGAGGTAAGATTAGTACCGCAATGAATCCTGTTACAGCAAGACTTTTGAATCAGCAGTTGGTCTGTCCTCGGTTTTCGAAACCGGAGGATGTGGTCTCATGGTTCGGGGCGATGCAGGGGCAGGAGTATCGTATGGTGCGTTGGGCGGTGGAGATGAGAACCAAGAGACCGTCTCTCAAGGCGTTCGAGAAGGCGTTTAACGAGGGGTGGATTGTCAGGACACATCTGCTGCGTTGCACTTGGCAACTGATTACGGGTGAGGACTTTGGCTGGATGCTTTCGGTTTGCCGCAAGAAGGCGCTGTCCGGACTGCGAGGCTGGATGACGGCCAACCGGATTTCCATCTCGGAGGAAGAACAGGAGCGGATTTCGGGAATATTCGAGGAAACATTAAGTGTCAGAAGAAGTGTCCAGAAGGCGGATTTCGCCGCCGCCCTCGCCGAACGTGGAATCACTATGGATGACCACCGCCTGTCCTATCATATTCGTCTTGCGGAACTTTCGGGACTCCTTTGCAGCGGAGACCTGCTCCCGATGAAAAGTACCTATTCCCTTGTGCGTGAGAAGATAAGAGGTTCTTTGAATATGCCGGAAGAGGAGGCTCTGGGGATGCTTGCCCGGAAATATTTCCGAAGCCACGCCCCGGCCACCTTTGAGGACTTCCTGTGGTGGTCGGGACTGAATGTCAGCGACTGCCAGAAGGCAGTCGAAAGCATTGGAGACGAACTTGTCAAGGAAACATGGAGGGGCCGGGAGCTATATATTCACGAATCCTGCCGCTCCAGAGGATTCCGCTCCGGCACGGTTCACCTGATAGCTCCGTATGATGAATATCTCATCGGCTACAAAAGCCGTGATGTTGTCCTCCGGCCCGAACATTCGCACAAGGCCCACAGCAACAACGGAATATTCCAGCCCATTATCGCCCTTGACGGCGAGATTGTCGGCAACTGGTCCCCGGCTTCCAAGGATGGCGGCTTCAGGATCTTCAAGCCTGGCCTTTCAATTCCCGAAGAGGCCCTCGCCGCCCGCTTCGAAATTTACCAAAGGTTCGCCAATCTTGCCCGTTGAATTTGTGGTTGTTTAGGTAAGGAACTCCTCCTCAGCGACCGGATTACCTTACAGCGAATGCAGAAAGCCGAAGGCGTGGCTCCAGTTCCGGAAACCGAGGTCGGAGGCTGACATAAGGATGTTGAACATTCCGGAGTCGTAGAACCGCATCTCAAGGTCGTCATCCTCATCGAGTTGGAGGAGGTTGACGGCATCCGGACACTCATCGCGTATCTCCTCGAAGTATGGCCGGCCGAGAATCTTGAAGCCGTTCGCGTCGTCATCACACTCGGCGAAATCGATGGCCATAGCCGGTTCGGCGAGCTCCTGCTCCTCATCGTCCACGAGGATGCACGAGTTGAAGGTCTCCATGTTGATTTGCTTGGTGTACTTTACCTTGACGGCCTTCTTCGGCCAGCGTCCGAGCGGAAAATGCTCAGGGGATTCGTAGCCGATGAAGTCATCGATCGCCGCGAAGACATAGAGCATTCCTTCGTGCGGAAGAAGCCCATCCTTGTCGAAAGGAGCGATGTCCTCGCAATCAATCTGGCAGATGAAAGTGAGGGGATATTCAGATTCGCTTCCGTCCTCTTCCGTGATTTTCATCATCGGGTACTCAACCTGAGGCGGCAGGTCAGGGTTGCCCCACCATTTGCTGCAACAAAACAGGTTGGATTCCGTTTTCCTTGGTTTTAAACTGATTGCCATATTGTTGATTCTGTTTTATTTGTGATCAATCTGCTTTCGGCTCGTAAAAAGATTACTTGGTGCAGGCCTTAACCATTTTACTTTCAAGCATTAATAATGTCCGCCACGATGGCCGTGATGTTGTCCACTCCGCCTTTCCTTTTGGCGGCGTCGGCCAAGGCGGAGGCGCTTTCCTCTGGATTGCCTTCGGACAGAAGCCGCTCGATCGCATCGTCCTCCAGCATGTCCGAGAGGCCGTCCGAGCAGACCAGAATCCGGTCCGATTCCATCAGCCGGTCACTTATGTCTTGGATGTTGGCCTCTGTGTCGCAACCCGCTCCGATGCAGTTGTACAGGGCTTTTCCAGCTGGAAGCGGGACCATGTCTCTTTCGTGGATGGTCTGGTCTGTGGTCAGCTGACGAAGCAATCCGTCCCTCAGGCGGTAGGTCCTGCTGTCTCCCACGTTGACGAGCAGGATCTTTCCTGTCATCCAGACAAGACCGGTCAAAGTGCAGCCCATAGCCTTGCTCTGGCGTCCTTCAAAAGCTTTACGGTTGAGTTCTCCGCTGATTTCCTTTAGCTTCGCCTCCAAAGAAGATGCGCTCAGCCCGACGGACTTGTCCAGCAGGAAGGCCCGAAGGGTCTCCAGCGTGAACCAGCTGGCATATTCCCCGTTCTCGTGTCCTCCCATCCCGTCCGAGACAAGCAGGCAAAAACTCTCATCATCAGAGACTTCCTTGTCTATATTCAATAAACTGTCCCTGATAAGGCACATCCCGACAGAGGCCATGTCCTCATTGTTGTCCCTAACCATTCCGACATCAGAGACGCAGCTGATTTTCAGTCTCATAGACTATTAAAACAGTGAATATCAAAGTGGCTATCTTAGTTTTTCGGAAGCTCAATCACAAATTCGGAATAGATAGGATAGTGGTCGGAGATGAACTTAACCCCGTACTTTGCCTCGTCGACAACGTTGAACGACCGGGCCTGTGCGTTGCGGAAAAAGATGTGGTCAATCATCACAGGTTTGCCGCCCTTGCGTCCGAAGTCATTGAATGACGGAGTCTTGTCGGCTTTCCTTACGCTCTTGGACGACTCTTTCATGTAGGAGCCCAAAGGCTTGAGGGCCTTGTCCTCGCTGGTTGTGTTGAGGTCTCCGCCCATGAACACAACCGCATTGTCCCCCGCGATCTCCTTGATCTTTTCCACCATAAGCCCCGCGCTTTCCTTACGAGCCACCGCTCCGGAATTGTCAAAATGAGCGTTGAAAAAGAATATGATCTGTCCTGATTTGATGAACTTGAGCTTGACCCAGCTGGCGTTCCTGACATATTCAGCGTCCCAGCCTTTTTTCTCAGGAGTCTGGTCTTCGTTGAGCCAGAACGAGCCGTAGTCCATAAGCTCGAATCTGTCAGCGCGGAACAGGATGGGGTTGAAGCTGGATTCCGTTCCTTCGTTGATTGTGCCGGGCTTTGTGCCTCCATCAACCATGATGTACTTGGGCAGCTTGTTCATTATGAATGATTTCTGCTCTGAGGTGGCCTCTTGGATCCCAAGAATGTCAGGGGAGTATTTCCGGATTGCCTTGACGCATCCGTTCTTGCGGCTTTCCCAGTTCTGTTCTCCTGTGTCCGCAGGTATCTGGATCCTGATGTTGAAAGACATCACGCTGGCTTTCTCATTCTTGGCGTGAGCCTTGGTTCCGCACAATGTGATGACGGACACCAAAAACGTGACTAACAATAATACTCTTCTCATAAACCAAAAACTTCTTTATCTGGTGATTTTCGCCACCCAGCCCCCTCCTGGAGCCATGTGGATCTTGACAATCCCGTCCTCCGGGATCCGCGAGGAAGTTTTCTTGTAGTCTCTGGCCGCCCTGTCGGCGTTGATTCCGTCCTGGAAGACGGTCATATTCCCGCCTCCGATGAAGCTTAGGTCAAGTGTGATGTCACGGGCATCCCAGTTGGTCAGCGCTCCGACGTACCAGATGTCTCCGCTCCGGCGGGCGACGGCGACATATTCACCGATCTCCCCGCAAACCGGAACTGTCTCGTCCCAGACAGTAGGGAAGTCCGCGATGAACTCCGTGCACTCAGGTTCGCCCGTGTAATTGGAAGGGGAGTCGCAGAGCATTGTGAGCGGCGCTTCGAAGATGGCATATTCAGCAAGCTGGCGGCAGCGGGTGCCCTGGCTCATCGCCTCGGAACCGACCGGGTGGTAGTTTCCTTTGGCGGCGTTGCGCATCGCCCCTTGTGTGTAGTCCATCGGCCCGGCCACCATCCTGACGAACGGAATCGTCACATCGTAGGTTACCTCATCATAGCCCTCCGGGCTCCATTTCAACTGCTCCAGTCCGGCGACACCCTCAAAGTTAAGCACATTCGGGTAGGTCCTCTGGATGCCGGCCGGCTTGTACACTCCGTGGAAGTCGATCAGAAGATGGTTCTCGGCGGCAATCCTCGCCATTCTCTCGCAGAATTTCACGGCCTGTTGGTCGTCCCTGTTGATGAAGTCTATCTTGAAGCCCTTGAATCCCATCCGCGCATAGTGGCTCATCGCCTTCTCCGGATTCTTGACGATGCTGTTGTAGCTGGCCCAGAGGATGATGCCGACACCCTTGCCGTTCGCGTAGGTCACGAGTTCCTCAAGATTGATGTCAGGGTTGATCAGGAAGAGATTGGCCTTGGCTCTCTGCGCCCAGCCCTCGTCCATGATGATGTACTCTATGCCATGTGCGGCGGCAAAGTCAATGTAGTACTTGTAGGTCTCCGTGTTGATCCCCGCACGGAAGTCAACTCCGTACAGATTCCAGTCATTCCACCAGTCCCAGGCCACTTTCCCAGGCTTCACCCAACTCCAGTCTTTGGATGCGTCAGCGGGAGTGGCAAGCTGCCAGACCAGATCCAGGTCCATCAGCGATTTTGCGTCCTGTGTGATGCCGATGACCTTCCACGGGAATTTCTGTCCGGCCTCGACCTTTGCGATGTAGTCAGCGTAGTCCATGTCCTGATAGATGTACATCCCGTTAGGCCGCAGCCCGATCGGGTAAGGCGCGCGTACGCTCTTCAACCCTTTGCTTCCCTGTCCGTTTAGGAACATTCCCGGATAACCGAACAGATCGGACTCGGTGATGACAATCTTCACCCCGTCGGCCGCATCCACCGTCATCGGGAGGAACGCCAGCTTCGCGGGATCCATCTGAGATAAATGAATATGCTCGTACGTGTTCTCAAACGAGTTTACGAACTGCTGCTTGAACGTCTTTCCTTCGGCGTCCTTGACATAAGGCACCCATACCGTCCAGTCCTCTGCGAAATTGAATTCGGTAAGCTCGTCAGTCACGGTGAACTCTCCAGACTTGGCCGTTGAGACGAACCTGTAGGCCACTCCGTTGTCGAACACCCTGAACTCCACGTTGTAGCCCTTGAACTCCAGCGTCAGGAAATTGTAGATGTCATCCACGCAGGCCTTCTTGTAGTTCATCGCCGGGATATCCTTTACATCATGCGCTCCTTTTCTCGCCTTGCGGACCTTGTCTGTCCCTCCGAAGACGCTGCCATCCTCGAAAGTCATCGAAATCTCCGAGGGTGTCAGAAGCGTCACACCATCCCGGCTTATTGAATATCTAAGGCCGTCTCCCGCGGAGACCTCCGCCACAATCCTCCCGGAGGGAGAGGTTACCGACCAAGTTTTCTGCGCCCCGAAGGCCACAAAAGGCAGAAAGATGAAAAATACCGCCGTCAGAAGAAGTTGTCTCAGTGTCATTTTCTTATAAAGAATGCATTAAATAATCCTTAAAAGTCGTAAAGTTAATCATTATTCCGCAATAATAACTTATCTTTAGAATCTGTTTTGATTTGTTCGAAATCCGGAAGCGGACAAATGCGGGCAAATCAAAATACAGATACTTAAGAATTATTATTTTTGTTTATTTATAAATAATTAAAAACCATGAAATTAAGAAATATTTTCGCAGCTTTTCTGCTCGTGCTTGCGGTGTCATGCTCCACCAAGGACAAAAGTGGCGTGATCAAGGTTGAGACTCCAGTACGTCCGGCTGGCCAGGAGAATGTGCTTGGCCTGACCGTTCCGGCCATGGACACTGTCAGGGTCGGCTTTGTCGGCATCGGAATGCGCGGCTCAAGCGCCGTGGAGCGTTTCACCTATGTTCCGGGAGTGAAGATCACCGCCCTTTGTGACGTTGAGGCCGACCGTGTGGAGAATGCACAGAAAATATTGGATGACAGGGGATTCCCTCAGGCTGCCTGCTATTCCGGCAGCACCGGATCCTATAAGGAACTGTGTGAACGTGACGATGTCGACCTGGTCTACATCTGCACAGACTGGAAACACCACGTTCCGATCGCCCTCTATGCCATGGAGCATGGCAAGAATGTCGCTGTCGAGGTACCGGCGGCTGCTTCACTGGAGGACATCTGGGCTCTTGTAAACACTTCCGAGAAGACCCGCAAGCACTGCATGATGCTTGAGAACTGCTGTTACGACTTCTATGAGATGTCGGTTCTGACTATGGCCCAGAAAGGCCTGTTCGGCGAGATTATCCATGGAGAAGGCTCCTACCATCACAATTTGGATCCGTTCTGGAACGCTTACTGGAACAACTGGAGACTTGATTTCAACAAGGAAACCAAGGGTGATGTCTATTCCACCCACGGTCTTGGTCCGGTATGCCAGGTCATGAACATCCATCGTGGAGACCGTTTCAAGACTCTCGTGGCGATGGAGACCAAGACTGTCAACGGCCCTAAGCATGTCGAGGCCAGGACCGGAGAGAAATGCGATGATTTCCAGAACGGTGACCTTACTATGACGATGATCTCCACCGAGAAAGGCAAGACCATCCTTGTGGAGCACGATGTGATGACTCCACGTCCTTACAGCCGTATGTACCAGATTGTCGGCAGTGATGGCTATGCCGGAAAGTACCCGACCCAGCAGATATGCTTGCGTGACAATGCCACGGAAGGTACATCTACAGATTTCCAGAATCTTGGCCGTGAGGTCGTCTACTCGGGAAACAGACTGAACAAATTGCTTGAGGAGAACCGTAATCCAATTCTGACCCCTGAGCTTGAGGCTCTTGCGAAACAGGTCGGAGGTCACGGCGGAATGGACTTCATCATGGACTATCGTCTGATCTACTGCCTCAGGAACGGGCTCCCTCTCGACATGGATGTCTATGACATGGCCGAGTGGTGCTGCCTGACAGAACTCGGCAGAATCTCGATGGAGAACGGCAATGTCCCGGTGGAGGTCCCAGACTTCACACGTGGCGCCTGGAACCAAATCCAGGGCTTCTCCTACGCCTTTGCGGAGTGAGACACCCTTCAGGCCTGATGGATGACGTAGACAGTGGACATCTTGCGTGACATTAGGCCTTTCATGTATCTTGCCCCGCCTTTCCAAAACACGCTAATGAATAATTAGACCTTTACTGTCTACAGATTAGAATCGTCTTTCCTGTAGAAATTTATTAGAAGCTGTTTTGAAATTATTGGAAAAATATAATCATGTACCGATCATTTGTTTTTCTCATCATAGCGATTCTTTTATTTCCCGAAGGCTGCGCCATGGTTTCCGTAAAACGAGCGAAGCCTTCGGATGGTGTAAGAATAGATTGGGATGAAGGGTCGGAGAGAAAAATCAAGGAAAGTGGCACCTATGCTAGAATCATACGGTGTGCGGACGGGCGTTACTGGATAGCTTTCGAGGATCTGCAAGGTAATGTGGTCGTGTCTCATAGCGATGACTGTCATACCTGGAGTGAGGACAGGATAGTGTTTCCTCGTAAATTTGAATCAGGTTCATTGGTGAAAGCGGCAAATGCGGAAATCATTGAGTTGGATAATGGTGTCCTTGTCTGTGGTGCGAACTATAGACCAGTCTCGCAAGGGATGACTCCATATTCAATAGCGGTCAGCCGTAGTTTTGACAATGGTCTTACTTGGGAACGGCCACGCATTCTGTATGAAGCCGGGACTTTTTTCAAGGATGGCTGCTGGGAACCATCATTCTTGCAATTGCCTGACGGTACGTTGCAGCTCTATTTCGCAAATGAATCTCCATACCGGGAATCTGACGAACAGGAAATATCTCTTTTAGAGTCTGATGACAAAGGTGACACATGGACTGCGGAACCACGGACAGTTTCATTTCGGAAGGACCATCGTGATGGTATGCCTGTGGCTGCGATATTCGGCGATGACATTGTTCTGGTCATTGAGGACAATTACGGTGGAGATTTCAAGCCATATACGGTAAGAACCTCTTTATCTGACAATTGGAATATTCCTGTGTACGGGAATTCGACTGAAAGGGATGAGGCTTTGGTGGATGTTGTCCCGGATTCCATTTATATGGGTGCTCCTTTTTTGCTGAGACTGCCAAGCGGAGAGTCTGTGATCAGTTATCAGACAAATGAAAAACGTAGCCATGATCGGGAGTTGTCCTGTATGGAAGTCGCTATAGGCGATTCCTGCGCCAGAAATTTCAAGGAACGTTCCCGTCCTTTCGATATTCCGGAAAACAAAAGCGGAAAGTGGAATTCTCTTATGCTTTTGAATGACAGCACTATACTGGCGGTATGCTCTTCCGATCGAGATGGCCGTCCTGCCATTTGGGTCAAGGAAGGACATATCTTGAAAGAATCTCGATAGCATTGGGCCATAGGTGGTGGAATGTTATGCGTTGACATTCAGCGACATGAAAAAGCTGCCGGTCATTTCAGAATGGCAGCGTTTACGAATATCAAAGCAGGCCAGCCTGACCTGGTGAAAGGTTTGGCTGACCATAATAGAAGAAGGTGATTTGGATGAATGCCTATATAGGCATAGCCGGCAATCTTTCCGGCTTGTGGTTGAAGTTTGTCTATGCGATCGGAATCCAGAGTTCGGTCAGAAGGTCTTCCGGCTTTGTGAGCGCCGGGTCGTTCAGATACTTCTCGAACATCGCTTTCGGAAGCACTTCCACTCCGTTTTCCTGAAGCAGGTGGCCATAGACCTCTTCATAGACCTGGCCGAGTTCGGTGTACGGGCCTTTGTGCAGGAAGACAATGAACTTACCGCCCTCAAGGGTTCCGACTCTGACCTCTCCCTCTGGCAGGAGGCCGCCTAGCTTAGGGTGGGCTATGCCGACATCCACGCGGCACTTCTCGGCGGGAGTTGTCGTAGGGTCATCAAGATAGACACTGATGTACTCCGCGTCAATGCAGCCTACACGGTTTTCATCCTTGCAGTATTTGACGATTTTCTCCCAAGCTCCGGAATAATCAACACTCTTGTAGTCTCCGGTCAGGCGCACGCTCAGTGCGCTGACATCCTCTCTGGTTTCGATTCGTTGTTCAAGTTTAACAATCATAATAAAGTCAGTTTTTGTTGATGGTGCAAAGGTACGGCGGAAAGCCTTTGTCCATAGTATGGACAGGGTGGACATCAGGAATCTGCATATTCCTGAGAATTAACCAATTTTTTATTATGATACGGACAATTATAAACAGGCCACAAGGATTGTCCAGGAACGTGGTATGACCTGCATCACTGATGGTGTCGTTTGAATGTACTCATTCCGTTTGCTGAGCGTCAGTATCTTTACATCTGCTAAGGTGGTATTCGGACGGGGTGAGGCCGTAGCGGGCTTTGAAGCATTTGGAGAAATAGGACGGGGTGGTAAAGCCGACCCTGCACATGATTTCGGTGATGCTGAGCTGCCCCTGTTCGAGAAGCGAGGCGGCCTGCGAGAGGCGGATGTCGCGGATGAATTCGACCGTGCCGAGGCCGGTGAGCCGCTTTATCTTGCGGTAGACCTGCTTGGCCGGCCAGCGGGACTCTTCGCAGAGGGCGGCAGCGGAGAATTCCGGGTCGTCGATGTGGCGATAGACTATGTCGGATATTTCCTTCATAAACTTAGAGTCTGGAGACGATGTGTCGGAAGACGCGTCGTTGGAAGAGGCTGAACCGGAATCAGCGGCAGTTCCGGAATTGTCCGATCCTTTGGAGCCAAAGATGGCGCTCAGGGTCTCTCGGAACTCCTGAGTGCGGCTTATCGTGGAATTGGCGATGGACTGAGCCTTTTCCCTTTCAGCCCGCTCTATCTGGAGCTGGCGGCGAACTTTCATGAAATAGGCGACGAAAAGTGCCGTGCCCGCAAGCAGAACGACGTAGGTCAGCCAAGCCCAGATGGTCGCATACCACGGATGCAGGATGCGGATGCCCAAAACCTTGGTTTCGGAATCTGGGCTGCCCTCAGGGTTGAGATGGCAGACCTCGAAGGAATAGTCGCCGGGTGGGACATTCAGGAATACGGCGCGGCTGTCCGCCGAACCGGTCTGCCACTCGTCGTGAAAGCCTCTGAGTCGCCACGCGAAGCGCCCTGCCGGAGCGGGATATTTCATTGAGGAGAAAGTCAGTGCAAAAGAGTTCTGATTGCGCCCGAGAGTGATTCTTTCAGTGAGCGCGATGTCGGAGTCGAGAATGCGGCGGCTGGAATATTCGGTGCCGGGAACGACTAGGACATTGTCGAGATAGAGCGCGGTGATGACAATCCTGTCCGGATGCGACGGAAGCGGATTTGCCGATTTGGGGATGGAATAGAACCCGTTCACTGAGCCGGCAAAAATTGTCTCGGAGTCGGCGGCAAGACAGAAAAGCGGATTCTCGAACTTGCGGATGAGCTGCCACTGCTGCGAGACGGTTTCACAAGAAGCCCTCTCGCAAGATGGGTCCCCGCAAGGATTACCGGGGATCCCGCAGCGCCAGATTTCGCTGCCGTCGCTCAGCCAGAGGAAGCCGTCCGAGAAGATTAGAGACTGGGCGGAGACTGACGTGCCGCTGACAGGACGGAGTTCATTCCCGTCGAGGAAATACACGCCGGCTTCGGTTCCTATCCACTGTCTTTCCCCGTCAGATGCGAGCGAAAGCGTGCGCCGCGAGTCGGGAACATGGAGATGGGATATCTCAAAGGTCCGTGAATCAATGACATCCACGCCCTTGTCGGTCACAGCGACAACCCGATCGCCGAAAGCGCTGAGCCTCAGCACGATATTTCCAGAGAGACCGTCCACCGTGGAGATGTGCCTGTCGCATAGAACCTCGCCGCCACGCTCCGGCAGCCTCGACTTGGAGACGACAAAGATGCCGCCGTCGTATGTCCCCGTCCAAAGCCTGCCGGAAGAATCCTCCGTGACCGCATACATCCAGTCCGAAAGAAACCGCCCCGAGGATTCCGTTATATGCCAATGCGTTACCCGTCCGTCACGGATGCGGTCAAGCCCCGCGTCGGATGCGGCGAACACGGATCGGCCGTCACTATAGAGGGCGCGTACCTTGTTGTGAGCAAGCCTCCTGTCAGCCGCTCCCCTGTCAGATTTGAACACCAAATGCCTGCCCGACGGCATGAAGACAAGAATCCCGTTCATCCCGGCGGCGTAGACATGACCATCCGTGCAGATCAGGGACGATATGTCCAGTCCGTCCGACAAACCGGCGCGTTCCACTCCAACAAAGTCATATTCCTCATTGAGATGCGTCAGCGCAGCTCCGTGGTCGGTTCCGACCCAAAGGTTTCCGTCGTCGTCAAGCATGGTTGCCCACACGACATTGTCTGGAATGGAACCGGATTTGCCTACCTCATGACGCTGCACCTCAATATTCCCGGAAGGCGAAACAATCAGCAGTCCGTTGTCCGTGCCTGCCGCGAGGCTTCCGTCTGACAGAAAGAGGAAATTCTTCACAGGTCCGCCATCCCAGAGGCATTTCAGAACGGCACTGCCAACGTCGAAGCGGTAGAGCCCACGCTCATTTCCGACAAAGACTTCACTGCCGTTAGCCCCGAAATACGCCGGAACCTCGGCAAGCGCAAGCACAAGATTGCCCTGCATGGCCTTTCCGACATCTATGCGGACAGCAGCGGAACCGTCTTTGGCATCAACTTTCCACACGCAGCCATAACTTCCGAATAGCAGGCTGTTTCCGACGGAGCAGGAACTTGCGATGTGGACTCCCGACAAAAAAGCCTGCGTCCGGCCATGACTATGCAGGAACAGGCCATCCGTAGATCCAATCCAGATGTTCTGTCCCAAGCGCAGCACCGTCTTGACATGACGCGGGCCGACCACGGTGTCCTGCACGAAGCCTCCGGCATTGTTGTATGTGCAGAAGCCAAGGTCTGTGCCGATGCCGAGCTGCCCGGAAGCGCGGTCATAGTCGAGGACATTTATATGTTCGTTGCAGATGCAGTTCGGGCTGTCCGCAGACCATCCGAAGCGCTGTCCGCGGATGCCGTCGTGGCGGTAGAGCCCCGAGTCTGTGCCTATCCAGACAAAGCCGAGGGAGTCTCTTGCGAGAGAGTAGGTGGGGACGATGGGACGCCCTCCCACCGACACTCGGTAAAAGCGTCCGGTCAGCGACGGTTGTCCGCACACCGGTTCGGCGCACGGCCATGCAAGCAGGACCGCGGCCAGAAGAACAGAAAGGACTGCCTTCGGTATGAGTGGACTGCGTTTCATCTCAAGTAAGGGGTCGGATTATTGTCCGGACACTCCAAAGATAGGTATTTTGTCCGAATTGTTGCACAACTTGTCCGTTTTGATGTAGCGCTCTTGCGCGGTGTTGCATAATTTTGCAACAGTGAAATTGCATAAAAATATAACACTAAATACGGCAGATATGAAAAATGTCTTTTGCAGGGCCGTCATCTTTCTCACGACGGCAGCATGCTTGCTCCTCTCCAGCCAGGTTTCGCTTGCGCAGGAGAATCCGAAAGTTACGGACAAGACCGTGAGCGGAACGGTGCTCGACGACTCGGGCTACCCCGCAATAGGAGTGACGGCGCTCATCAAGGGCACCTCGACCGGAACATCAACCGACATCGACGGACACTACAAACTCGTTGCCCCCTCCGACGCGACAATCGTGTTCTCGTGCATGGGGTTCGTCACCAAGGAAATCCCCGTTAACGGACGTAGCGTCATTGACGTTCAGTTGAAGGTGGACACGGAAGTGCTCGCGGACGCAGTCGTAATCGGCTACGGAACCACCTCGAAGAAGGACCTCACCGGTTCGGTCGCGACAATGAAGGCCAAGGACTTCAACGCCGGCCTCATCTCGACCCCGGAGCAGCTGATTAACGGCAAGGTCTCAGGAGTGCAGATTATGTCGTCGTCAGGCTCGCCTACCGCAGGAAGTACCATCAGAATCCGAGGTGGAGCATCCCTCAATGCCTCCAACGACCCGCTCATTGTCCTTGACGGCGTTCCTCTTGAAATAGGCGGCATCGCCGGAAACGACGGCAACTTCATGTCCCTCATCAACCCGTCCGACATCGAGTCCATGACAGTTCTCAAGGATGCGTCCTCTACGGCGATTTACGGTTCGAGGGCATCGAACGGAGTCATAATCATAACCACGAAAAAGGGAGCGAGCGAGAAGATTCGCGTAAATCTCACATCGACTCAGTCGGTACAGTGGAAGAGCAAACTCGCCGATATGCTTTCCTACGACGACTTCGTGAATGTGGCACAGAGTCTCGGCACCGACTACAGCCAGTATCTCGGAACTGAGCACACAGACTGGAACGCACAGATTTTTCAGCTAGCCTTCGGTACCGACAACAACCTGAGCGTCAGCGGACAGGCCGCCAAGTGGCTTCCGTTCAGGACATCCGTTGGCTATTACAATCAGGACGGAATCCTCAAGACAGACAACGCCCAGAGGGTTTCCGGCAACATAAACCTCACCCCGTCCTTCTTCCACGACTACCTCAAGTTCAACATCAGCGTCAAGGGAGCGTACAACCGCAACCGCTTCGCGAACGGCAGCGCGATCTGGAACGCGGCAACATTCAACCCGACAGTTCCCGTCTATTCCGGCAACGACACGCTCGGAGGCTACTATGAAATCATAGGAAGCGAGGGCAAGCCGGACAACGTGGCGGTGAAGAACCCGCTCGGGCTCTTGATGCAGACCGAATCCACCAGCGACGTGTACAGGATAGTAGGAAACATCGATGCGGACTACAAGATGCACTTCCTCCCCGAACTCAAGCTCCACCTTACGGGAGGCTACGACTATGCTTCCGGCAAGGGACGCTCGTTCACCCCGGAGACTGCGGCATCGTCCTACGACACGAAGGGTTTCCTCAATGAATACGGCCCGGCCATCAAGCACAACCGCCTATTCACGGCATACCTCAACTACAACAAGGAAATCGAGGCCATCAAGTCACACGTCGATGCGACCGTGGGATATGACTACCAGTACTGGAAGGCGACCTACCCGGCGGGCGACAACTACAACGCCGCCGGCGAGAGCCTCAACCAGAAATGGAACGCCACGGACAACCGTCATGTGCTGCTGTCATACTACGCTCGTCTGAACTGGTCGTTCGACTCCCGCTACCTGCTCACGGCAACCGTCCGCCGCGACGGCACCTCTCGCTTCTCCAAGAATACCCGCTGGGGAACGTTCCCGTCAGTCGCCCTTGCATGGAGAATCTCCAAGGAGCCTTTTCTCAGAAATGTGGAGGCGGTGAACGACCTCAAGCTGAGGGCAAGCTACGGAGTGACCGGCCAACAGGATGGCATCGGCAACTACAACTACCTCCCGACCTACTGGGCGGGCACATCCAATGGCCAGTACATCGGTTCCGACGGCCAGTATGTCAATACCTTCCTCCCGTCCGCATACGTCTCTGACCTCAAGTGGGAGACCACCAAGTCGTTCAACGTCGGTCTTGACTGGGCGTTCCTCGACAACCGCATCTCCGGAAGCGTCGATTGGTACTCGCGTAGGACGGAAGACCTCATCGCCACAGTCCCGGCACCGGCAGGAACCAACTTCAGTAAGATGATAACGACCAATGTCGGCAATGTGGCAAGTTCCGGAGTGGAAACATCCTTCAACTTCGTGCCGGTGAAGACAAGGAACTGGACCTGGAACATCGGACTGAACGCGACATGGCAGAAAGTGGAGGTCACCAACCTCACGCTCGTGGATAACGGCGAGGTTACAAAGACACTCACGGGTCCGATGGTGGATAACAAATATGTCCAGGTAATGACAGAGGGACAGACACCATACTCATTCTTCGTCTATAAGCAGCTCTACGGCGAGGACGGCCGCCCTATCGAGGGAGCATACGCCGACCTCAACGGCGATGGTGTCATCAACATAAACGACCGCTACTGCTACCACTCCCCGGCTCCCGACTGGATTCTCGGATTCAACACATCCGTGAGCTGGAAGAAACTTTCCGTTTCGGCGACCTTCCGCGCCAACATCGGCAACTATGTCTATAATGCGATGGCCGTGAACACTGGCGCGACTGAGACAATGAAGTACAGTGCCCCTCAGCTCAACAACCTCTCGGCGTCATACCTCAAGACAGGCTTCGCGACAAGGCAGTTCTGGTCTGACTACTACGTCGAGAACGCGTCCTTCCTCAAGATGGACAACCTCACTGTCAGCTACGATTTCGGAAGGCTCTCGAACAAAGTGGGCCTCCAGCTCTCGATGATGATGCAGAACGTCTTCACGCTTACGAAATACACCGGCGTGGATCCGGAGATATCGAACGGATTTGACAGTTCCTTCTACCCACGTCCGCGCATCGTCTCCATCAGTCTCGGTTTGAACTTCTAAAATTTCAGAAATATTATGAAAAACATATACAAATACACGAAATATCTTGCAGCGGCGGCCTTCGGCTTCGTGTTGTCCCTGCTCTCCGGATGCGTAAAGGACCTCGACCAGTATCCGCACACCGACACGACCTCGAAGGATGTCTATACCTCCGTGGAGAACTATGAGTCAGTCCTTTCCGGAATATACACCTCTATGATTGTGAACCTCAGCTCAATCTCGTCCGATGACCGCTATCAGAACTACACGCGCTGCCTGACAATGTTTCAGGAGTGCTCCACCGACACCATCGACGACGTTTGGCTCAGCGGCGAGACCATGACGGATGTCAGCTTCCAGCAGTGGAACGCGGGAGACCCGTGGGTTTCGGCGATGTTCTACCATATTTATAATATAGTCGCGCTCGCCAACGAGTTCATACGCAATTCATCCGAGGACGCGATTTCCGGATTTTCAGACGCCGACAAGGCGAAAATCCGCGGCTGGCGGGACGAGGCGCGGGGTCTCAGAGCCCTCGCATATTACCACGAACTTGATTTCTTCAACGTCGCTTCATTCGTGACCGAGAACAACGAGGTGGGTTCTTATATTCCGGAAACATATTCCCGCAAACAGCTCTTCGGCTACATCGAATCCGAACTCAAGGAACTCGGGGAATCGCTCCCGTCGAGGAATTACGGGCATTTCACCAAAAGCACGGCGAACGCCCTTCTCGCACGGCTCTACCTCAACGCTGAGGTCTATACGGGAGATGCGAAATGGGACGAGTGCATCGCGGCCTGCAACAAGGTGCTTGATGACGGCTACACCACCCTTGCACCAAGCTATGCGAGCCTCTTCAACGCCGACAATGACAAGCGAACCGAGGAAATCATCTTCGCGCTCGCTTGCGATGCGGAACACACCGTGGCTTGGGGAGCGGGAACCTATCTCACCTGCGCGACGCGATTCGACAACTACGACGACATCCTTGAGGAATTCGGAGTTTCGGCCTACTGGAACTGCCTGCGGGTACGTCCTCAGCTTGTGGATTTGTTCTCGGACGGAGACGGGCGAGCGATGTTCGGCAGTCGCAACAGAAAGCTGTATGCCGACGCTCCTGACGACTTCTATGAGGAGCCGGGCGACACCAAGTACAAATACCAGGACCGCGAGAAAGTCATCAGCAAGCACGACGACGTGACGACCGGATGGCAGATGAACAAGTGGACGAACCTCACTGATGCCGGCGAGGTGGCATCCGACACAAGGGTGAACGGCGCGAAGACCGACTACCCGATGTTCAGGCTTGCGGACGTGTATCTGATGCTTGCGGAGGCTTCGCTCCGTGGCGGCACGGGCGCACGCGAGTCGGCTCTCGGCTATGTGAACCTCGTGCGCGAGCGTGCATTCGGTGGCGTGACGGGCGACATTGCGGCTTCCGACCTGACCATTGACTATATCCTTGACGAGCGCGGACGTGAACTCTATTCCGAGGGCGTGCGCAGGACCGACCTTATACGCTTTGGGAAATACACCTCCGGCTACAACTGGAACTGGAAGGGCGGCGAGCTTGACGGCAAGGATGTCGATAAGAAGTACTGTCTGTTGCCGATTCCGGAGGCGGAACTTTCGGCGAATCCGGGGTTCAAGAGTTACAATGCCGAATTAGGATATTGATTTGAGCATCTCAAATCCTGATGAATATCATACATGAATTTGAAAAGATTTGAATAATGAAAAAGACATTGAAATATATACTGGCAGGAATGCTGGCATTGGCGGCGGTTTCCTGCGAAAAGGACGGGGAAATCCTGACGGTCTCGAACCCTGTTCCGGCGAGCGGACTTGGGGCAGACCCGGTGGAAAGAGTGCTGACTGCGGCCGAGAAGGACAACCTTGGAATGACATTATGGTGGAAGAACGGGGCTGATGCGAGTGTCAGTAATCCGTCGGTTGCGCTCCCTGACGGGTTGGTGGCATCGACGCTCCAGTTCTCCGCAAGTGAAGGCTTTGAGAGTGTTTATTCACAGTCGCTTGAGGCAGGCGCATCATCAGTGCAGTTCACAGTCGAGGCTCTGAACAACATTGTACTGAGGCTCGGAATAACGGAAGAGACTGCTACAAAGGTCTATGTCAGGGTGGCAACGATGCTCGGGAAGAGCCGTGTGTTCAGCGAGGCGGTTGCCGTCACCGTGACCCCATACATCGGCGATGCCGGAGCGATGAAGATGAACGACAAGAACTCCGGCGAGACATTCGCGACGATTCACAACACGACTGAGAATCCTGACCGCTACGAAGGATTTGTCGTGACGACCTTCGGATGGCAGAACTTCTATTTTGTCGCGGCCGATGGTTCGGCGTGGGGTGAAGACGCGGCCTGGACTCCATTCGTAGTGGAGAAGCAGGGTGACGAGTGGCGCAACTGCTGGTTCGCGGGGACGACGGGATGTCACTATGTGGTTCTCGACACCAAGGCCGGTGAATGGTGGCAGGTTCATTTCCCTTCAGTTGTAATTTCAGCGGAGGGCAACGACACTAAGATGAAGTTCTCGACATCCGCAAGGACATGGAGCGGAGTGTTCACCACAACAGCGGACAACGTTACGGTCAAGGTCGGCGGAACTGGTGCCAAATATGACAGGACAGTAGGCACCGACGCATCCGCGACTCCGATTGACTGGCCGTTCACGATTGTCGCTTCCGGAGACACATTCAGTCTCATGGAGGGTGAGGGCGAAAGCAATCTCACGACCGGTGCCGCAGGCACATATACCCTCACATTCAACATCGACACCCAGGAAATATCCCTCACTTCGGGAGGAGACACACCGCCTCCGGTCAACTATCCGGAGCGGCTCTACGCTTGGTACTACAAGAAGGAGGCATCCGACAAGCTCGACATGGCGACCGTTCTCAATGCCGTTGCCGACAATGACGGGAAGTATCATGGCTTCCTCTACACCTCACCGGACTGGACTGACGAGCAGAGCGGATTCCGCTTCCTGACCACGAAGGATGATGACGCGACGGTCTATTACACCAACAGCGGGCAATACGAACTTACGACCGATGCCGGAGGATGGAATTTCTGGAGTAGCACCCCGGGCCTGAACTATGTGACAGTTGATTTGACGGCGATGACCTGGGCGGAGACCAAGACGACTTTCGTGGCCGTAGTCGGAGACTTCAACGACTGGAAAGTCACTGACAATCAGATGACGTATGACACCTCGACGCGAAAGTGGGTCGTAGAATGCAACATCCCTGATGTAGGCACAGACCGCTACGGATTCCATTTCGTCATTGGCAAGGACGGCAGCGACTGGGAATGGCAGTTCTGCGACACTGACGGGGACGGAGTTCTCAGCAAGGGCGACGGCAACTTCAAGCCGGCCGAGGCGGGCAACTACCGCATCGAGCTTGACCTCAGCAGCTTTGACGCTCCGACATATACTTTGACTAAGAAGCTGTTTTGATTTCCCCGCTCGCTTCGCACGGTTGAAATGACGGGGCGAGCGGAAGAAATCAGAGAAGAAAGGATTAAAGTTCAAACAAAATGAAGAATATGTTTATCAGCGGAATATTGGCGGCCGGGATGCTGGCCGCCGCAGGGTGCGCTGAAGTGAATCCGGAATACACTGCTCCGAAAAATCAAGAAATTCCGACCGTTGACAGGACGGCGTTCGCCAAGGGTGCGGATATAAGTTGGTGCACCGAGATGGAAAGCAAGGGCATAAAGTTCTACAATGCCGATGGGGAGGAAACCGAATGTACCGAACTTATGAGGCAGATTGGTATGAACTCGATACGTCTGCGCGTCTGGGTGAACCCTGTAGAGGGCTGGAACGGCAAGGGAGACGTCATCGCGAAGGCTCTGCGGGCGCAGAAGCTCGGGATGAGGCTGATGATTGACTTCCACTATAGCGACACGTGGGCGGACCCTGGTAATCAGACAGTCCCGGCAGCGTGGAGCGGCTATGGAATCGAGGAAATGAAGAAGGCTTTGGCTGAGCACACCGCGGACGTGCTTTCGGGGCTGAAAGACTGCGGAGTGGATGTGGAATGGGTGCAGGTCGGCAACGAGACCACTGACGGAATGCTCTGGGAACTCGGTCGATGCACGACCAACCCTCAGAACTATGCGGCACTCACAAATGCTGGCTACGATGCCGTGAAGTCCGTCTATCCGGAGGCCAAGGTCATCGTCCACCTCGACGGCGGGCAGGACAACTGGAAATACCGCAGGATTTTCGGCGAACTGAAGAAATATGGCGGAAAGTATGACATGATAGGAATGTCGCTCTATCCGTCCTACGACACTTCCGGATGGCGGGGACCGACGAACTCGTGCATCGACAACATGAAGAAGGTTTCGGCGGAATACGGATGCAGGGTGATGATCTGCGAGGTCGGTATGCCGTGGAACGATGCGGAGACGGCAAAGGCGATGCTTTCCTATTTCATGACGGAAGCCAAGGGCACAGGAGTCTGCGATGGAGTCTTCTACTGGGAACCTGAGGCACCTGCCGGCTATAACGGAGGCTATCAGCTCGGAGCATTCGCGGACGGGAAACCGACTGTCGCCCTCGATGCCTTCAAGGACTAAGTTACTGGATATGCTCAAAAAGATTTTTATCGCGATGGCCGTCCTGACTGCGGCTCTTCCGCTCGTCGGACAGCCCTGCGGCGAGAAAGTATTGAAAGACTGGGAGTTCCGCCGCGACCATGACACCGTGGCGGTTTCCGGATGGGAAAAGATCCGCGTTCCGCACGATTGGGCCATCTATGGGCCGTTCGACAAGGCGAATGACTTGCAGAATGTGGCCGTGGTGCAGAACGGCGAAAAAACGGCGACCGAAAAGACCGGGCGCACGGGAGGACTGCCGTATATGGGCAAGGGCTGCTACAGGACGGAAATCATGGTCGACAACACGGACGGCCGATGCTTTGAACTAATATTTGACGGGGCGATGAGCGAGGCGCAGGTGTTCGTGAACGGGGACAAGGTCTGCGAATGGCCCTATGGCTACAACGCCTTCCACTGCGATATAACCCAAAGTCTCCGCAAGGGCACGAACCGCATCATCGTCCTGCTCGAAAACCGGCCGTTCTCCTCGCGCTGGTATCCGGGGGCGGGCCTCTACCGCAAGGTACGGCTCATTGAGGCCCCGCGTACGCATATTCCCGTATGGGGAATATCGGTGACTACTCCTCATGTGGAAAAGGAATATGCGGTAGTCAGCATATCCACGGAAATCGAGGGCGCGGAAGAGGGTGAGACATTTGATTTGGAGACTACCGTTCTCGACGAATGCGGAAACATCGCGGCTCGGCGGACCGACAGGCGAAGCGTATGCCACGGAGAAGCTGTGCGTCAGAATATCAGCATGGAAAACCCGAGGCTATGGTCGCCGGAACATCCCGTGCTCTACACTGTTCAGTTAAATGTTCTGAAGGAAGGGCAGGTCGTTGACAGCGGTTCGATGCGATTCGGGGTGCGCACGGCAGAGTTCATCGCGGACAGGGGATTTTTCCTCAACGGGGAACGCAGAGTAATTCACGGGGTGTGTATGCACCACGACCTCGGGCCTCTCGGAGCGGCGGTGAACAGGTCGGCATTGCGCCATCAGCTTGAAATGCTCAAGGAAATGGGTTGCGATGCCATCCGGACCTCGCACAACATGCCGGCGGAGGACCTCGTGGAACTCTGCGACGAGATGGGACTTATGATGATGGCTGAAACTTTCGACGAGTGGGATGTCGCGAAATGTGAAAACGGCTACCACCGCTTCTTCGGGGAATGGGCTGAAAGGGACATTGTGAACCTCGTGCGGCATTTCCGCAACAGCCCCTCAATAATCATGTGGAGCATAGGCAACGAGGTGCCGACACAGTGGACGGCGGAAGGCTATCTGACCGCCGCTCGGCTTCAGGACATCTGCCACAGGGAGGACCCGACGCGGGCGGTGACCTGCGGAATGGACCAGTTCGACGCGGTGGTGAACAACGGGTTCGCGGCACAGCTGGATGTGCCTGGATTCAACTACAAGCCGCGGCGGTTCGTGGAGGCCTATGGGAAACTTCCGCAGAACATCATACTAGGCAGCGAGACGGCTTCGACCGTAAGTTCGAGAGGGGTCTATCATCTGCCTTCACAGTACGGGGCGCGGGGAATTGATGCGCTCATCGGGGCGAACAAAACAGACGAGGGACATCAGTCCTCATCCTACGACGTGGAGCACTGCTCGTGGTCGAACATTCCTGAGGTGGATTTCGCGGCCGACGAGGACTATCCGTGGATGCCGGGACAGTTTGTCTGGACAGGATTCGACTATCTCGGGGAACCATCACCGTACGACACTGACGCATGGCCTAACCACTCTTCTGTTTTCGGAATCATAGACCTCGCGTCCATCCCAAAGGACCGCTTTTGGCTATACCGCAGCCAGTGGAGGAAAGATGTGCCGACCCTGCACCTGCTCCCGCACTGGACATGGCCGGGACATGAGGGCGAGAACATCCCAGTGATGGCATATAGCTCGTTCGACAGGGCTGAACTGTTCGTGAACGGGGTGAGCCATGGTTTTGCGGATAAGTCTCCGGCAACGGGAGTTCCCGCCGACCCGACACGGCCGGCACCACTTGCTCCGGACTCAGAACTGCTGCGGCGTTTCAGGCTCGTCTGGCCGGATGTAGTCTATCAGCCGGGAGAGTTGAAAGTTGTGGCATACGGTGCTGACGGGCTCCCGGCGACGGAGCAGACCGTGCGCACCGCCGGAAAGCCATATGCGCTGAAACTCACACCTTACACTGGTCCCGGGTCCATCCGCGGCAATGAAGCGGCGACAGACAGGCTTTCCGGCAGTGGAGTCTTCACGGCCGTCGGCAAGGCAGCCGATAGCCGTGACGCACAGACTGTCGTCCTCAAGGCCGACGGCGAGGAGCTGTGCTATATCAACGTGAGCGTGGTCGATCGTGACGGCAATCCCGTACCTACGGACAGCCGGCTCGTGAAAGTGGATGTCGGGGGAGCCGGCTCGTTCGAGGCCATGGCAAACGGTGATCCGACTTGTCTTGAGCCCTTCCAGAAGCCGCAGATGCATCTTTTCAGCGGACAGCTCACGGTGATTGTGCGTAGCGGGACGCAGGCCGGGGAGATTCCGGTCACAGTCTCCGCAAAGGGTCTGCGCAAGGCAAGCGTCACGCTCCGCTGCGAGTAAGACGGCGGTTTCAGCCGCTGCTCCGTGTCGTGAGTGAAACCGGACTTTTGACTCACCGAAAGCATTCAACCCCCTGCTTCGTTAGTGGGGGAGTTGTTGTTTGCGCACGAGCTGAATGCCGGAGTTGTCTCGTGAGCGGAAAGGTGTGATTTGCGCAGAGTGTAACTGGGGGGAGTGTTGGAAATTTCTTGTAAATATTCAAAAATAAGTAAAATGTGCGACGGAAATTTGGCCAACTGAAAAAAGAATCATACCTTTGACGGAACAAGATGCGACCTGTCGCTGTGGTTATATATTTTTCGGAATATTCCGAATATCGTGAAAGATTGTAGCCGCCATGGGTCTATTTTGTTTAAGATCGACACATAATTATTAACACGCCTCTGATATTCAGAGACACTGATGACTTTTTTATCGCACATTTCGCTATGGAAGTAAAGAACGCTGTAGCCGGAACGCTGGAGTCAGGTGACATCATGATCCAGATCGCCCCGGCAGAGACGAAAGGTCTGCACATCGACCTCGACAGTTCTGTAGCCGCACAGTTTGGCAGGCAGATCCGCAAGGTCATTGAGGAGACGCTCACCGAATTTGGCCTTGAGGACGCCGATATCAAAGCGGTTGACAAGGGTGCCCGTGACTGCACGATCCGCGCAAGGGTGACCGCGGCCGCCGTCCGCGCCACAGGTAAGGATGTTTGGGCATAATCATCTACAGTTATGGAAAGATTAAGAAGAACAATGATGTTCGTTCCGGGCAACAATCCCGGAATGATGCAGGATGCCTTCATCTACGGGCCGGACTCGATCATGCTCGACCTGGAGGACTCTGTGACTATGGCCGAGAAAGACGCGGCCCGTCTGCTCGTCTACAACGCTCTTAAATCAATAGACTACGGTGACACCGAAATGGTTGTCCGCATCAATCCGCTCAGCACCCCTTACGGTCACAAGGACGTGGAGGCTGTCGTGAAGGCCGGCGTGCAGGTTATCCGCATGCCAAAGACCGAGACCGCAGATGAGGTCCGTGAGCTTGAGGCCGAGATCGAGAAGGTCGAGAAGGAGATCGGCTGTCTGGGAAGAACCCGCATGATGGCCGCCATCGAAAGCGCTGAAGGAATCTGCAACGCCTTCGCCATCGCCAAGGCCTCCAAAAGGATGATGGGCATCGCCCTCGGAGCCGAGGACTACTGCGCCAACCTCAAGACCCAGCGCACCCCGGGCGGAGCCGAACTCCTCTATGCCCGCGAGACCATCGTGGTTGCCGCCAGGGCTGCCGGAATCGATGCCCTTGACACGGTATATTCAAACCTCGATGACATGGAGACTTTCCGCAAGGAGGTCGAGCTCATCAAGACCCTCGGTTTCGACGGCAAGTCCATCATCAACCCTCGTCAGATCCAGATCGTGAACGAGGTGTTCGCGCCGACCGAGAAGGCCATCGAGAAGGCCAAGAAGATTCTTGCTGCCATCAAGGAGGCCGAGAAACGCGGCTCAGGCGTCATCGCCGTGAATGGCAAGATGGTTGACCGTCCTGTCGTCATCAGGGCGCAGCGCACCATCGACCTTGCGATAGCTTCGGGCATATTAACAAAGGAGGAAGTTTATGAGTAATATAAAGGAAAGGGCGGCGCTTGTGGAAAAGGCGGCGGCCGCGATGGGAAAGAAGGTGTACTCAGGGGAGACTCCGAAGAACACCACATTCCGCAAGGATCTCCAGAAGGTTCAGTCAAAGGTGGT
>DJRG01000019.1:0-18990 GCA_002438845.1 Bacteroidales bacterium UBA6366
ATTGTATTTTATAGTTTCCTTGGTAGATGTCGAGTAACGCATTGTTCATCAATGCTGTGTATTTTGATTGGAGCAGTTGTACACGTGCGTTCAGAAGGTTGTTCCGGGCTGTGATAAGCTCCACTGTGTTCTTCATTCCGACGTTGAACTGCTCGGCAGTGAGTTCATAGCTCTGCTCTGCGTACTTAGCTTGTTCTTTGGCGGAAGTGTACTTGGACTGGGCAGAGACCGCTTCAAGATAGGTGTCTTCGACCTCCTTTAGCAGGGCCTTTTCCACACTCATTTGCTCCAGTCTGATGTTGTCGGCCTCAATCTTGGCCTTATTGACGGCTGTCTTGGCCTTTCTGCCTTGAAGAATCGGAATCTGAAGGCTGAGGCCGATGCTCTCGTTGAAATTCCTCTCCAGCTGGCTGCCGAAGGATCCGTTGACTCCGGAAACGTTTGTTGTCCCGATGCTTGCCGTTGCTGAGAGGGTCGGCGAATATGCCGACTTTGCCTGTCTGATGCTTAAATCAGCCGCCTGGACGTTCAGCCCGGCTTTCTTTATCTCCGGCATAGATTCAAGTGCGTTTGCGTAGACTTCCGCCTTGTCTGGTAGCAGCCTCAAGATTCCGGATTCGTCATCGGTCGGCTCTTCAAGCTCAATCTCATCGCTGACCCCGAGTTCCAGAAGTTGCTTGAGTTGCAGCTTGTAGTTGTCCAAAGTAGCCTTGGTGGATGTGATTTGATAAAGGTCGCTAGCGTGCTGGCTTTCCAATTGAGCCACATCGACCTTGCTGAGTTCTCCGGCGTTCTTGAGTTCGACCGCCCTGTCAAGCTGAGCTTTCGATGCCTCGGCAGTGCTTTCGCTGACCTTTACGGCCTCTCCAGCGTAGAGGCACTGCATGTAAGCTTTTACGATCGAGATAACGACATCGTTCGTATTTTCTTCCACTGACAACGAATCAGCCGAGTTCTGCAATCTGCTTTGCTTCAACGCTGTGCGAAGGCTGCCTCCGCTAAACAGAGTGATCCCCGCATTTAGTCCATAGTTTCCGGACCAGCTTGTGCCCTTTGACGTACTGTAGACATCAGACCCGACGACCGTGCTGTTCCCGCTTTCGGAAAACGGCCGGTTGGTGATTCCTTGACTGGCAGAGGCATTGAGAGACGGGAACATGGCGGCCTTGGCCTGGTACGTGTCTTCAAGTCCGGCCAAGTGAGCGTTCCTGCTCTGACGCAAGGCTATGTTGTTCTCCACGGCGTAGTCGATGCATTCCTGCAACGTCCATTTTTTTGTCTGCGCTCCGGCGGTCATACAGAAGACCGTCAGGGCTGAGATAATGATGATTACGTCTTTTTTCATATTCATTGATGATCAAAAAAACGGTGGCGAATGTAATAGTGCTGTGGGTTGTATTCAACTGAAATCGACGAACACCCGTATTTCATCGACGAAAATGATTATATTTGTCATTCGGCCATGACGTTTGGCGCCATTCCTAAAGGTCAAGGCTATTTGATTTGCTGGTCATGCCGGCCACATAACACGGGAACAGTAACAAAGTATATGACAATGAAAGTTTCAAATCTCATCAGGAAGGCTGCCGTCACGGCGGCCTTGACTCTCGCCGCGTCCTCATTTGCCGGCGCGGAGTCACGTTCCGACTGGAAAGCCCATTGGATCTCTCATCCTTGGGTTCAGAGCACCACCAACACCTGGATTTCCTACCGTAAGGAAGTCAATGTCACCAAACGTCCGGACAAACTTGTCGCAAAAATCGCTGTTGACTCAAAGTACTGGATGTGGATCAATGGTGAACTTGCTGTCTTCGAGGGAGGACTCAAGCGCGGACCCTTCCCGAACGGAACCTATTATGACAAGGTGGACATCGCTCCTTTCCTGAAGGAAGGAAACAACACGATCGCCATTCTGCTCTGGCATTTCGGCAAGCAGGGATTCAGCCACAACAGCAGTGGCCAGGCCGCATTGATCTTTGAGGCCATCTCTCCGGAACTGAAGATCCTTTCAGACAAATCATGGCTCTGCATCCCTAATCCGGCTTACGGCAGCACTGACGCACCACATCCGAACTATCGGCTGCCGGAAAGCAACATCCGCTTCGATGCGCGCAAGGACCTTCAGGGATGGAATATGCCTGGATTTGACTACGGCCGCAAAATGCATTGGGCTGACAATGTTGACGAAATGGCCTGGCCGGCGATGGGCGAACTTGTGGAGCGTCCGATCCCGATGTGGAAGGACTATGGGCTTAAGGAATATGTCTCCGTCCGTCAATCCAACGACACAGTCTATTGCAAACTGCCTTACAACGCCCAGATCACGCCTTATCTCAAGGTCGAGGCCAATGGGGGAGAGATGGTCAGGATCATGACCGACAACTATCGCGGCGGCAGCGAGAACAATGTGCGCGCCGAGTACATTACCCGTGGCGGCGTTCAGGAATATGAGAACCTCGGCTGGATGAACGGTCATGAGGTCTGGTACATCGTGCCTTCCGGAGTAAAGATTCTTGACCTTAAGTACCGTGAGACCGGCTACGACACAGAGTTTTCCGGCTCGTTCGAGTGCGAGGACCCGTTCCTCAACGAACTTTGGAAACGCTCGGCCAGAACTCTTTACATCACCATGCGCGACACCTACATGGATTGCCCGGACCGTGAGCGCGCCCAGTGGTGGGGAGATGAGGTGAACGAGTTGGGAGAGGCATTCTACGCCTTGTCTCCGTCTGGTCAATTGCTGGCCAGAAAGGGGATCCTTGAACTGGTTAACTGGCAGGAGGCCAACGGAGTGCTTTACTCTCCTGTGCCTGCCGGCAACAGAGTGATCGAACTCCCGCTCCAGATGCTCGCTTCCGTGGGCTGGTACGGATTCCACACTCAGTACTGGTTCAGCGGCGACAGCAGTTTCGTGGCGGAAGTCTATCCTAAGGTCGAGCGTTATCTGTTCAGATGCGGTCTCTGGAGGTTCCAGGACAATGGACTTCTGAAAGTCCGTCCAGGAGATTGGAACTGGGGCGACTGGGGCGATGACATCGACACGGAAGTCTTGACGAACTGCTGGTATTATCTGGCCCTCAAATCACAAAAGGAATTCGCCCGCATTCTCGGCAATGAGAAGGATGTAGAGACGATTGAGGCTTTGATGAAACGAATATCCGACAGTTTCGACGCATACTATTGGACTGGTTCCGCCTATCGTGATCCGAACTACAAGAAGCAGACAGACGACCGCGCCCAGGCTATGGCCATTGTTTCCGGACTCGCCTCTGCTGACAGGTATCCGGTTCTGTTCGAGACCCTTAAGAAGGAGTATCACGCCAGCCCTTACATGGAGAAATACGTTCTTGAGGCTCTCTTCAAGATGGGACACGCAGATTTCGCCATAGAAAGGATGAAATCCCGTTACGCCAAGATGCTCAAGTACGACTACACAACCCTGTTCGAGGGCTGGGGAATCGGCAGCGAGGGCTTCGGCGGCGGTACGATCAACCATGCGTGGAGCGGCGGACCGCTGACGATTCTGAGCCAGAAACTCTGCGGAATCGAGCCTACATCACCGGGTTTCAAGACTTTCGAGGTCAAGCCTCAGATGGGGTCTTTGAAGACTGCTTCCGCCTCTCTTGAGACTCATTTCGGAATGATTAGAGTAACGCTCAGCAGAAAGTCCGCCAAGTCACATGTAGCCTCGCTTACGATCGAGGTCCCGGAAGGTACCACCGCCACAGTGACGGCCTCAAACGGAAAGCCGAAGACAATGTCTGCGGGGAAATATTCATTGAAGATCAAGGTTGACTGATGTCAGCACATCATTAATTTGATGCGGCCGTTGGCGATGACGCTTGCGGCCGCATCTTTTATCAATGCAGGCTTTTGGTCGCATTGTTGACGAGGAATATTCCTTTGTCATTCTCCTTGAGGACGGCCACGGTCCAATAGCAGCCGTCAGCTCCATCGTAGGATGCGGAAATATTCAGACTTACCGTCGTCCCTTCCGATAGGGTCTCGCCGCCGTCATCGGCAAACAAATGGTCACCGTCCGGGGATGTTGCCAATGCTCTTACCACATTGTTGAAGGTGTAGTCGGAGCCTTGCCCGACTTGGAAGCCCTTGATACCGTTCTGCATCAAGGCGGCGAAGATTCTATACTTTCCGCTTTCAGCGATCTTCACGGTCACTTTAGCATTAGACGGGGAGTTGGCGTCTGGAGTTATGGTTATTGAGCACGGTTTCTTTACGGATTCCAAATGTCTGCTGACGGCCTCGTATAGAATGTCCTCGTTGTTGCCGAACACTGTAGGTTCGTAGTTGACGATGGCTGAAGGAAAACTTTTGACAGAGAACTGTTTGCAGAAATCACTCTCGAATCCGACGCTGAAATTGTCGCCTTTGTGGACGCTGACCGTTACAAGCCGCCCGGAAAGCCTTTCGTTTATCTTGTTCAGACTCATGGACATGTTCGGACAGTAGGTGCACCATGTTCCGGTGAAATAGAAGACAAGGGCACAGTTCTCAACGCTTTCCGGTTCCGGTTTCGGCTCTGGTTCGGGAGCCTTCTGATATTCTTCCCAATCAGAATGAATTCCTTGGCATGAGACTATCGCAAGCGGTAAAACCAATGCTACTGCGCAAATTATCAATGAATATATTCGTTTCATCAGAAAACAATTGAGATTGAAAGGCTTCCACCCGTGTATCCTGGCTGCCAGCGGCATACTCCTCCTGAGCAGACCATTCCCTTGCGGTTCCTGCCGAATGACGCGCTGATCCGGTAGTGGCCACGGCTGTAGCCGGCGCCGGCTTGATAGTAGTGAATTTTACTGGATCCGTGATTGTACATGTCCTTGGCGAACAGTGACCATCCTTTTGTGAAATAAGTTTCAAGCAGGGCGGCGCACCAGTCCCTTTCGGATTCCGCGCTGTAGAGGTATTGAAGTTCCCCTCGCATGGAAAACCTGTCCGAGAAGCGGTAAGTCACATCGGCGACAACCGTGTTCCGGACCTCGGTCATCCTGTGTACCCCGTGGGACGGGGAGTTTTCCTGAATGTTCAGAAACAGCACGGACTTCAGACGGCGGTTCCACTTACGCTCGTACTTGACACTGAGGTCTCTGAAAATCAGCGCCCTTTTGCCGAGTTCGTGGTACATTTCCAGACTGTGCGCCTCGCTGTAGTTGAAGTGAAACCTGTCCTTTTTGCCGGCTTTGTAGAGCAGGTCAACTTGCCATGCGTCCTCTCCGTCAGAGTTCGGGTAGTACGGCTCCAGAGCGCAGAGCATGTAGGTGTGCTGAAGGGAAAGGGCAGGGATGTAGTTCAGGGTGTTTGAAATGAACGTCTCGTTGGTTCTGAAGGCCTTGTTGCTCATGTTCTGGAGATGTCTGAACGATGCCACGGCACTTATTCCGCCGATGGACAGTCCGCTCTCAAGCGACAGAGCGTCCCCCTGGTGAAGATTCTCCACTCCGCTTACCGAAAAGTCATGCCAGTCCTTCTGCTTTCCGCAATATTCACCTTTGATGTAGAATCCTCCTATGGCGTAGTTCGCCCCTACAGACCATGAGGCGTTGTTCTTCGGCACGTTGACTTTTGTCCAATCCTCCTCAAGGTAGTAGGGGAGTCTTTTCTCGAACCGCTCCAGAAAGGAGAAATCCAATCCGACGATTCCTCCGAACAGGCTAATCTGCGAGAGGGTGATGTCCGCGCCAAGAATCTGAGTGTCTGAATATCCTCGCAGATGTCTCGGGAATCCCCAGACGAGTTTTGCGCCAAGTCGTTCTTTTGAATATTCCATCCTCGCCCCTCCGACAGAATTGTTCATTCCCAGCGCCCTGTCCTCCCACGAGCGGAACAGAAGTCCGGAACCGAACTGATCGTACCAGTCGCCGAGGGTGACGTTGAAGTCCTTGGCGTTGTAGCGGATGAATTTCTCTGGCATGCAGAATCCTTTGTTGGCCTCGTCGTAGCCCAGAAGCGGCTGAGGATGCCACTCTGCCTGCACTCCGGCCTGAAAATGCTTCCCGGACCAGTCCAACTTGAGGTAGTTGTTGGAACCGTAGTCTTCCCTGTCCGTGTACCAGACATCGTTTGACTCAAAGCTCCAGTGCCAGGAACTCTTGTCCTGAGCACTGGAGATTGAACTTAGTCCCAGCGCAAGCGCCAGGAGCGTGAATATTCTTGACTTTGGCATCATTCGTCAACCATAACCATCACCGGTGGGGCGAGCGGGATGAAGTTGGCCTCGTCAACGGCCGCACTTTGCGCGGCGGCCCTCGTGACAGCCTCGGCGCTTCTTGCCGGAGCGTCGAACTTCACGAATGTCTCATAGTCGAATTTCCATGCGTCGCCTTCGGAGAACTTCATGATCTTCTTGTAGATGGCCTCTCTGGACGGAGCGTTGAATCCTCCGGTGTTGTGGCGCATTATGCTGTAATCGGTAGGCCTGTAGACTCCATAGACGTAGGTATAGCCGCCTTCATAGACTCCCACCTTTCCTGAATATCTCGAGTCTGAGATGAATTTCGACCATGCGATTTTCTCCGGGTCTGATGTCAGGTCGACGTTCTCGTAGAATCCGTAGGAGAGTAATTTCCACATTTTGAGTTCAGTGATCCTGTCAGCCGGAATCGTACCCTGTGATGTGTAGAAGTACTCATCCGCCAGTTTTCCGAATCCGTGGCCGCAGCCCTCATGCCGTAGCGTCTGGGCGTAGTCGGTCTCGTTGCGGCAGAGAGGAACGTAGCAGATAGCCTGGTTGTTGCTGTACATCCAACATGTTCCGGCGTACTTAGCCTTGTTGATAATCACGAAGACGATTGTCTTAGTAAGGTCAACGGACGGAATATATTTCTTGACAAAACTGAATACGGCTTCATCTTCGCCGCCGATGTTGGTACCCTGTCCAAACTCCGCGGAGAACTTAGTGTCACCACCTTCCTGCGTGATTATCCCGTTTTTCGAGACGGAGCCGATCCTGTAGATGTTGAACCTGTCCTTCGTGCTCTTGAACGGCTCCTCGGTGAAGAACGCCTCCTTGCCGAGCTCGACATATTTGTTGAAAAGTTCCTGGTCCTTGTCGGCGAAAGCGTCTCCGACGAACACCACGTCAATTCCCTTGCCGACGGTTGCCGAGTGGATCTTTGTCACCTTCCCGTCCTGGCTGTAGTCAGAGGAAGTGTAGGTTTGGATTCCCTGCTTGACCGTCACAGTCAGAAGCGAATTGTTGACATTCTTGAATATGATTTCGCCGCTTCTGGCTGAGGAAGTCGTGTTCGCTCCCACCGTGAATGTGTATGTTCCGGAGTTCTCTGACTTCTTGCTGATCCATTCCGGCTGCGAGTCGATCGAATACTCCATGTTAGCCGTCACGGTCATCGTGATGTCCTGCTCGTTGCCGTCGATGTCGAACAGCGTCGGTGTGACGGAGAACACCTCATCCTCACCCGGTTCGGAGCCGACGATGAACTTTGTAGTATATGGAATATTCTTGTCCTTTAACCCATCAATCTGTCCATAGAATATATACATGGTGTTTAATGGATTGTTATTACAATATAATTTCTCCAACGCTTTTAATTTGGAAATGTCGAGAGTTTTGATGTTGTTATAAGCACAATTCAACTCCTTAAGTTCAGGGCAGTTTTTCAGTTCGATTGATGTGAGATCATTTGATTGTAATTCCAACCCAACTAACTTACTGTTATTCGTTAGATCTAACTTTGTCAGATTATTGTTGTAAATTGATAACATTTGCAGTGCGGGATTATGGCTTATGTCAATTACAGAAATTGAGTTTCTACCACACGCCAGCCTTGTAATTTCCGGGTTCTTTGAGATGTCTATTGAGGACAACATACAATTGAAAACATACAGTTCCTTTAAATGATGGATCCTGCTTACATCAATGGTACTCAAATAATTATTGTTCTCCAAAGAAATATGTTCCAGTAATGTGTTGGCACTTAAATCAATGGATGATAACCTGTTGGTGGAGACATCAAGGTGTGTTAGATTAGTATTATTGCTAATGTCAATTGAGGTGATCCGGTTAAGGTTGCATACCATATTATTAAGTAAGATGTTGTTGCTTATGTCAATTGATTCAAAATAGTTGCCTTGGATCCAAAGTGACTCTAATAATAGATTGTTTGTCACATCAAGGGTAGAAAGTTGATTGAAGTCGCACATTAATGTCTTTAGATTTGTGTTTTTTGCCACATCCAGACTTTTTAGTAATCCTTTGTAATCATACCTCCCTTTGGAACTGTTCCATTTAAATGAACCTTTGCAACTTAGATAAGACAAATTAGGCATGTGTTCAATTCCAACAAGCGAGGTAATGGAATCTGTACGAACATCAATGTGTCTGACAGACAGTGCTTCATCGAAACTTATCTCTCCATCCTTGTCTTTGTCGAAATTATCGACCATGTAGGCCTTGAAGTTGGTGTCCTCAAATATTATGTTCTTGTTGCCATCGTTAATCCTGCACTCGAACGGAGTGATCCGGTAGAGTTCCGAGCGTTTGAGGGTGACATCTGTCTCAATCTTCTTTTGTACTTTCCCTTTGTCTGTGTCAATTATTAGAGTGAATCCGTCGGTGTACTTTTGTGCCGGAACGACAATGAAGAATTCCGTAACACTACTGGACAACGGGACGGCAGGGCATACGAGTTTCACATACGAATTACCTTCTTCTGATACGACAAGATATGGGGACTCTGGATCCGCATTTATGGTTGCATTTCCAGAAACCTTTATTTTGCTGTTGTTTGTCGAGAAACGGATATGGTTTACCGTCAGGCTGCCTGTCATGGAAATCTTAAGTACCGAGCAAAGGTTCTTGAATTTCAGAGTGTTTTCTCCACTGGTCGCCACCATAGGGTAGGCTCCGTCTGGAATGTTGCCAACTTTGTAGAACTGCTCATATGGCAAGGTCACGGAGATACTTGACCCATTGATACTTTCGCAAATCGAGTACGGATACACGGCGATTTTCTTTCCGGAAGGTATTGTTCCGGTGAACTCCCCGGAATTTGTTCCGGCTCCACCAGTCAACTTGAACTCTGATGGATTTGGACTACCGGCGAACACACCGATGGCGTCATCTTCCGACCAGAGTGTCTTATATACGTTGTTTTCCGGACCGGACAGGTGTGTCTTGGTATCAGCCTTCTGCTCAATGCTGGCCCTTAGCGTCGTGACAATACTTTCATTTACGAATTCTTCTTCGGTGCAGGCCGCCATCGTGACAAGCGATGATGACAGTATGAATATATTCAATAATCTTGTTGCTTTCATATTTTGGTCTTATTTCAGTGTGATTTCTCCTCCGTCTTTTGTATCCTCGTTGCCGCCGTAGGCTGAGCCGTCGATGAATATGAGGTCCTTCGTCGTTCCGAGCGGAGCGCTTGTGGCATTGTCCACGTAGTAGTCCCCGTAGTTGGCGGTTCTTATTATTGGCTGTGAACCGTACTGCTTGAGAACATAGACCAGAATCCTGAGGTTATCCTTGTTATAGGAGTTAGGTATCGTCACGGAGTAACTCTTTTCCGCTGTTTTATTGTCGGCTGTTGTGGAGAAAGCTTCACCGGTGATGTCTGTGAATGCAACTCTGGCGATGCTGCTGTGGTTATAGCCCGCTACCCCTCCGTTCTGGTAGCCGATGATGTTGTCTTCCAACAGCACGGCTGTGACTTTGTAATCGCCCTTTTCCTTTATGTAAAGTTTGATCTTCAAATCCAGCTTGCTGCCTGAAATCGAGGATGTGAAAGAGATTCCTGTCTTTGTCGGGTATTTGCTTTCTGTTTCTTTCGCAGCATTGACTATGAGCTTTGCCGTGTAATCGTTACTTGTGTAGTTCTCAATCAAACTTCTATAATCAATTATACCGGTAGGGTAGCCTGTTATTCTGAATATATTTTCCATCATCGTTGTTCCGCTGAATCCTAAATTAGATGAAGTAGGGTGCAGGTTCAACATCTCAATTTTGTTTGGATACTGGCTTGTCGCCTTGGCGAAACTGGTCGCCAGATTAGGGCAGTACCCACACCAAGTCGCCGTGAATCTCATACCCAGAGACTTGTGCCAGAACTCCTTGTTCGCCCACTCCTCCGGCTCTTCATGCTCTTCGGAACCTTTCACCACGAGTTTTGTGGTCGAAGGGATTTCCATTGTATTAATGCCATTCTGCTGTCCTGAGTAGATATACAATGTTGTCAATGGGTTACTCGTAGCATAAAGCCATTTCAGAGATGTATTCTTTGATATATCCAGTGAGGAAAGATTATTGCTGTTGCAAGATAAAGAATATAATTCCGGATTGTATTTAACGTCTATCGATGAAAGATTATTGCCGTCACAATTCAAAGATTGTAGTTTCGGATTGTGGCTTACATCAAGTGATGAGAGATTATTGTTATCACAATATAACTGTTGCAATTTCTGATTATTACATACATTCAATGATGAGAGATTATTGTCGTAACAATCTAGCCTTACCAGTTCTGGATTATTCTTTGCATCCAATGAGGATAGATTATTGCGGTTGCAGTATAACGTCTCTAACTCTGGATTGTGACTTATATCCAGCGAGTCTAGATTATTGTTATCACAATATAACTGCTGCAATTTTGTATTATTGCTAACATCCAGTGAAGAGAGAGGGTTGCTGCTGACTCTCAGATAATAAAGCTCAGTATTCTTGGAAACGTCAATACTCTTCAATGCACCGGCGATGTTATCCCCTTTGCCATTACCTATACAACGTAAGTATTGAAGATTTATCATATATTCGATGCCTACAAGGGAAGATATGTTATTAGTGATAATAGTAATTCTCGTGACATCAAGTGCTTCTTCGTAACTGATTTCGCCATCATTGTCCTTGTCGAAGTTTGCGACTATGTAGGCCTTGAAGTTCGCATCCTCGAAGACGATATTATCGCCCTTGCCATCATCCACCTTGCACTCGAAGGCCTCTATTGGATATAGGACGGAACGATCAAGCGTTATGGTTGATTTGAGCGCTTTGACAACGTTGCCTTTGTCAGTGGTTATTGTGAGTGTGAAACCGTCCACATAGCGGAACGGCGGGACAACCATGTGAAAGTCGGTCTCTGTGCCAGTCAGTTTGACACCTTCACCACAGTCAAGTTTTATATAGGAGTATGATGGTGAGTACATTGTCATCACTCTTTCGGACCAGTCTATGACCGCTTTGCCGGAAACCTTGATACGGTCTGAATTTGGGGAGAAAGTGATTGATTTCACGGTCACGTCACCGTACATCGGTATCTTAAGAACTGAACATACGTTCGCAAATTTAAGAGTTCCGTTGTTGTGGCTACCGTACATCGGGTAGGCGTTTTCAGGAATATTCCCTTCCACATATTTCTGAACTTCAGGGAGGTCTATGGTGGCAAGGACTCCATTTCTGGACATGGCTATTGAGGCTGGATAAATGGCAATCATGTCATCGGAAGAGATTCCAGTCGCATTGAATTGACCTGTGTTGGTGCCGGCCCCGGACAGAAGTTTATGTTCGGTAAAATTGCTTGTCTGACTTTCTCCTGAAAAGATAGCGATCGTATCATCATCTTTCCATACTGTCTTGTAAACACCTCCTGCGTCAGGCCCGTCGAGAGCGGTTTTAGTGATGGGCAACTCTATTGTCCCGGTTATCGTCAATGCTTCCGTCACGCGATCCTCTTCGGTGCAGGCAACCATTGTTACCGTGGCCACCAGTGCCGCAAATTTTATGAATATATTCGTTCTTTTCATACTCTTCATCATGATTAAGATTTACTCAAGTCTGATCTTATCCCCGGTTGTCGTGTCATTGTTTCCTCCCGGGATGACGCTTTCTATGATCTGGGTGAAATCAGGAATCTTCTTGTACTTTATGGCGTCATACTGGCCTTTGAACGCGTATAAGGTCTTCAAAGGATTGTCTTGGCAATAAAGCCAAGTAAGGACTTTGTTGTTGCAAATATCAAGAGATACGATTTCATTGTCAAAGCAGTTCAAACAATAAAGTTCATGGTTATGCGTGATATCCAATCCTTTAAGATTGTTTTCATAGCAGTCAAGGGATTGTAGTTTTATATTTGAAGTGACATCTAATCTCTCAAGATTGTTTTTAGAGCAGTCTATTGCGTAGAGCAATTTGTTATGAGAAACGTCCAGTGAATTCAGTTTGTTTCCAAAACAGCTAAAGTCCTTTAGTCCCGTGTTGTCGGAAATGTCCAATGACTCAATCTTGTTTTCTCCACAATAGAAATTGAACAGGGCAGTGCTTGGTGTCATTATGATTTGACTGATGCTATTACGAAAACATTGAAGAACTGTTAGCTCTGTGCATTTGCTTACATCAAGAGTTGATGTAAGGTTGTTGTCGCCACATAAGAAAGTCTTGAGTTTAGTACATTTTGAGACATCTATCGTTGCTATGTTGTTGAATGCCATACGTAGATATTCAAGATTAGCATTATGACTCAGATCCAAAGAACTCAAGTCGCATCCTGAGCAGTCAAGATAAACCAATGCTGCATTATATTTCAGATCCAAATTTGAAATAGCATTGCTCGAACATATTAGCGTGTCGAGTTTCTCATTATTAGTCACATCTAAAGATGATAGGGAATTGCCGTCAATTAGTACTGTTCTTAATAGTTTGTTTTGATTCAGGTTAATTGTCTCCAAACTATTGTCGTAGCAGATCAGTCGAGTTAATTTATCATTGGATCTAGTGTCAAGAGATGCGAGATTGTTGACTTCACATAGCAACTCAGATAGTTCCGCATTACCGCTGACATCGATACCTGTCAGAACATTGTACCCGACATTCAATAATTTTAGCTTTTTGTTGTGGGAAACATCGATTGTTTTTAGCGATCCATTGAGTTTCCAAGGCCTTGTGTTGTATGTGCCACGGCATCTCAGTGTCTCAAGATTGGCCATGTACTCAATTCCTGCGAGGGACTCTATGTTGTCGGAGCAGACATTGATGTCCGTGACTCCCAAAGCTTCTTCACGACTGATCTCGCCGTCATTGTTGGTATCGAAATTGGCGACTATATAGGCCTTGAAGTTCGCGTCCTCGAAAACGATGCTCTCCTTGCTGTCATCAATCTTGCATTCGAAAGTTTTGACTGGGTAAAGAACCGAGCGGCTCAAGGTCACATCGGACTTCACGGCCTTTGTCACTTCTCCATGGTCGGTGCTGATGGTGATTGTGAATCCGCCCGTGTACTTCTGGGCCGGGACAACCATGAGGAAATCCGTGCTTGTTTTTGTCAGTTTCACACCGTTCTCGCATTTGAGTCTGACTGTTGATTGGGCGTCATTTGACATGGTCAACATTTTGTCTGCCGCATTCACAGTGGCATTGCCGGAGGTCTTCACGTCGGTGTCATTCGGGGTGAAGGTGATTGAGTTGACAGTCAAGTCTCCGAACATCCTGAGACGAAGAACAGAGCATAGGTTGTAGAACGGAAGGATGGCACCATTGCTGACCGCTGCCATTGGGTATGCCCCTTGCGGAATATTCCCGCTGACATATTCCTGAACATCGGGGAGTGTGATGGAAATTGTTGATCCGGATTTTCCTTTCACGATGGAATAAGGGTAGAAGGCGACCATATTGTCAGAGGCTGCGTTTCCCTCGAACTCGGCGGTGTTGGTGTTCGCCCCGGATGTGAGTTTGAATTCTGTGGCGGAGTCGTTACCGGAGAACACGGCGATCGCGTCTTCCGATAACCAGATTGTCTTGTAAACTCCGTCCGCGTCCGGGCCGTCAAGAGCTGTCCTTGTGGATGACTTCTCGATGGTCGCCATGATCGTTCGCACTTTTTGTCCGTGCTGTTCTTCCTCGTTGCAGGACATCGCCGTGGTAAGCGAGGAGAGTACCAGAATATTGATTAGTATAGTTGATGCTTTCATATTCAATAAGTTTTATTCGACGACTATTTCCCCTCCGGTAGTGGTGTTCTCGTTGCCACCTTTAGGTTTACCGGCGGCCTGCCTGACTGTGACAGGGACGCACTCGTTGTTGTCGTTGCAGAAGACGATGACTCCCTCTCTGGCCGTTGTTGAGGTGTTGGCCTCGGCCTTGAATGTGTAGGTGTCTGTGTTGCCGCTGGTGGCCTTGTCCGTCTGCTTCACCCATTCCGGCTTTGAGTCGATCTTGTAGCCTATGTTATGCTTGACCTTGACTGTGAATGATTCTCCTTGAGCCGCCACATTGAATTCCGATTCGTCAATGGAGAAGACGACGTCGGCACCCGCTTGCTTGACGGACACTTCTTTCTTCACACTGCCGTCCGAGGTTGACACAGTGATGGTCCCCGTCCTTGCGATGAGCGATGGGTTCTCGGTGACCCCGGCGGCGATGATGACCATTCCTTTGCCCTTGTCAGAATCCAATGTGATCCACTCGGCGTCCTTGGTGACCACCCAGTCGGTGTTGGAGGTAATCTGAAGCATTCCCTCTCCCTTGCTGGCGGAGAATGTCAAGGATTCAGGGCTCACGCTCAAAGATGCTTTCAGCGCTTCCTGACGGACGGTTATCGAAACTTTCCGGGTTGAGCCTTTGTCCGTGATCGTCACGGTGGCGCTTCTTGGCTGGAGTGAAGTGTTCTCCTCGACTTTCACCGTGACGGAATTCTTACCGGCCTCTCCCGATGAAGGGGAAATGGAGACCCAGTCAGCTGACACAGCCGCAGACCAAGCCACGTTGGTGGTGAAGTTCACAGAGATCGACTGCCCCGCACTTTCGATTGAAATTCCTGAGGAGACAATGGTCTCCGGGAGGTTGATTTCCGGCGCGGTCTCCTGGTCGGTCTCTTTTCCGGTCTCGCCACAGCCTGCCAAAAGAGTGACGATGGCAACCGTGTTGAGCAAAGTGAGTAATTTTCTCATCATGGCCTTGAATATTAATTTCTTATTGATTGTTTTTAATTATCTTTATTGTCTCCAGTTCGTCTCCCGCCGAGTAGCCGGTGTGAGAGTGGACCTGTCTGCCTTTCTTGTCATAGACGAACAATTGCGGGATATAGACCACATTCAGGCTTCTGTAGAGGTTCCTGTTCGTGTCGTAAAGGAGTGTGAACCCGTCCCAGTCATGGGATTTGACCATCGCCTTCGCCCTGGAGACGGACCTGCTGTCATCCACGGAGACGCAGACAACCTTGCAGGAAATGTCCGGAAGGTCTGCCAGGGCCTCACTCAGTGCGTCAATCTCCTCGATGCAGTACTTGCAGGTGGATGACCAGAATGCGACCACGACCGGAGTCTTGCCGTCGATAAGTCCGGCGGTACGGACCGCCTTGCCTTTCCCGTCCTCTATCTTGACATCCGGAAAATCCTGAGCCATTGAGAGAATAGTCATGAGGCTCAGCAGAATAGCGATAAAGGTCTTTTTCGAGTTCATTGGCGGATTGTTCATAACGCATTTTTACAAAAATAGTCATTGTCATCCAATTTGCCAACTGATTTTGAATCATTGCGTGAATATTCAAAGATAGTTTGTATCTTTATCACCGAAAAAGACAACACATAATTTATATTGAATATGAATTTCAAAGCTATTCTGGCATCATTTGTGGTCATTACCGCAACTCTTCTTCCATCCTCGGCCAAGGATGCGACCTATAAAGTCACATCCCCGGACGGACACCTCACTGCCACGGTCTCCATCGGAAAGACGGTGACATACTCGGTGGCGAGGGACGCCGTCAGTCTTATCGAACCATCTGAAATCTCCATGACCCTGTCCGACGGAATAGTGTTCGGAGAGAATGACAAGGTCCGTAAGGTCAGGAAGACAAGCGTCGACCAGACACTCCCGACGGTTGCATACAAGAAGGCCTCGGTTCGCGACAACTACAATGAGATCACTCTCATATTCAAAGAATTCTCGCTTATTTTCCGCGCCTATGACGAAGGTGTGGCCTATCGTTTCACAAGTTCTTTGAAGAACGACTCAAAGGTCTTGGCGGAGAAGGCCCAGTTCAACTTCGCAAAGGATTGGGATGCGTATGTCCCTTATGTCAAGCAGCATACGGAGACATTGGAAAGCCAGTACTGGAACTCCTTCGAGAACACATATTCCATCAATGCTCTGTCACAGTGGAACAAGGAGCGTCTGGCGTTTCTTCCTGTCGCGGTTTCTGCGGAAGGCGGGATGAAGGTGCTGATCACGGAATCAGACCTAATGAACTACCCGGGAATGTACCTTTACAACGAGGGCGGCGCGACGACCCTTTCCGGCCGTTTCGCCCCGTATCCAAAGACCGTTGAGTATGGCGGCCACAACATGCTCCAAGGCATTGTCAAGGAGCGTGAGGATTACCTCGCGTCCTGCTCTGCCGGAGAAACCTTCCCTTGGAGGATCATAATGGTCTCCACCAACGACGCCGACCTGGCGGTGAACGATTTGGTCTGGAAACTCGGCGCTCCGGCTGACCCTGGCCAGGATTTCAGTTGGGTGAAGCCGGGAAAGGTCGCTTGGGACTGGTGGAACGCATGGAATCTCTATGGGGTTGATTTCCGCGCGGGCATCAACAACGACACCTACAAGTACTACATCGACTTCGCTCAGAAGCATGGCATTGAATATGTCATCCTCGATGAAGGCTGGGCTGTCAACCTGAAGGCCGAATTGATGCAGGTCATCCCTGAAATTGATCTCCCGGTGCTTTGTGAATATGCCAAAGCTCACAATGTCGGGCTCATTCTTTGGGCCGGCTACTACGCTTTCGACCGCGACATGGAGAATGTCTGCAAGCACTATTCCGAGATGGGGATAAAGGGCTTCAAGGTCGATTTCATGGATCGTGACGACCAGTATATGGTTGACTTTTACAGGCGTGCCGCGCAGACTACCGCTAAATACGGGCTTCTGATTGATTTCCACGGAGCCTTCAAGCCTGTCGGGCTTAACCGTACATATCCTAATGTGATCAACTATGAGGGTGTGCACGGACTTGAGCAGATGAAATGGAGCAAGCCTACCGTCGACCAGGTGACCTACGATGTCACGGTTCCGTTCATCAGGATGGCCGCCGGCCCGATGGATTACACTCAGGGTGCGATGCGCAATGCGGCCAAGAAAAATTACCATCCGGTGAATTCAGAGGCGATGAGTCAGGGTACCCGCTGCCACCAGCTCGCCGAATATGTCGTCTTCGACTCTCCGCTGAATATGCTTTGCGACTCTCCGTCCAACTATATGGCTGAGCCCGAATGCACTGAATATATCGCCGGATGTCCGACAGTGTGGGACGAGAGTGTGGCTGTGAACGGAGTCCTCGGGCGTTTCATCACCCTTGCCCGTCGCAGCGGTGACATCTGGTATGTCGGCTCTCTGAACGATTGGAAAGCCCGTGACCTTACTCTTGATCTTGGCTTCCTCGGAGACGGTGAATGGACAATGGAAATATTCCGTGACGGCATCAACGCCGACCGCGCCGCCCGTGACTACAAGCGTGAGTACGCCCCCGTTCCCGCTGACCGCAAAGTGAAGATCCACATGGCCCCTGGTGGCGGCTGGACAGCAAGAATTACTAAGAAGTAGTATATTCAATCCTTATTATGGATAAAACTTCCTTCGCCCGGTCCTTTCTCTTGGAGCGGGCGTTGTTTTTGGACTATATTATCGTTAACTTAGCGAAATATAATTCGATAAGATGCCGGACACGATGACACGGGAGCAGCGGCATTACTGTATGTCGCGGATCAGGGGTAAGGACACACGGCCAGAGATGGTGGTGAGACGGTACCTTCATGCTTGTGGTTTTCGGTACTCATTGCATTCCAGGGAGTTACCAGGATGTCCGGACATCGTGCTAAGGAAGTACCACACGGTGATATTCATAAACGGGTGTTTCTGGCACGGGCATCCGGGGTGTGAGAAGTTCAGGATGCCGAGATCCAATGTGGAGTTCTGGCAGGAGAAGATCAGGAGGAACAAAGAACGTGACGCTCAGGAGGTCGCGGCGCTTGAGACGTTGGGATGGAATGTGATTGTGGTCTGGGAGTGCGAGTTGGCCCGGCAGGTCAGGGAAGGGACGCTGCGGAATCTGGCTGATGCGGTAAGACGGAACATCGAACCGGAGTCGATTCATCCGATTCCGTTGTCCGTGAGAAAATTATCTTTGAAGGAATAGTTTGTGTGCAAGAATATGGTTGAGTATATTCACGATAATATTCAATGATTATGAAGTCTTTCAATGTGTGGCAATATTTGGCGCTCGGCATGTTCATCCTGGCTTCGGCCGTGAATCTCGCAGGCAAGTTTGTTGGCGGGAATATTCTTTCGATATGCTCCAAGCCTTTGATTGTGCCGTCGCTCGCTTTGTTCTGCTGGCTCCTTCTTAAGAGGAACGGGATTTCAGGCTTGCGTGTCACAACCCTTATCTCGGCTTTGACGTTTGGCTCCATAGGGGACATCTTGCTGATGTTTGACGGACAGGCTGCCTTTCTGGCTGGTCTGGCATCCTTCCTTATCGGACATATATTTTACTTGGTAACGATCGGTGCCCCACAAAAAGAACCTTCGGGCTCTCGCTTTACCTTTGCGGTGATTGTCCCCGTTGTGCTGATATTCATTATGGCGATGACGTCCCGGCTCTTCAAGGTGAAAGGTTTCCTTGGGATGGCTGTGACACTGTACGCCGTGACATTTGCGTTCTGCATTAACGCTGGCATACACAATGCAGTCATCAAAAGGCAACGCCTCTATTGGATCACCGTCGCCGGCTACGTGCTGTTCGTCATGTCAGACGCCATCCTGGCGACAGGAAAGTTCACGGACATCAAGATCCCGGCAAGCGGTTTCTGGGTGATGCTGACCTACATCATTGCACAATTCCTGATCGCATTTTCCCTTTCTTTGGTCGAAATCAGGCGGCGAAATGAAATAAAGGGCCAGGCAAATTGATAAATATCCAGAAAAATTATTAATTTTGCACCGCAAAACACGGAGGATTGTCC
>DJRG01000019.1:19071-27090 GCA_002438845.1 Bacteroidales bacterium UBA6366
TCCTCCGCAAAATCGCTGTAATTAGAATTTACGGGATTTTTTCGAGAATAGCGTAAGTACATCAAGTACAAACAATTTATGGCCACCAATCTCTCATAATAGCAGCGGTGCTTATCATAAGATGATTGGTGGCACAAACTCAAAATCAGTTTCTAAATAATCAGAGTGTGGTAAGGTGGAAGTTGCGCCAGAGAACCTTGATGTTGTTGCCGTCGTGAATCTGGAGCATAATGCGGCCGTATTTGGAACCGATCAGCTCATCATTGATGTCAACCATAGACTCTCCGTTCAGCCAGGTCTTCACGTTGTCTCCTTCGACACGCAGACGAAGAGTGTTCCATTCGCCTTCCTTGAGGATGTTCTCCTTCTCGTCCGGAATCTGAACCAGCCATCCACGTCCGTATGACTCGTAGATGCCGGCTGTGTCCTGACCCTTAGGGGCGACTTCGCACTGCCATCCGTTCACGATGTTGTTCTGGTAGCCACCTTCGACAAAGGAATGGAAGAAGAGGCCGGAGTTGCCGTTGGAGCACTGCTTGAACTCAACCGTCAGATCGAAATCCTTGTAATACTCACGGGTCCCGAGGTAGCCGTAGCGAAGGTCCTCGCCGTTTTCTGTAACGAGATTACCTTCTTCGTCAACACCGGTGCGCATGCTTCCGAACAGTTCCCATCCGTGAAGATCCTTGCCGTTGAAAAGATTGACCTCCTGTCCGGCCTTGTGAGGCAGTTCCTTGATCTTGATATTCCTGAATGACGCAGGGTCGCCGTGGTCCTGAAGGCAAATCACGCCCTCGTGAGCGAGACCATATTCAGTTGCGTTGCCCCATTTGCCGCTGGCTTTCTTCTCGAACCAGTCGTCCGTCCACGCCTCGAATTCAAGAATCTTCTCACCGTTGAGCCAATGCTCCACGTGACCGTTGTCAAAGACGATCTTGGAGTTGTTCCACTCTCCTTGAGGGTTGACCTTCATCTTACTGTAGTCCGGAAGGTGCATGGCGTAGTCAACGCCAAGCTTCTGCCATTCCTCGAGTTTGGCCGGAGCGTTAACCTCTTCCCAACCTTCATTGTCTATAAGTTGATATTCAGGACCAGTAACGTAAGGAACCTTGAACTTAGGATTCTCAACAACATGGTAAAGCATTCCGCTGTTTCCACCGTGGGTGAGTTTCCAGTCCCAGGACAACTCGAAATTCTCGTATTTCTTGTCGGTGACGATGTAGCCGGACTCGTCGGCACCGTTGCCGGAAGCCTGGATACAGCCATCCACGACGGTCCAGCCGTTTGTAAGGGAGTCTCCGTTGTAGTCACGCCAACCGTCAAGGTTCTCACCATTGAACAGCAGTTCCCAGCCGTCAGCCTTTTCGGCCTTGGTCAAGGTGTTCGGCTTAGTGCCGCAAGAAGTCATAGATACTGCCAGTCCAGCGGCAGCAAGCCATAAAAAGGTCTTTTTCATTGTTGAAAGATTAAAAATTATAGTTTTGCATCAAAATATTATTATTGCTTGCAAAAATATGTAAATCTATCCATTATCGCAATATATCCAATCGATAAAGGTGTTTGTGAACGTTTTATTAGAATCATCCATGAAACGCTCGCTTGTGAATAAACTCCCTGATAATATTTGATTATCCAAATTATTTGCGTATAATGCAAGTGTATATTAAAAAACGAACTGTTATGAAGAAGAATCTGAGAAGATTTGTCTGGGGCTCATTGCTCCTGATCGTCACTGCATGTGGAAAGACCGGTACTGATCCTACACCTGATCCTAATCCGGATCCCGGCACTGATCCGGAACCAGGGGAGACTGTTTTGGACTTGAGTGCAAAAGGTACTTCCAACTGTTATGTTATTTCACAGGAAGGGAATTATTCCTTTGCGGCGACAGTCAAAGGCAATGGCGCCACTACTGAGGGGCTTTCCGCTCCCGGAGCAATGTCGCCGGACTCGGCTGCTCTTTTGTGGGAGACTTCGAAAGGGATGATTACTGATGTCAAGCTGAAGGATGGCGAGATTGCCTTTAAATCTTCGGGAGTCAACGGCAATGCGGTGATCGCCGCATATTCGGCTGACAAGACCATCATCTGGAGCTGGCATATCTGGTCTCCCGAAGAGGAAATCAAGACAGTCGGGACAAAGACTGGCTATGAGGTGATGAACATGAATCTTGGAGCGATGATTTCCTCTTTTGCCGAAACTCCAGACGCAAGGCCTTATGGCTTGCTGTACCAATGGGGACGTAAGGATCCATTCCCGGCGGCTCCAACCCTTACGGGAGATGAAAATACTGTCGGAGCTCCTGCCTACGGCCCTGATGGGACGAAAGTGAATTTCACCTATTCTCTTTGGAGTTCAGTGGAAAAGAACACAATAGACTATTCTGTCGCTAATCCTACCAAATGCCTGTCGAACTATGCACAATATAGCACCTGCAGAGATTGGCTTAAGGCCTCCGACAGCTGCGATGCGTTGTGGGGGAATCCCAAAGGTTCTGAGCGTGATTCAGAAAACAATTACCCTAACAAAGGGGCGAAATCTTACTATGATCCTTGTCCTGTCGGCTATCGTGTTCCACCGGCGGATGTGTTCAGGACTTTCACTGCTTCCGGTGGTTACTCACAGGATCCTTCCACCTTCGATGTGGCGGACCAGAATGGAGATGGAGTGATTGACAGAATGGACTATAACTATGGTTGGTATTTCAACATGAAAGATAAGAGTCTGTTTTTTCCTGCCGCGGCGCGCTATGATGGCTCGTATGCTATGCTGTTTGGGTCAAAGAGCGGGCTTTGGGGCTCATACTGGGGAAACACTCCGGCAAAATCCTATGATGAAAAAGTTTCCGGCTTCGGATTCTGTGTTCTTGCATTCATGAGTGAGGCTGCCGGTACATCTGTCTCTGCTACAGGCTCAGCCAGCCGGGCGGACGCCTACTCCATCCGCTGCATCAAAGAATAATCTACCTGGGCTGTCACGTGACTGGGGACAAGTCCTCCTTTCTGCAAAAAAAATGGCCTGGTCGCTGAGCTTGTCGAAGCGCCGGGCGTGGAAAAGTTCCATAAAAAAAGAGGGTGAGATCATCACCCTCTTTTTCTGTGGAGCATAGGAGGATCGAACTCCTGACCTCAAGATTGCGAACCTTGCGCTCTACCAGCTGAGCTAATACCCCGTTCGGACTGCAAATATACAAAAAAACATTCACGACACCATTATATTCAATGAAATTTCGTCGTTTCATCGTTCGACCGTCGGAACCTCATCGGCGGCATTTGGTGGAAGGGACGTGAATCGCTGATTATCTTGTGGATGCGACGAAATCCTTATATCTGATGAAATCATCCGGAAGCGGCATGTCATAGACCTTGCTTCTGAGGAACGCTCCGAAATCCTTGATGTCGGAATGCTCGGACTGATCTTCCACTGTCAGTACCTCACCGATTCCTACCCTTATCCTTCTGTGCTTTTTGTTGACAAGTTCGTGAGGGAGCTGCATCAGCCGGACTCTCCAGTCGATAAGCCCCAAATAATAAAACCACATAGAATTGTGGTCGAAAAACCTGACAGGCACAATCGGGACCTTGGCTTTTTGGATAAGCCTCAGGACAGCCTCCTGCCATTCCCTGTCCCTGATCTTCATCTCTTTAAGACTTAGGTCTGAAACGGCTCCGGAAGGAAAGAATCCGACCGGCTCACCGTCATGAAGCCTTTCCAGAACCTCACGGACACCTTGAATGTTCTTGGCGGTGATGCCCTTGTTCAGATTGTTTTTCGGGTTGACAACAATGAGACTCGGGCGGAGGGCTTCCACCAATGCCAGAAACTCGGTCACCATAACCTTGAATCCCGGCCGCAGATGTCCCATGAGGTCAATGAGTATGATTCCGTCCATTCCGCCGTAGGGATGGTTGCTGACCGTTATGAACGGACCGTCGGGAAGATTTTGGAGCCTTTGCGCCCCACCAAGCTTGTAATTTACGCCAAGCCTGTCCAGAAGCACACCGGCGAAGTCCGCCCCTTGATATTCATCAATCTTGTCGTAAAGGTCAGACAACGTCTTTATAGAAAGGACTTTCCGCAGGATCCGTGCGGCGGCGTTGCCAACCTTACCTTTGAAAACAGGCGCAAGCCGCTCAATTTGTTCTACAGGAAGAAGCGGCATTATTTGTCGTCGTTATTTGGCATAGGGTCCATCTTCGCATAGCCTTTGGCGTCGCTGATGATGGTCACGAAATATATAACGAGAAGTATGGCCAGGATGACAATTCCTGCGACATCCAGAGAGTGAAGTTCGATTTCTTTCCCGAACACATGGACAGAGGTGCGGAATTCCCTCAGAGGTTTGATGAATATGAAAAGAGAGGTGAGCACGATGGCAATCACCCTGAACTCTGTCGGGCCAAGTTTGGCGTAAGTGAGCCTGAACTCGCTCTTGAGGTGAGCGTTCACGCTGACATTCACCGTGAGACAAAGATAGACAACGAATATCATCAACGCCAGATCCAGACGCATAAGGTATGACAGTCCGAGACCGATGAACATGAACGCCTCGTTGATGCAATCGACTGTGTGATCAAGGTAATAGCCGTAGATAGGCCTCTGCGTTTTACGGACTCTGGCTAGGGTTCCGTCAAGGGAATCGCCATACCAGTTCACGACGAAGCCCAGACAACTGAGCCATAGGAAGTTGACATTGACGCCGCAGAGGATGTACCCGGCTCCGATCATGATCGCGCCGAGCGTGCCGATGGCTGTGAGTGTGTCCGATACGACCCATTTCGGCTGCCTCTCGGCCAGCCAGACAAGGGCCTTCTTCTCGACTCCGTTCAGAATCGAAGTCTGTATTCTTTCCGCTTTCTTGTCTGCCATATTCAATTATGTGTTAGATGTTTTTGACGTAGATTCTGGCTCTTTTGTGGAGATGATGCTCGAATTTGCCCCACAGATTCTGCACGTTGTGGTTCTCCTCAAGCTCACGGGTGCTTTCAACATATTTTATGCCGTTTTTGTGCATTCCCTTGCCGATCTTGGAGATGATCATAGCGTTGACACCCTTGTCCTTGTACTCATTTGAGATGGCTATCAGCAGAGCATCAATCGTGTCGTTGTAATGTAACGCCTTGAGAATGTGTAGGAAGCCGAAAGGAAACATGTGCCCTTTCGCTTTCTGCAGAGCCTTGGACAGGGAAGGAAGCGTGATGCCGAAGCCAACCACCTTGTCGCTCTGATCCACAATCACGGAGACATAGTCCAGATTCAGATTCGGGAAGAACTGGTCCTTGAGATCCTCGCACTGGGCGGGGGAGAGCTCCGAGAACCCGTGAAGGACGGAGTAGCACTCGTTCATGACACGGAATATCCCGTCGGCATATTTATGGAGCAGCTCGTTCTTGTTCCTGTAGTCTCCTTCCTTGAGATTGTAGCGTTCCCCGATCATTTCGGCGAAGTGGAAGTATCTGTCAAGGTTGTCTGGAACAGTGATCTTATACTCTACAAAGTCAGTCTCTTTTGTGAAACCTTCTTTCAGGATCATCGGTTCGTAGTAGGGGGCGTTGTATTTCCCGTATGCGGTCGGAAGCTGGTCAAAACCCTCGACAAGAACTCCGGAAATGTCAAACTCCAGAAAACCGACAGGGCCTTCGATGATTTCCATCCCTTTTTCTTTGGCATATTCCTTTACATTCTCCATCAGGGCGTGAACCACTTCTTGTGATTCGACAAAATCTATCCATCCGAAACGGCAGATCTTCTTTTCAACCTTCTTGTTGTACTTGTAATTTATGATTCCGGCGATTCTGCCGACAATCTTCCCCTCTTCGTCGTATGCCAGCCAATACTTTCCTTCACACACCTCAAAGGCCCGGTTTTTGCCTGGGGTGAGGGTGTCCATTTCCATCGACTCAATCTGCGGGACGTAGTATTTATTGTCCGCATACAGTTCATTAGGGAACCGGACGAAACGCCTAAGATCTTGTCTGTTGATCACTTCCTTGGTTGTAATAGCCATTGTTCTTTTACTTAACAATCCGCTAAGGTAGTAAAAAATCATCTAAAACCATGAGACGCTTGTGAGAAAAATACAATCCCAGTTGGTATGGTTTATGTCTAAATTATTTATAGATAGGTTCTTAAATTATTTTATAGAATAGTAAGATAGGGTACTAATATTTGTGGAAAGAGACTTTTCCGCATTTGTCGGAGCATCGCGGACATATTCCTTTAATAAGGTAGTTAGCCGTGGTTTCTGAATATCTCGACGGGAGCTTCACAGGTGGGATGTGGATGTCTTCGAGGCAGAAGGTGCGGTGGCATTTCTCGCAGAAGAAATGAACGTGGGCGTCTTCGTCCTTTTCGGAACCGTGACTCAGGCATAGCTCGTAGCGGGTGCCGTCGCCGCCATCCTCTATCGCATGGACCAGATGATGCTCCTTGAATAAAGTTAGGCTTCTGAATATTCCCGACTTGTCGATCGTGCCGATTTTATCTTCCAATTCCATGAGGCTCAAGGGCCTGTCTTCGGTAAGAAGAGCCTTCGACACTATCAGTCTGTTGGCTGTGGCTTTGATGCCGTGCCGCTCAAGGAGTTCTGTAAGATCTGTGTTTGACATGTTGTATATTCTTAAATGCAAATTTACTTATTTTTTTAGTAATGCTATTTCGGTCTTGTCGCTTCGACAGGCCCATGGTCGCTGAGCCTGTCGAAGCGACTTTCTGTTCCGAATTCATTTTGCAACCAAGTTGCAGAGTTGTTTTCCGACATTTGCACCGTTGAAATCAAAGTCAAAGAAAGAATATGGAAAAGGAAAACAAAATCAGATTCGCAAGAATCATTCTTTCAGCCGCCCTTCTTGGAGCGGCAGTCTTAGTGGAGAAGAGAATGGACCTCAGTATCTGGCTGCTTCTCCTTGTTTATTTGGTTCCTTATCTCATCGCTGGTTACGACACTTTGCTCGAGGCCGGAGAGAAGATCGTCAAAGGCGATTTTTTCGATGAGGACTTCCTGATGAGCATAGCAACCATCGGCGCTCTCTGCATCGGATTCCTTCCCGGAGCCGAAACCCAGTTCCCGGAAGCCGTGTTCGTGATGCTGTTTTTCCAGGTCGGAGAACTTTTCGAGGACATCGCAGAAGGCCGCAGCCGCAAGTCTATCTCCAAACTTATGGACATCAGACCGGACACGGCTAACGTTGAACGTGACGGAAAGATTCTGACAGTCAATCCGGAAGACGTGAAAATAGGCGAGACAATCGTTGTGAAGCCTGGCGAGAAGGTGCCGATGGACGGAATTGTTGTCGAAGGCACATCCAGCCTCAACACCGTGGCTCTGACCGGAGAAAGCGTTCCGAGGAGCATAGCCAAAGACGATGACATCATCTCGGGCTGTGTCAATCTTACCGGAGTCATCCGCGCGAAAGTCACGAAAGCGTTCGGTGAGTCCACCGCCTCGAAAATTCTTGATCTTGTCGAGAATGCTTCCGAGAACAAATCGAAAAGTGAAAGTTTCATCTCACGTTTCGCAAAGGTTTACACCCCCGTGGTTGTGATTGCCGCCCTTGTACTTGCCTTTGTTCCACCTGTTCTGTCCGGTGATTTCGGTGGCACGTTCGCGACTTGGCTCTACAGGGCGTTGACATTCCTGATCGTATCCTGTCCTTGCGCCCTCGTGATTTCAGTCCCGCTCTCTTTCTTCGGAGGCATCGGCGGAGCGTCCTCAAAAGGAATCCTGATCAAAGGCTCCAACTACCTTGAGGCTTTGGCCAAGGTCGGAACTGTGGTCTTCGACAAGACTGGTACCTTGACCGAAGGAGTCTTCGATGTGACAGCCGTCCACCCAGAAAACATTGACGAAAAGGAACTTCTGCATCTTGCCGCTCACGTGGAAAGATATTCCACTCACCCGATTGCCGTCTCGCTGAAACACGCCTATCCTAATGAGTCTGACGGATGCTCGGTCGAGAATGTGGAGGAAATCGCTGGGCATGGAGTGCGCGCGGTGGTGAACGGGAAGACCGTCTGTGT
>DJRG01000019.1:27118-42720 GCA_002438845.1 Bacteroidales bacterium UBA6366
GGCAACACAAAGATGATGGACGCTGTCGGAGCGCAGTGGAAGCCTTGCGAGAAGAACGGGACAATAGTTCATGTGAGTGTTGACGGTGTGTATGTCGGACACATCGTGGTCTCGGACAGGATCAAGCCGGATTCCGATGACGCGATCAAGGCGCTGAAGGCGGAAGGAGTGACAAAGACGGTGATGCTCACGGGAGACAAGCGAGAGGTCGGTGAATATGTCGCCTCGGCTGTCGGCATCGATGAGTTCCGGGCTGAACTTCTGCCTGCGGACAAAGTCTCTGAACTTGAGAGGCTTCTGAAAGAGAAACCAGTAGGGAAGACTCTCGCATTTGTTGGTGACGGAATCAATGATGCCCCTGTGCTCGCCAGGGCCGATCTTGGAATAGCGATGGGAGGACTCGGGTCGGACGCCGCGATTGAGGCCGCTGACGTTGTCCTGATGGATGACAAGCCGTCCAAGATCGCTCTCGGTGTGAAGATAGCCCGCAAGACCCTGCGCCTGGCAAGGGAGAACACCTTCTTCGCCATATTCATAAAACTCCTTGTGCTTCTCCTTGCTGTTCTTGGCATCGCCACGATGTGGATGGCCGTCTTCGCGGATGTGGGTGTCACAGTGCTTGCCGTTTTGAATGCGATGCGCGCCCTAAAGGTGTAAACAACAATAGAAATGAATATAATCCCGGAAGCCAGACGAAAACTTCCGGGATTATATTATTTTTGTGCTTATGAAAGATAATGTCAAAACAGTGCTGGTGACCGGCGGGAGCAGCGGAATAGGGGCTGCGACGGCGCGGCTTCTGTGCGATGCCGGGATGACGGTCTATGCGGCGTCAAGGAGCGGGAAGGCTCCGGAGGGATATTCAAAGAACGGGAATATGATTCCTGTGGTGATGGATGTTAATGACAGTGAGGCTATTGCCGCTGTGGTAGAGAGGATTGTCCGTGAGCGGGGGAGTCTGGGTGCTGTGGTCTGCAACGCAGGGAACGGAATCGCTGGTCCGATTGAGGAAACTTCCATCGAAGAGATTGAGGCTCAATATTCAACGACATTCTACGGAGTAGTTAAGACCGTTCAGGTTTGCCTTCCTGTTTTCCGTCGTCAAGGGCACGGACGGGTGGTGACGGTTTCTTCCGTGGCGGCTCTCGCTCCGCTGCCGTATCAAGGCTATTATTCCTGCGTGAAGGCTGGAATATTGCAGCTTACCAAGTCGTTGGCTATCGAGGCAATGGAGTTCGGCGTGCAATGCTGCGTCGTGATGCCGGGAGATGTCAAGACAGGATTCACAAAGGCGCGTCGCATGGCTGTGAAAACTCAGCGTGAGGATTCTCCTTACTATAAAGGCTGTGCCAATGCTCTCGCGGCTATGGCAAAGGACGAGCGTGACGGCATGAGCCCGGAAGTCATCGGCAAGGCCATTTTGCGGCAACTCCAGCGAAAGAAGATGAGACTGGAAGTCACACCGACATTCCTTTACAGCCTATTGGTGTTCCTTATCCGTAGGCTGCCTCAGAGATTTGTGATTAAGGTGATTGGCTGGATGTATTCTTGATTACTGAGAATCGTCCTCAGGCTCCAGATGCAGAGAGATCTGTGTCTCGGAGCCGAATTTCTTGCGTAGGGCATCCTCGACTTTCTTGGAGATGTCGTGGGCCTCTTTCAAGGAGATGTGGGAGTTCAGGACAAGATGTCCTTCCATGATTATTCCTGGGCCTTCACGCCTTGTTTTAAGTTCGTGAAGGTCAATGACTCCCGGTATGGACTTGGCTGTCGTCTCGATTTCTTGCTCGACCTCGTCCGGCAGTGACACGTCCAGCAGCTCCTTTATCGCCGGCACGGACATCTTCACCGCCATCACAAGAATGAATATGCTGATGACGCATCCTGTGATGGGATCCAGAATGACAAACTTGTCTCCAAGGAATATTGCTCCTCCGATTCCGAGCAGGGATCCGATGGACGAGAAAGCGTCCGAACGGTGATGCCAGGCGTTGGCGATCATCATCGGACTGTTAAGGGCTTTTCCCTGAATTATGGTGTAATGGTATAGAATCTCCTTCAGAACGATAGACGCCACCGCGGCCCAAAGGGCGATCATCCCGGGCGAACTGACTTCTCCTCCGTCCAGTATCAGGCGGATCTTGCTTATCCCTCCAGACATCAGATTAACTGCCACTACGATAAGCATCAGGCTGATGATCAGTGTGGCGAACGTCTCGAACTTTCCGTGTCCGTAGTCGTGGTCCTTGTCTCTTCCTTTAGCGGAGATCTTGACAAAAACAATCACGACGATGTCGCTCAAAATGTCTGACAGTGAATGGGTTCCGTCTGCTATCATCGCTGTGGAACGTCCGAGCACTCCTGCGATGATCTTGAAGACCGTCAAGATGATGTTGACAATAGAGCCAACCAGAGTCACGAAAGTCACTTTTGCTGTCCTGTCCATTATGAGTAGCGTTTAGGAAGTCTGAATATGATTGAAAGGAATGCCACAGCACATAGCACGAACGGGTAGTAGAGGCACGGGATGATGGCCGCCGCCGAGATTCCTGCGAACCCGGATGCCATGAGCAGTTGCGCACCGTAGGGGATGATGCCCTGGACAACACAGGAGAATGTGTCCAGAAGGCTGGCGGATTTCCTCGGGTCAAGTCCGAACTTCTTGGTGATGTCGAGGGCGATGTCCCCGGTCGTCAGAATGGCGATCGTGTTGTTGGCCGTGCATAAATTCGACAGGCCGACCAGCCCTGCGATGCTGAACTCCGCACCTCTCTTACCTTTGATGCCTTTTGTCAAGCCATTGATGATAAAATCAATACCTCCGTTGTGCCGGATCAGTTCAAGCATTCCTCCAGAAAGCATGGTCACGATGATCAGTTCTCCCATTCCGGAGATTCCATCGCCCACACTTCCCAGAAACCCGATCCATGTCATTCCGTCCATGAATCCTATCACCGCGCTGAGCAGCAGACCGATTCCGAGAACAAGCAGGACGTTTAGGCCGCACAGTGCCAGCACGATGACAGACAGGTAGGGAATGAGTTTGACATATTCAATCTCCCCGATTTCGGGAGTGGCTCCGTGGTTGAGTCCGATGATAAGGTAGATTGTCGTGACAATCAGCGCTGCAGGTCCGCAGATCCAGATGTTGGCTTTGAACTTGTCAGACATCGAGCAGCCTTGGGATGTGGTCGAAGCAATCGTCGTGTCAGATATGAACGACAGATTATCCCCGAAGAACGCTCCTCCGACAATCAGACCGGTCACCATCGCCAAGGACAACCCTGACTGTGAGGCGATTCCAGAGGCGATCGGCACCAGAGCCACCACCGTTCCGACACTTGTTCCGATTGACATGGAGATAAAGCAGGACGCAAGGAACAGCCCCGCAAGCAGCCATTTCCCCGGCAGAATCGTAAGGGTAAGATTGACAGTCGCCTCCACGCTGCCGATAGCCTTTGCAGTTGTGGCGAACGCTCCTGCCATCACGAATATCCAAATCATCAGCAGGACGTTTTTGTTACCAGCCCCGCCAGAGAATATGCTGATTCTTTCATTCACCGTGCCTTTCGTGATCAGCATCGCATAGACCGACGCGATCAGAAACGCCGACGCCACCGGCACCTTGTAAAAGTCGTGCGCCACCAGCGACGACACCAGATAAGTCACCAGAAACACCACCAGCGGACTAAGCGCCAGCCACCCGTTCATCCTTCGTCTTGTAAGTTCGTTCTTTTCCATAATTGTTGGCAAATTTAGCAATCATAATCAGAATAACTGGAGAATCTTAGATAAAATATTCATACGTGTCATCGGATTATTGCCTATATTTGTCCGAAATCAAATGACGATTGTTTTATGAAAAACAGGATTCTGACAGTTTGGGCGGTGGCGGGAACGCTTGCCTTGGGGGTGGTCTCTTGCGTGGAGAGGGAGACGGAGGTCGCTACTTACGAGAACAATTACGAACAGACGTTGGTGCAGGATGACTCGGCGTCGGTGCAAATCAACCATTCCATTGAGTATTACAAATCTTTCAAAGGGGGGAGGGCGCTTCGCAATAAGATCAACGACGCGATTGTCAGAAGCTGCTTCGGGGAGGAATATGCCGGGCTGACGGTCGAGGAGGCGTCGGATGCTGTTTCAGACACCTTGATCGCGGGCTACCAGAAGGACGCAGGGCAGAGTTATGAGGAATATCTTGCTTATTCCAATGAAAATGAGAGCGATGATTATTGGGACCCAGCTACATTCTGTAACTGGTACTATAGGACGGTCGGTGCGTTCGGGGATGAATTTATGAATCTTCTGACCTATCAGGTGCTCAGCGAAAGCTACACGGGAGGGGCTCACGGAATGTATTACTCCATACCTTATATCATTAACATCAAGAACGGTGAAATCGTGACAGAGAACGATTTGTTCCTGCCGGGCTATGTCGCTCCGGTTACGGGTCTGATCAAGGATCGCCTTGAGTCAGAACAGGGGAGTGACACGTTCGAGACGATGTTCCAGGATGGAATGGTGCCTAACGGAAAGTGCGGAGTCTCTATTGAAGGCGTCACCTGGTTCTTCCAGCCTTACGAGATTGCCAGCTATGCTGAAGGAATAATCAAAGTCACTGTCCCGTGGGCTGAACTCAAACCTTATCTGAACTCTGAATACATCAAATTCTAAACTGTTTCCAGTTCGCTCACATTGCCTGCGATCCAGACTGTGTCACCTTCCTGGAATCTGAAATCAGGTTCTGGGTTTGTTATGAACTGTGAATCATGGAGCACGCTTATGACCATACAGTGATACTTTCTGAGATTCGTGTCTCGCAAAGTCTTGCCGGTCAGGAAAGAATCTGCCGTCAGGGTCTCAGGCTCGATTTTGAATGCAGAGCCCGAATCTGTTGCTTCTATCGCAACCGCTGAAGCAATCATATTCCTTAAAGATTCCAGTTGGGCGGAAGTGCCAACAGCCAGCATCTGGTCGCCAGGAAACAGCATCACATCACCGGATGGAACGATCATATTCATTGAACCTCTTGTGATCTTGATGATGTTCGCGCCTGTCTTCGCCCTAAAAGGGATGTCCTTCAGAGGTTTGCCTGCATATACGGAATTTTGGGCGACAGTCAGGATTTCAGTATGGACATCGTAGTCAGCAAGGTTCTGACTGACGGATGAGGCCACAGGCTTGCTGCGCCGCTCGCTTTCCTCTTTCTCGTTGTAATTTGACAGGAATCTCATCTCCAAGGCGGAATACTTGTGGATGGATCTGCGGGCGAAGAGCGTGAAGATTACTCCGGCGAAAAAGATGGCGAGGACCGTCCAACCGGCAAGGTGAAAATAAGACGACAACACTGCGAGGACAATTCCGACGGCAAGGAAGGAACGGGCGAAGATCAGTCCCATGAGCGGCCAGATGTTGCTTGGTTTCTCTTTTAGGAGTTTAGGCGCGGACTTGCTGATGGAACCCGAATGCACTCCGAGACCGAACAGGAACGGAATCATCACGGCAAGGGTAATCCCCACTTCGATAATCTTATGAATAGTGGCACTCAGCTCCGGGAGAAGTTTTTCGACCGCAGGCCTGAGGTAGAGTTTCGAACCGATGTAGATCGCAATGAGAATCACACCGTAGAGCACTATGCGTGTGAAGTATGCGTTCAGCAGAGTTTTCCATTCGTTATGCTCAGCAGCCGTCTGCTTGCCGGAGTCGTTTGTCTGCTGAAGCCTGTTGATCCAGGATGCAGGAAGCCTTTTGCTCAGCAGATTATAGCACGGATCGGCAAGTTTTATCATGAAAGGGGTGGTGAATGTCGTGATGACGGACACGGCGATAATGACTGGATAGATGAAGTCTCGCATCACGCCGAGTGTGCAGCCGACACCAGCTATGATGAAGCCGAATTCTCCGAGTTGAGCAAGGCTGAAGCCTGTGTGGACAGCATTGTTCAAACCATTGCCTGTCAGGATTATGCCCGCCCCGGCGAAAAAGATGTGGCTGATGATGACGATCACGGCGATCAGGAGTATGATGGCCCAATGCTCTATGATCACCGACGGGGCGACCATCATTCCGACGGAGACAAAGAATATGGCTCCGAAAAGATTCTTGATAGGTTCGACAATGTGGTCGATATGCTCGCTTTCCGTGGTTTCCGCGAGAATAGAACCCATGACGAAAGCGCCCAGAGCTGACGAGAATCCGACAGATGTGGCCAGAGCGACCATTCCGAAACAGAGTCCGATGCTGACAATGAGCAGGATCTCATCGTTGAGATATTTCTTGGCCTTTTTCAGTAGGGTAGGAATGACATAGATTCCGACAAGGAACCACAGGATTAGGAAGAAGACCAGCTTGGCGATGTTCATTATCAGTTCCTTGCCAGCGAATGACTGCGAGACAGCCATTGTGGAGAGCAGCACCATCAACAGAATCGCGATCAGGTCTTCGACGACCAATGTTCCGAACACGACTCCAGCGTAAGGCTTGTTCTTCAGACCAAGGTCATCGTAGGATTTCAGCACAACCATCGTGGATGACATCGACAGAAGTCCACCGAGAAACACGCTCTCCATAAAGCTCCACGACAAGGCTTGAGCCGTCACGAACCCGATGATGAAGACTCCGACGAATTTCACGGCGGCAGTCACGATGGCACTTCCTCCGACTTTCAGCAACTTCTTGAAACTGAACTCAAGACCGAGACCGAACATAAGGAATATGATGCCGATCTCAGACCATTGGTGCACGGTCGCCTCGCTGGATATTCCCGGGAAAAAGCTGACATTGGGGCCGATAAGGAAGCCGGCAAGGATATAACCTATTATGAGCGGCTGCTTGAGTGCTTTGGATATTATCGTGAAAACTCCGGCCGAGATCAGAATCACGGCGAGGTCACGGACTATATTCATGTCTTCTGACATTGCTCGTTCGTTTGAATATCTAACCGATAATTAATAACCCTCTTTGCGGCAACAAGTTTTTTTTGCCGATGATGGATTGACAAAATTACTGAATAGATTGGCTATTTATCCAAATAATTCACGATTTTTGCGTAAGTTTGCCGTCCGAAACTGAGAGTGATGACCAAACCGTGGCTTAAGTTAGTCAAGAGATTCGTTGAGTTTTCCGCGTCGAGCCTTCTGGGGACGATTGTGGACACGGTTGTGCTTTGGGTCTTATCCAAATGGGTTTTCAGCTCATACGTTGGACAGTACATTGTCTCACCGATGATCTCTTTCGAATGCGCCGCCGTGGCCAATTTTGCCGTGGCATATTTCTTTATCTGGAAAGACAGGGTGTCATGCAGAAGCCGAAGGTCGTTCTTCCGGCACCTTGGAGGTTACAACCTCTCCTGTATCGGAGCGTTTCTGGTCAAGATGGCTTTCCTGCTATTGATCCAGAGAATGTTCCGCTGGAATGTCGTGTGGTGCAACCTGCTGGCATTGTGCGTGTCCGGAGGACTTAACTTCTTTATGAGCGAGCGAGTGGTGTTTCGCAAGAAAAAAGAGCTTCCGCCACACGAGGAAGGAAGCGGACTTCAGTAATGTACAGAACTACTGGGGATGGACGGTGCAATTAACGTTTCTTTCTGGAAAAGAGTCGTTGCGGCAGTTCCATCGCCACGATTATTCCAAGAACTATAGCTATTGCAGCTTTGACTGCCGTGAATCCGGCGGAGGCCGAGAGGAAGAACTGGCTGGAGACGACGTAGTAGGTGAACCAGAAGACTCCGGCCCCGGGGACGAGGGGGAATATTCCACAAAGCAGAAAGACCGTGCTTGGGCATTTGTCCCTTACCGCCGCGAAGCGTGAAAGGATGCAGACTATTGTGGTCGCCGCAATGATCGCTACTGTCGGACCTGAATTGCAGCACCGAGTGAGCGTCAGGTAGATGGCCCATCCCATGGCTCCGATGACACCTGCTGTGACATACTGCTTGCGGGGAGCGCCGAACAGGATCGCGAAGGCTAATGTGCCGATGAAAGCGGCTAAGCATTGCCACAGGATTCCGGCGGTCTGTGGGTTGATGGTCATTCCGCTGAGTTCTATCATTCCTCCGAAGATCCATCCGTCGGTTATGAAGCTGATACTCACGCCAAGGGCGATGCAGATGAATCCGAGCATGGCATCTGTTAGCCTCGTCAGCCCGGCGATGTAGTCCGAATTGGCCAGATCCCTCACTCCATTCACGAACGGAACTCCAGGGATTAGCGGCATGACCGCACCGATTATGATGTTGCTGAGACTGTCACCAAAACCCAACCTGTACGATGCGAGGCAGAGGGCTGTGGCTACAAGGGCGTTGCAGATGCCTCCGACTATCTTTGAGAGTGAGACGCTGACGTAGAGGCAGAAAACATAGAGAAGCGCTCCAATCACGAAATCAGCGGCGCAGTCCATGAAACCTCCACCGAACACAGCACAGAACCCAGCGGCTCCGAAAGCTGATCCGGCAATTTGTTCCCATGAAGGTTTTGCAGGAGCATCCTTTATTGAATCAAGCCTTTGCCTGGCATCAGCAAGGGTGTGCTTGTTGGCAGCGATCTCGTAACTTAGCTGATTGACCGCCACTACTTTCGAGAGTTGGATTCCACGAATGGGGATGAACTCCACATTGGCATACTTACCGAGTGAACCGGTTGTGAATATGCCGTTGCTGAGGACGAAAAAATGACCTGAATCCACACCATAGTGGGATGCGATCCGTTCCATCGTGTCCTCCACACGGGAAATCTCGGCTCCGTTCTCAAGCAGGATATGCCCGGCGATCGAAGCGACTTCCAGAACCTCTGTTGTGTTGTCCGTCTCAGTCATGCCGCAAAATTACAATAAAATCGTTACATATCGCAATTTGATCCAGAGAAACAGAACAATTATCATTGTCGCTTCGACAGGCTCAGCGACCACGTGTCTTCGGTCACTGAGCCTGTCGAAGTGACCTTCTGACCACTATGAGCGTCCAATAACCCAGTGCCATCAGCACTATCAGTCCGCTGGTGATCCCGATGAACGAAATCGACAGATGCGTGCAGACCATTCCTCCGATCAATGCTCCCGTCCCGATGCCGAAATTGAATATTCCCGAAAAGATTGACATCGCGACCGAGGTCTGCGACTGTGGTGTGTCCGTGATGATCTCAGACTGCATGGCCACATTGAACGCTGTCGCTGACATCCCGATCAGTGCGCAGACAGTAATGGTGATCGGTATGCTTGAAGCGACCGGTCTCAGAAGAAATACACCGGCTATCAACCCCGCAAGTGTGAGATTGATGAATTTAAACCTATATTTCGGGAAATACTTAGAGAACAGCATACTTCCGATGATCCCTGCGAAACCGAAGAGCATCAATGTCGTTGTGATTTGGTTCTCGGACATCTTCCCGATCTGCTGGAGGAATGGCTCGATGTAACTGTAGAAAGTGTAGTAACCGGTGGCAAACGCCGCGGTTGTGATGAATATCCCGACAAGAATCTTGTTCTTGAGCATTGCAGGAAGATCGTGTGCCGTCATTCCGCCACCGCTGGGAACTTTCTGCAACAATGCGAACAGATAAAGGAAAACGAGAAACGACACGACTCCGATGCTCAGGAATGTCATTCTCCAGCCGACACTGAGACCGATAACCCTTCCGAGCGGCAGGCCGAGAATCATCGCGATTGACGATCCTGTTACTATCATGCTGAGCGCTATCGACTTATGACTATTGGGCACAATCCTCACGGCGATGATCGACACGATTGACCAGAAAATCGAATGGGCGCACGCCACTCCGATTCTGGAAAACAACAGCATACCAAACGATACTGAAAGAAAAGACATCACCTGGAATGAGGTGAAGACAGCCATGACTCCAAGCAGCAGCTTGCGCATTTCCATTTTAGATGTCATCAGCATCAGAGGAAGCGACAAGACCATCACTACCCAGGCATATACCGAAATCAGCATTCCCGCCTTGGCCTCTGTCAGCCCGAAATCATTGCCGATGTCTGTCAGCAGCGCGATCGGAATGAACTCTGAAGTGTTGAATATGAACGCTGACAACGTGAGCCCCACCAAAGCCATCCATCTTTTCAAGGACATCTCAGGTTCCTTGATTTGATCTGTCATTACCATATTAAATTACTAACTAACCGGGCGCAAATTTAGAAAAGAATCAGATTTATTCCTATCTTTATTGTCTTTAAACCGTTATGGGTATGACAAAGGATGTCGCATTGGTGCTTTCAAGCGGCGGACCGAGAGGTTTCGCCTACATTGGTGCTATTGAGGAACTGGAAAAAAGAGGCTACAACATCACTTCCGTGACAGGCTGCTCGATTGGCTCGCTTGTCGGTGGAGTCTATGCCGCCGGAGGTCTGGATGGCTTCAAGGAGTGGCTGTTCAACTTGGACAGCACCAAGTTGCTTTCCCTTTTGGATGTTTCCATCAGCAAAAGTTATCTTGTCAAGGGTGATAAGGTGATCGAGTCGATAAAGAAAGTCGTCCCTGACGTGAACATCGAGGAACTGCGGATTCCTTATCGTGCGGTGGCGACGGATCTTTACACCGGAGAGGAAGTCGTGTTCAGTGAGGGCAAGTTGTTTGACGCGATACGCGCCTCCATTTCGATCCCTTCGTTGTTCCGCCCGGTGAAGTACGGCTACCACACTCTGATTGACGGCGGAATCGTCAACACCATGCCTCTCAGCCAGGCTGTCCGGAACGGCCACGACATTCTCGTGGCATTTGATGTCAATCAGATTGATTCCGAACGTATAACAAACTACCTGAAGGCTTTGGACGAGGCTCATGAAGAGGATTCCGAGTTTAAATCCGACACTTTGGACACTTTCAGTGATCTCGCCCTTCGGAAAGACCTTCCTCTAATCGACCGTGTGCGGATGTTGGGCGACGAGGCCCAGAGAGCCTACAAAGAGTTGCGTGTGATCAACCGCAAGACCAAACGGATAGAGCGGAAAGCCCATGACGAGAAAGTCCCGATGGGTGACAACTACTATTCCATCCTGACAAGGACTTTCTCCTTGATGAATCACACTATCTCAAAACAGGCTATCCAGCTCTACAAGCCTGACGTGCTGGTGAGCATGAGCTTCGATGCCTACGGTCCTATCCCCGACTACGCCAAAGGCGAGGAAATCGCCGCAAAAGGCCGCGATCTGATGTCCGCCGCCCTTGATGAATATGAAAGCCGATCAGACAGTCAGACACCGGAGAGATAATAGTCGTGTAAAATTGATTCAATGAATATGGACAGGGCAATGTTAGCGACCTTATTGATACCTTTTGCGGGGACGGTGATCGGTTCAGCGTTCGTTTTCTTTATGAAAAGGGATATGCCGGCACTTTTGCAGAAAGCTTTGCTGGGTTTTGCGTCTGGGGTGATGGTGGCGGCCTCTGTCTGGTCTCTGCTGATTCCGAGCATGGAGATGTCAGCGGCGGAAGGGGTTGGGACTGTTGTCCCAGCCGCTGTCGGTCTTCTGGCCGGAATGTGTTTCCTGCTTGCGGTTGATTACCTTACTCCTCACCTTCACATAGGTGATGACAAACCTGAAGGCTTGAAGGCCAAGATCTCGAAGACGGCCATGCTTGCATTGGCGGTGACTATCCACAATATTCCTGAAGGGATGGCAGTCGGGGTGGTGATCGCTGGCTCTTTGCAGGACGGAATCTCAATAGCCCCGGCTGCCGCTATGGCCACGGCTATCGGAATAGCGATTCAGAATATTCCCGAAGGTGCGATCATCTCGATGTCTATGCGCGCCGCCGGGAACACCCGCAGGAAGTCGTTCCTGATAGGCAGCCTGAGCGGAATTGTCGAGCCTATCGGGGCTTTGCTGGTGATATTGCTGGCATCGTTGATGACTCCGATCCTTCCGTATTTTCTGGCCTTTGCTGCCGGAGCGATGCTTTATGTAGTTGTGGAAGAACTCATTCCAGAGGCCTCCGAAGGCCGGCACTCCAACATCGGCACCATCGGATTCGCCATCGGCTTCGTCCTGATGATGGTTCTGGATGTCGTGCTGGGGTGAATCTTCGGTCACTTTGACAGGCTCAGCGACCAACCATTCCAGCCGCTGAGCCTGTCCTTTTTTCTCGGTTACTGATCTTTTTTCTCGGTCACTGTCCTTTTTGCATCGGTCGCTGAGCTTTTTCCTTCGGTCACTGAGCCTGTCGAAGTGACCGTCCCAACAAGTGTCGAGTCAAATAATCCCATGTAAAAAATTGCAGTTCAAAGGTGTAAATAGTTGAAAAAAGTCTTGCATATATAATATATATATCTTTGTGACCGTATTTTTTCGGCAGCCACGGCGAACCCGGCTGCCGGGAAAAATACGGGCACATATTATAGGCGTATCTTACGCTATTGTTAGAAACAATTAAACCACGGTCAGCGTCTTCCGCGTTGAAGGCGCACGCTAAAGTTTGAGCCGGTTGCGACAGGCTGAGGATTGGACTCCGCGTTTATGGTATCTGCTCCCTAAAACAATGTCATTGAACCGCCGGTCAGGAGTCTCCGGTCAATTAGTTAGTTTCTATGAGAAAAGTTAATGAAGTTCGTGGCTATGTAAGACCGGAGGTCGAGGAGATCAGTCTGGCATTGTCTGCAAGCATCCTTGAAGGAAGTGGTGTGTATGGTTCTGGCCAAGATTCAGAAGGAGATGATTGGGGATCTGGTGAATAATCTGTTAAAATTCAATAATATGGAAAAACAAATGATTGCCGCCCTTGGCGCCCTTTCGCTGCTGGCGGCATGTTCCGAGACATCAGAGGAAATCATTCCGGAGGTGAAAGGTGAGGGCGTATATGCCACAATAGAGCAACCGGTGTCCGTTGACACAAGAGGTTTGTCATGGAATAGTGGAAAGCTCCTTTTCACTTGGGCCGAGGGTGAGAAGGTTTTGGTTTTCGGCAATAAGGACGCTGCCTCCTTTAATTCCTTGACCCCAGGGGAGAAGTCCACCAAACTCGAAAGTGATGGCTTTACCCTGAATGACGGCGTTGACTATTATGCATGCCTCCCGGCATACACGATACCAGCCGCGACACAGAGCACTTCCGCTCCTGTCACGTTCTTGGACCAAAGACAGGCAGCCAACGACAACAGCGAGCACCTGAAGTCTTTCGACTATGCGTGTGCCCATGCCACCAAGGCCGAAGGTGAGAACTCCATAAGTTTCAATCTTGAGAATCAGGTTGCGTGGATTGTCCTTGAGCACGCCTTTACTGAGGCGACGAACAATGTGACCTCCGTCACGATCAGCGCGGACGAGGAACTGTTTGTCACCGAGGGCACTCTTGATGTGACCACCTCTACCATAACAGGCGACACTAAAGACAGCAAGATCACACTGAACCTTGGTGATGAAGACGGTGACGGTCTCTCATTCGCCGCCGGCGAGACCTTCCGGGGATTCTTCACATTGAACCCTGTTGATCTTTCCGGGAAGACACTGACTTTCACGGCCACCACCGAGGATGGTTCAACCATCACGCTTGGCACGTTCACAAAGGCAAGCGCGAACCTCACGAAGAACCTTGCGGTCCGCATCAAGACCTCCGGTTCAGCCGCAGCGGTCGCAACACTTGACGGCGTGGAGTATTCTTCTTTGCAGGCTGCTATATCAGCATCGGAGGACGATTCTAAGGAAATCACAATTCTTAAGGATATTGAAGTCTCTCAACTGCAACTCTTTTCTGAGAATCGAGTTACCATCAATCTGAATGGGAAGAATGTGACTACAACCTCTAATACTGGTGTTTTGTCCGATGGTGGTCATCTTACGATCAAAGGTTCAGGTACATTTGGAGATCCTTCTCAGAAAACCACAAGTTATCTTTTCCATATGAAGGCATACTCTGTTCTGAATATAGAAGGGGATGCTACTTTTTATAGTGCACTTGACTGCGTTTATCTTGAAAATGAAACGACATTAGGATATGTTGATCTCAACATAAAAGGAGGAAAATGGATAGGTGGAGAACAGCATGGAGTTTATTGGACGATAAATAAATATGATCAAGCCCGTGGTGATATAAATGTTTCCGTAACAGGTGGCGAGTTCTACAAGTACAATCCTGCTGCGTCACACTCCGAAAACCCTGTCGCGAACTTCGTGGCAGATGGTTATGGCGTGATTAAGGACGGTGATTGGTACAAGGTTGTCGAGGCTACCGAAGCTACTGACGAGGCAAGTTTGAAGAGCGCAAACACTGCGGGATCATCTATTTTTGTAAATGAGTCAATAGTTTTGACTGAGAAGAATTTGTCAATGTCCGATGGAACGGCATTGTATATAAGCAAAGATGCAACATTGTCTTCTACATTTACCGGAGCTTATAATATGACGTTGTCATATATGAATAAAGGTGGTGTAATTAGTGGAGAAGGTACTATCGTCGCCCCTGAGAAAAAGAATAGTTTTACAGCGGCGATAGTCTTTGATTCAACGAATAAAGAACTTGTAATCGATGGCAATTTAACTATAAAAGGAAATAAGGCAGGGTGTTGGAATGGCGATAAATATATTGAGGGAATGAGCTCTGCCGTTATTCTTCGTGATGGGAAACTTGTTATAAACGGCGGGCATTTTATCGGTGGAATAGATAGTGAAAAAGGTAGTGCATGTCCTGCTGTTTATGTGGTGGCAACAGGGGAAAATTATAATGCTATCTTGGAAATTAACGATGGAGTTTTTGAATCTGCGACAGATGATGCTTCATTCTTAATCAATTGTGATGATGACAGCAAAGGAACAATCACAATGAATATCAAAGGAGGCACTTTCGTAGGCTTCAATCCTGCCGATAACACGGCTGATGGTGTTAAAACCAACTATGTCGCCGCTGGCTACAAGTCCACTCAGACAACCTACAACGGCAAGACCGCTTGGGTGGTTACCAAAGAGTAAACTATCGTTCTTTATACTCTGATTTCAGAGCACACTAACAATTGAGGCTGTTCCCGAAAAGGAACGGCCTCTATTGTTATTATGAAGTTGGTAAGAAGGTAAGCATCTGGTAAGCATCCGAACCTATGCTTTTCAAACCACGAGCGCAGGGATGTGCTTCTTACAGCTGTCAGAGGCAGGTCATTGTGGCTGACCCCTTTAATGGGGAATAGGGTCAGACACACGAATCGGCCTCTCAACCCACCCAAAGGCATCCTCCCGTGCCAGTGGTCGCAAACAGCCAGTCTCGGCAGGCTCAGTGACCTAAGGTCTAGCCGAAGTGTCGGTATATTGTTTACATGATTTCATTGTCATATGGTCACTCCGACAGGCTCAGTGGCCAGCAGATGTATTTGATCGTCAAGCGCAGAAGTCCGTTATAGCTGTCTGGAGCAGCAGGAAGACCTTTGAGATCAGGTAGCCGTCAGCGACCGCATGGTTCATACGGACGGTAACAGGCATCATCTTTCGGCCATTCTCCTCTCGGAACTTCCCCCAGTTGACAATCGGCTGATAGTACAGATAACCGTCAGGAAGCTCCACATTCAGAGAATCGTAGGAGATCCACGGAACGAACGAGGCGTCGAACCAGTTCGGATGCCCGGCAGGATCGAAATGGAACTCCGGGTGGGATTTGGCATATTCAATGT
>DJRG01000019.1:42794-43941 GCA_002438845.1 Bacteroidales bacterium UBA6366
GTCTCGGTGGCCTCGTTGAAGACGTATTGACACGGGTTGATGCTGTCGTAGATGACGACTTCGTCGCTTTGCCAAAGGTACGCCATCCGGTAATCCTCCCGCGAGTTCATCACCTTCGAGAGCAAGTAGAGAAAGTTGATGTAGAACTTCGTGTCCGTCCTTTTGGAATATTCATAAAGTTCGGTGACATCGATTCTGTCCGTGATGGACACGGAGCATCTCGCCACCTTGGTGAAACGTTCGTAAACTCCCTTTCTGTAGTAGGAATCAAGGTCCAATTTTTTGTATGTGCTCATAATCATTCTGTTTTCAGCCGCAAAGTTACATCGACCGGTCTTGAAACCATAGCTTCCATTATGGACATCACAACATGCCAAACACCAATCAATGAGTGCTTTGTCTTAGGATGCTGTGGACAATCACTTTATTTATAATCCGACTCTGCCCAGAGGCTCCAGGGCTTTGCCGGGGCGTAATATTCATTGATGCCGAAGTCGATGCCTGCCTTGTGAGCCTGGCTTAGTTGGAAGCGGCGGGGAATGCGGTACATTCTGCCGTCTTTGATGAAGTAGGCACCGGTCTGATGGAAACGGAACGCGACACCTTTGGCGATGCATTGCGAGCGCAGGTCCAGGATCCAGTCGTAGTCACAGGGCCTTGCACCGACACCAGACTCACCGCTGACGCAGACTTCCTCGATGCCGCTGTCAAGCCACCGGGAAACATCCATCCGTTCCAGCATCGGAGCCACCACTATGGACTTGTGCCTGATAGGCAGTGATTTGAATATGGGCAGCCTGTAGTCGGCCATGGCTTGGTTCTCAACCGTGCAGCCGACGATGACGTTGTCGTACCCATCGCCCCAGTCCGGAGGAAGGCACTCCGCAAGCCTGTCAATCCTTTTCGTGAAGAAATAGAACATACAGTCGCTCCTCAGTCTAATCATCTCCCAGCACTCCGGCCTCCAGGCGTCAGCGTCTTTAAGAAGAAAGTCCGAAGTGAAGCATGTGAAGACAATCTTCCCGGACGGAATCTTGTAATTCCTGTCCCGTCCCCGCTTGACCGGCAAATTGAAAGCCAAAGTCTTGCGTGCGAGGCTGCTCGCGATCTCGCTTCCGTACATCTCGTCCTGCCTGTAGACATAGCA
>DJRG01000019.1:43964-45898 GCA_002438845.1 Bacteroidales bacterium UBA6366
TGCAGCCCGGACTGATCTTTGTGCAGCCGTGCCACGGATTCCAGTCAACATAGATGTTCCAATCCTTTCCCATTTTATGAATATCCCCGTTCAGAGCACAAAAATAGAAACTTTGTCCGGAAATACGGACATATTCTTAGATATAATGAAGACTGTTATCAGCCGGGTGATTCTGCGTAAGTTTTGATGGCTTTTGTGTTCAGCCTTTTCTTATAGGCAAAATTTTACTATTTTTGTCTTTAAGGGCTTTGACGCTGAAAACTATGCGGTGTCTAAGGTTTGGAATTTAATAGACTGACGATATGGCGAACAAGGAGATATTGTACCCGATCGGTGTGCAGACTTTCGGGAAGGTGATAGAGGGAGGCTATCTTTACATAGACAAAACCGGCTATGTGTATGACCTCGCTCAAAAATATTCATATATATTCCTGAGCAGGCCGCGACGGTTCGGCAAGTCGCTGCTGTCTTCCACTTTCCATAGTTATTTTGCCGGGGAGAAGGAGCTGTTTGAAGGATTGAAGGCAGGGGAGTTGGAGACGGAATGGAAAAAGCATCCTGTGCTTCATTTCGACATGTCTACGGCCAAACATATGAGCGAGTCGCAGTTGCTGAGTGAATTGAATATAAAACTATTGGATTACGAACGCATCTATGGAAAAGTGGCGGCAGAGACAGAGATCAACCAACGTTTTGCCGGGTTGGTTCAAAGAGCCGTTGCGCAAACAGGTGAAAAGGCTGTGGTAATTATTGATGAATATGACGCTCCTCTGCTTGACGTGATGAACGACAGGGAAAAACTTTCTCCGATGCGTCAGATAATGAGGAACTTCTACAGCCCCATCAAAAGTCTGGATCCGTATCTCCGCTTCGTGTTCATTACCGGAATCAACAAATTCGCCCAGTTGAGCATATTCAGTGAATTGAATAATCTGATGAACATTTCGATGATCCCTGAATATTCCGCTATCTGCGGCATCTCACAGACGGAACTTGAGACGAATTTTCAGGAACCGGCCAAAAAACTGGCCGAGGATCAGGGAATAAGTGTTCCTGAAGCATTTGCCCTGCTGAAGGAGAATTATGACGGTTATCATTTCTGTGAGAAATCGGAGGACATCTACAACCCTTACAGTCTGATGAAGTGCTTCGCCACAAGGTCATTCGGCTCATATTGGTATGAGTCCGGCACACCGACCTATCTTGTTGAAAGACTTGAGCGGCATCCGATTGACGAACGCGCTCTCGACGAGATGTCGGGCATATCCCTTGACACGTTCGATGTCTCTCCGGAACTGAGCGACGACTCGATTCCGATGCTGTACCAGGCTGGCTATCTGACCATTAAGTCTTATGACAAGACTTTTGACTCATACACATTGGGCTATCCGAACAAGGAGGTCAGGAACGGCTTCCTGAAATCATTGCTCGCTCGCTACCGCAGCCAGGATCCATTGAGCGCCTCATTCGTGCTCCAGTTCTGCCTCGCTTTAAGGAAAAGAGACATAAACGCTGCTATGGCGCGGATGCAGACATACATGTCGGCGATACCGAATGACCTTGAGAACAAGACCGAGAAGCATTATCAGACAATAATCTATCTGATATTCTCACTTCTGGGTTATTATATTCATACGGAAGTCAAATCCGCCGTTGGGCGGGCCGATGCTGTCTGTATGACGGATGATGCTGTCTATGTGTTTGAGTTCAAGGTGGATTCTTCCGCTGAAGCGGCTCTCCGGCAGATAGATGACAGAGGGTATATGATTCCGTTCAGGAATGAGACCGGCAAGAAATTGGTGAAGGTCGGTGTGAATATTTCCACCTCCACACGCTCACTGGACGATTGGCTTGTGGAATATGGTGCGTGACAAGATGGGTTTCACGCACGAAAAGGGGTAAGCGATAGGTCTTGTATTTGCCTGAAAAAGGTT
>DJRG01000042.1 GCA_002438845.1 Bacteroidales bacterium UBA6366
GCCCAGACCATAGACATCAAAGGAACCGTCATCGACGAGAACGGAGAACCCGTTGCCGGTGCTTCGGTGATCATCAAAGGAACCACCAAGGGACGCATGGCGGAACCAGACGGCAGTTTCTCTCTGTCAGGAGTCAAGACAACGGACAAACTTCAAGTCTCATGCCTCGGCTATCTTCCGGTTGAAGTGGATCCGAAACTGGTTATGAGGATAACTCTCAAGGCCGACCAGAAACTGCTCGATGAGGTCCTTGTGGTTGCTTTCGGCCAGCAGACCAAATCTTCTTTCACGGGATCCGCCTCAGTGGTGAAGAGTGACGTCCTTGAAAAGAAGCAGCTCACCAACGTGTTCAGCGGACTTCAAGGAGAGGTGGCCGGACTTCAGATGGTAGGAAATTCCGGTTCTCCTACGGCCACCCCATCCATCGCTATTCGAGGATTCGGTTCCATCAATGCCGGCACATCTCCTTTGATCATTGTCGATGGAGCTCCTTACGATGGAGGATGGAACAATCTCAACCCTAATGACGTGGAAAGCATCACAGTCCTCAAGGACGCCGCCTCCAACGCCCTCTACGGAGCAAGAGGCGCCAACGGAGTGATCATGATCACCACGAAGAAAGGCAAGTCCGAGAACGCAGTGGTCACGCTTGACGCCAAATGGGGCGTGAACAGCCGGGCAACTCAGGAATATGACATAATCACCGACCCTGGCCAGTACTATGAGATGTACTACAAGGCACTGTACAACTACAACGTCCGTGACAACGGTCTGTCAGCTTATGATGCGCATGTCACCGCCAACAGCACGCTTGGCAAACCTGCCTCTCAGGGCGGATTGGGCTACATTGTCTATTCAGTACCTGAAAATGAATATCTTATCGGAACGAACGGCAGGATCAACCCTCACGCCACACTCGGAAACCGCGTCTACAACAATGGCAAATTCTACACGTTGATGCCTGATGATTGGATTGACGAAGCCTTCCGCAAGAGCCTGCGTCAGGAGTACAATCTCAGTCTGACCGGAGGAAGCGGCAAGATGAATTTCTACGGTTCACTCGGCTACCTGAACAACAAAGGCATAGCCTACAACTCTGATTTTGAGCGTTACTCCGCCAGATTCAAGACAGACTACCAGGCAAAGGAGTGGCTCAAGGTCGGAGCGAGCCTGAGCTACACCCACACTAACCAGAATGATGTCAATGACGGAGACAACCTCTTCACAATGGTGTCCGGACTGGCTCCTATCTATCCGGTTTACATCCGGGATGACAACGGAGACATCATGACCGATGAGAACGGAAAACTTTACGACTATGGCTCAGGAGAGAACGGTGGGGCAAAACGTCCTGCGAATCTGCTCCCGGCCAGAAATCCGCTCCAAGCCAATGAGTTGAACAAGAACGCCACTGTCGCCAACATCACCACTCTCAACGGCTATGCCGACTTCACTCCGATTGACGGGCTCAAGATTACCTTAAACGGAACAGTGACCGACAACGAATGGAACAACACCTCAAAAGTTCAACCATTCTATGGGAACACGGCTTCTACCTACCCTGGAGGCTACATCTCAAAGACAGCGTATCAGACATTCACTCTGAACTTCCAGCAGATCGTCAACTACACCAAACAGTTAGGCCGGCACAACATTTCCGTGATGGCCGGACATGAGAACTACAAGTACAACTACAACTACGTTTGGGGTGACAGGGAGAACATGTTCTCTTACTTCGGGACAGACGAACTCAACGGAGCTGTCAAAGTCATCAAGAACGGCAGCTCCACGAGCCGCTACAACACCGAAGGCTGGTTCAGCCGCGCGATGTACAACTTCGATGAAAAGTACTTCCTCTCGGCCTCATACCGCCGCGACGCGTCATCCAGATTCCATCCGGATCATCGCTGGGGCAATTTCTACTCGGTCGGTGGAGCATGGACCATCAACAAAGAGAACTGGTTCGATGTCAACTGGATTGACATGCTCAAGCTCAAAGCCTCATGGGGCCAGCAGGGCAACGATGACATCGGAGACTACAGGTACACCGACACCTTCTCGATTGACAACGTCAACGGCCAGATAGCTCTTGTCCAAAGCGGAGTCGGAAATCCGAACATCACATGGGAGACCAACAGCAACTTCAACACCGGTCTGGAATTCGAGATATTCAAAAGCCGCCTTACCGGTAGCGTTGAGTATTTCCATCGCAAGACCACTGACATGCTCTGCTTTGTCTATGTGCCGATGTCAGGTGGTTACGGTGGTTCCTACGACAATGTCGGAGACATGATGAACAAGGGTGTGGAACTGGATCTCCATTTCAATGTCATCAGGTCCAAGGATTTCAACTGGATGATCAATCTTAACGCCACCCATTTCAAGAATAAGGTGCTTATGCTCCAGGAAGACAACAAGAAGAACATCCTTGACGGTCATCCGGGCTATGTCAACGGCAACTATTTCTACGGTGAGGGCCTTTCCATCCACACATTCCGCATGAAGAGGTTCGCCGGGGTGTCGGAGACTGGAGAGTCGCTGTGGTACCAGTTCAATGAGAGCACAGGTGAGACCACCACAACCACATCCAACTCAAAGGCCACTTACTACAACTGCGGAAACGCTGATCCAGATCTTTATGGAGGTTTCAGCACCACGCTGAACTTCAAGGGATTCGATCTCTCCGTCAACTTCAACTACAGCATAGGAGGAAAAGCCATCGACAACGGCTACATGTCCCTGATGAACAACCCGTCCAACGGAAACACAGGATTCGCATTCCACAAGGATCTGCTTGACGCATGGTCTGAGACCAACACTGACTCATCTATCCCTCGTTTCCAGTACGCTGTCAAGGATGTTGACACCAGCGTGTCCTACCTGTCTGACAGATTCCTTACCGATGCCGGCACACTTACCCTTCAAACCATCAATCTTGGCTACACATTGCCTAAAAACTGGGTGTCCAAGATGGGGCTCAGCAGCCTTAGGATCTATGTGTCAGGAGATAACCTTTATTACTGGAGCAAGCGGAAAGGATTCGACCCACGCGGAAGTTTCTGGGGAAGTTCCTCCACTTCATCATACTCACCGATGCGCACATTCACCGGAGGCCTTACTGTTCAGTTCTAGATAATTTAAGCGACAATGAATATGAAAAGATACATTTACATCTTGACTACCATCCTTTGCTCCACATTCTGCGCAACTGGATGTATCGAGGAGACTTTCCCAAGCGACACCGCCACTCCGGATCAGATCCAGGGGGCATCGTCTTTAGCGCACTTGACCAACAGTCTCCCTGCATTTCTTGTGACATGGAACACCTACGGAGGAAGTGATTATCTGACGGACTGGGGATATCCTTGCCAAATGTACATGCGCGAGATCATGGGAGAGGATTTCCCGATGGCCGACAACGGTTACAACTATTGGATTTACACGGAAAACGCGACATCATTGCGTTACACCTACTACTATCCTTACTACTATTACTATTCCTTCATCAAGAACGCGAACAATGTCATTTCGCTGAGTTCATCGATGAATCCTAAAGAGAATGAGGGAGTAAGGCATTATCTCGGTGTTGGACTTGGCTACAGAGCCATGCTCTACCTTGACCTGAGCCGCTTGTTCGAATACCGTGCGACTGGAGTAGCCTCCCTTGACAATGATGCCAATGAAAAGGGATGTTACGGTGTGACTGTTCCTATCGTGGATGAGAACACAACCAAAGATGAGCTGACAAACAATCCTTGCGCACCGTTCTACACCATGTACCGTTTCATCATGAACGATCTGAATCGTGCGGAAGAATGCTTGAACGGATATTCAAGGACAAGCAAGGCATTCATGGATCAGAGTGTTATCTATGGTTTGAAGACTCGTCTGTGGCTGGAGATGGCAACCCGATTCGAGAAGGATCCTCAAGCCTTGGCAAAACAGATCGAAGCTGACAATGATTCCGATGGCTACGGCAAAACAGGGATCACCTCCGCCAACGATTGTTATGCGAAGGCCGCTGAATATGCCGGCAAAGTCATCGCGAACGCTTCCTACTCACCTCTTACCCAAGATCAATGGAGCGATCCTCAGACAGGCTTCAACAGCCCTCAACCATCATGGATTCTGGGGACCTCAGTCACAAGCAAGGAGCAGATAGACGACATCTACTGGAGCACCTTCCTTGGTTACATGGCATCCGAAGCTGACTGGGGCATGACAAACATCAGCTACAATGCTTACCGCTGCATCGGTGAGGCCCTCTACAGCAAGATTTCCGACAGTGACTGGCGGAAGAACAGTTGGGTATCTCCGGATGATGCCGGCAAGAACCCTGCTCCCGCAAAATATCGCACATCCGTCTCCGAGACAAAATGGAGCGAGATTCCGGCCTACGCCAATCTGAAATTCCGTCCCGGCAGCGGCTCCCTGACGGTTTTGGAAACGGGTCTTGTCGCCAGCCTGCCTCTGATGCGAATCGAGGAGATGTACTTCGACTATTTCGAGGCTGTGGCCCACACTGAAGGAGTAGCTTCAGCTTCGTCGAAGCTTCAGGAGTTCATGAACACCTATCGCTACACCGATGGTTCCTACACCTGCACAGCAGCCGATCTCGACTCATTCATCAATGAGCTTATGATCCAACGCAGAATCGAGTTTTGGGGAGAAGGCATCAACTACTTTGACTACAAGCGCTTGGCCTTGGCTGTCACAAGGAATTACGAAGGCACCAACTACGAGACCGAGTACAGGCTGAACTCTTACAAGGGCTATGTCGCCCCATGGATGAACTACATGATTCCTGAAAGCGAAAAAGACCGCAATCAGGCCGTCATCATCTCGCCGAATCCGTCAGGAGTCATCACAGTGCAACAATAACTAAGAGGAGAAATCAAAATGAAAAGATTCAACGAATATATCTACGCGGCAGCGGCTGGAATCGCGATTCTCTTGTCCGCATCCTGCGACAAGAATGACAGTTACGAAAAAGGTCCTGAGACCTCACCAGACTGCATTTCCGCATATTTCCCATCCTCAAACCAGGCAGATTACACACTGACTCCGGAAGAATATTCAGCGTCTGACGTCCTCTCGCTGACCGTGTCACGCACAGTCTCTGACAACGCGGCCTCAGTGCCTGTGATTGTCGTGTCAAAAGACGATGTGTTTGAAGTTCCTTCGACAGTGGAGTTCAATGCCGGAGAGTCTGAAGCCAATCTCGACATCAAGATGAACGGTCTGGAGCAAAAGGTGGACTACACTTTCACCGTCAGGCTCGGAGACGACCATGTCGATCATTATGCCGTTCTGGATGGCTCTGATGTGTTCACCGGAAACGTTGTGATCGCCCGTTGGGTGAAGGTTGTGAAGAACGCCCGCTTCATGTATGACGGTCAGAGGTTCCCTGACACTTACTCTGACATCTACAATCTCGAAGGCTACAACAAGTTCTACATAGAGAATTTCCTCGGATCCGGAGTCAACCTCGGTTTCTCAATCAAGAGCTACGATGATGAAGCCGAGAAATTTGTGGTCTTCTCTCCAGAGGACAGATCCACTTGGAAAGGCACATTCATCCCGCTTGATCACTACATGGATGACCCGGACGGTGGTTCATGGTGGTGGCTGATGAATAATGTAGCCAACCAAGACTATGCCTCATGGACACCGGAGGGAGCCACAGACGGATTCAGCGCCATCAACTTCTACAAGGATGAGTCCTCTACGTACTACGCCTACATCGACATGAACGGCAGCACAGAGAAATCCACAGGATTCCTTTGTTCCTATGGCTATCTGGCCAACGATGACAACACCGGCTACGTGTACATCTATATGTACTGGAACAGCAATGACATACCGGCAGCAGAATAACAGACAAAATCATGAAACATCTATTTTCAAAAATCAATATGAGGTATTATTTACCGCTCGTGCTTCTGAGCATCGGAATATTCACCTCCTGCAAGGACGAGGATCCGGTCACGACTCCTCTCCAGACCCCGACAGGAGAAGTCTATAAGGCGACTGTCAGCTCTCTGACTTTCCAATGGGAAAACATCAAGGACGCCACTCAGTACGGCTACGAGCTGATGGATCCTGAGAACAACGTCGTTTATGGTGATGTGACGACAGGCACCGCCGCGACTTTCACAGGCCTTAAGGACAACACCACTTACACTCTCAACGTCTGGGCCTACTCAAGTTTCGGTTCTTCGTACGAAAAATCCAGCATCGCCACTCTGACCGGCACGACTCCGGCAATCGTACAGTTGGCTACCCCAAAACTGTCCGTTGAAGTTAATGGTGGCGCGTTGGCTACTTGGGAGGAAGTGCCTAACGCCACGCATTACATCCTGACTATCTTGATCAACGGAGGGACAGAAAGATCATGGGATATCACAGGAACGGAAATCACGATCGGAAATCTTTCGACCGGCACTTACACCGTCTCACTAAAAGCCGTCAGTGATGACGAAGCATTCAGTGACTCAGAATTGGCCACCGCCACTTTTGAGATTGAGAAACAAGAAGCCTGGAGGGTCAACGGAACCTTCGATGACGGAACTGGCAACAAGTGGGATGTGACGATGATCGCCTGGAACAACGGTACCTACACCCTGAAGAACTGGTACAACGTAGATGGTTACGACCTTGAATTCTCTGTCAACGACGACACAAGCATCAACATCCTTAACTGCTATGAGCCTTACCTGCCGAACATCTGGGTCAAGACAGGCGGCGAAGAGGGCAACGAGTGGATAGAGCTTTACACAGCGACAAACGGAAGTGATTTCTACTCCAGCTTCGCCGGTTCAAAGGCCGAAGGAGGCAACGTTTGGTTCTACAGCTACAAGACAAGCGGCTACGCTGAGTTCTCCTGGAGCGGCAGTGGCGCCAGTCTTATCGATGAGATTGTCGGAACATACAGTCAGAACGGGAAAGGTACCGACTACACCGATGTCTATGGCTATGGTGTCGAATTCACCGCCACGAACGATGTCACCATCGAAAAAACAGGTGACAAAACAATCAAAATGACCGGATTCTTCACCGATGGCACAGAACTGACCGCCACATTGGACGAGAATGCCAGAACTTTGACCTTTGACATCAGCGTCTGGCTGACCTACTACTACTTCTCCGCAGCCGGGAATGTGTCAGCACCTGTTGTGGCGACCATCGACAAAGACGGAACAATCTCATTCTCGGATTGGTCAGCAATGGCTGAATATTCAGGAGCCTATTACGACTACGTTTCAGGCACAAGTACGACTCTGTCCAAGAAATAACAACGACATTCATTATCGCCGGCCAGGACCGCATAGTTCTGAAGCGACGAACAACTGAAGGGGATGGCCAAATGGCCACCCCCTTTTTCATAACGTTCAATCATCAATGAAGATTATTTCACATCAAAAAACTTTCAAACAAATCAAAGCTGGTTCTTGAGCCACACTCTCATGGAAGTCTTGTCGCAGCGGTTGTCCCAGCTGTAGTATGGAATAAGACTTATCCGCCCGTCAGTTCCATCATTGGAAACCAATGAGACGATGCCATTCAAATTTCCTCCTGATATGATCTCCTCATCGAATGTGATTTCTGTGCTGACTCTCATGTCCTGCGGTTTCTCATTGTTGCCGACGTTCTCCGCACAGTAGACGACCGGACCACGCACGACAGCCACGCAGCCTTTGTCCTCCGTAACCCTGTCGTCAGCCTTTACCAGACGCGGCTGAATGCCGAGGTCTAGATCAACCACATCCCCCGAACTCCATTTCCGGTCTATGACAGCGAAGCCTTTGTCCATTCTGTAATCGACCGGATTCCCGTTGACCATGACTGAGATCTTTCCCTGCTTGCCATCGACATAAGTGTAAAGATCACCCGGAGCGAAAGACCCGGAGGTACTCCACCTCGGAATCCTGAGCCTTACAGTGAAGGTCTTCGGCCTGTCCGGGCTGACAGTCAGACGTACCCTCCCGTCGTACGGGTACTCTGTGGTCTGGACAAGCCCGACATCACACTTTCCAAGACTTATGTTGGTCTCGTTAGACGCGTAGAGGGTCACATAGATGTCATTGTCAGAGCAGGCATACATGTACCCCGGGACCTGAAGGATCAACCTGGAGATGTTTGGCGGGCAGCATGCGCATCCAAACCACTCCGAACGGTTCACAGGAGACTCATCCGCGTCCACCTCAAGAGGATTGACGTAGAAGAACCGGTCGCCGCTCAGGCTTATTCCCGCCAACGCATTGTTGAACAACGAGAGTTCCGCGATGTCAAGGTACTTGGCATCCTTTTCAGCCAGGAACATTCCCATGTTGAAGAACACATTGGAGACAGCAGCGCAGGTCTCATTGTAAGCGAATTTGTTCGGCAGGTCATAAGCGGAGCCGAATCCCTCGATCCTTCTGTCTGCCCCGAGACCGCCTGTGATGTGCATCTTGGTGGAGACCAGATCCTCCCAGATGGTGTCAAGCGCGGGCTTATATTCATCAATCCTCGCCAAAGCGTCAACCTGAGCCATTCCGGTGTAGAGATAAATCGCCCTGACGCAATGCCCCACGGCCTCTCTCTGGCTGGCGACCGGTAGGTGCTGCTGGGCATAGGTCGGAGAGTTCACCCCTTCGCCGTCAGGAATGAATGTGACTCCTCTTATGTCCAGGAACCTCTTCGCCATGTCCAGGTACAGCCTGTCTCCCGTCACCTTGTACAGTTTGCAGAGCGCCAACTCGATCTCCTCGTGTCCCGGAGCCTGATTGATCGGCTTGCCGTCATTGTAGTTCGGGTCACCCTCGAAGAAAACACGGTTGATGTGTTTTGCGTTCTTTATGGCCACATCCAGCAACTGCCTCTTGCCTGTGGCTTGATAATAGGCGACGGCAGCCTCGTAAAGATGCCCCATGTTGTACAGTTCATGACTGTGGATGACATAGGAATATGGACGCTCACCCATCACATTGACATCCGGATTGCCGCAGATGTGCGAGATGTAAAGGTAGCCGTCAGGCTTCTGGCATGCCGCAATCAAGGCGATCGTGGAATCCATGAACTCCTCAAGCTTTGGGTCACGGCGAAGTTGGATCGCATAGGCCACACCCTCCATCACCTTGTACATGTCAGAACTGATAAACCTATGGGTCTTTGGAAGTTTCGTAGACTTACCATCCAGCCAGTCACGGCAAAGACGGAAACGCTCCACAGCCGGAGCGCAGTGTTCCACAGAGAAAGGGACTGTCACGTCCAGTTCCGTCTCCATTCTTGGCTGCCAGAATCCACCTGTGACCTTAACCTCGGTGAAAGGGACATTCCGCACCGCCCCATCTTCATGAGATGAGCACGAGAGCAGACCCGCAAAAGCGATCGATAATATCAAGATTCTTTTCATAACGCAAATATACTCTATCTGTTCGTGACTGGAAACTCCGTTATGCGCAAAGTAGTGCATCCGTAAGGGATAAGGACGATGTCCTCTTCCTCAGGGAATGTTCCCTGATAGAGCGTACTGAACGGCAACGGGCCGGCTGATCCGTTGTACTCATGCCAGAACGGAACCCTTTTCCCTTTCGCATAGATTTCCAGAGGAGCGTTCTCCTGGTTCCAAGGATAGCCAGACACATCCCTACGCACAACCTTGAACGCCTCCTCGACGTTGTCAATGTCCTTGACCTGAAGACAATAGTTCCAAGGAGTGGTCGGAAGGACCTCGTAGTACCAATCACCATGCTGACCGTTGAACTTCCCGTCAAAGGAGACTTTCTTCCATTGCTCGCCTATGCGCAAGGCATACACAAGCGGTCCTCTTTCAACCACGGCCGACTTCTCGTACCAGCGGCTTACCGACACTTTCATCGGCAGGGTCAACTCGATGACGTCGCCATTCTTCCATTGCCTGTCAATAGTGGCCATTCCGCCTTTGCCCGGAGTCTCGCATGCCTTGCCGTTGACGGTAAGCACAGGAGCGTCACACCACTCCGGAATCCTGAGACGCACAGGGAACGAAACCTTGCGCTTTGTGGACACAGTTATCCTTATTGTCTCGTCAAACGGATAATTGGTTTCCTCTTTGAGAGTCACTTCCTGACCGTCAGCCACTTTGGCTGTAACATGGCAAGGGGCGTAAACCATCGCCGCAAGTCCATTGTCATCTGACGCGAACCAGAGATGCTTGGTGAATTTCGGCCAGCCCTGATGCATGTTGGAGGTACAGCAAGGATAGCCACAAAGGATTCCGTAGAGCTGGTCAGTGCCATTGTAGCTCGTCATGAAGTTTCTTCCCCCGTTCAGGGAGATTTCAATCTGATTGAGCTGCTGGTAATACTGCCTTGCGTCATAGGCGTCAGTGGACTGCGTGGGAAGAGCGTTGAATGTCACCCTCTCCAGCAAGTCCGCCCAATCCGTCCGGCCGGTGATCTCAATCATCTTCTCAAGCGAGAACATCATCTCCACCGCCGTGCAAAGTTCCGATCCTTGGGTAGGGTTGCCGGAATGGAGCAATTCATCCGCGCCATACAGTCCGGTCGGCCATCCGATGGTCCTCCTGATGTCCGCAAGTCCTGTGTCGATGGCGTCAAGGCAAGCCTTGTCCTTTGTCTTCTGGTACCGGATAACAGGCTCCTTCATCCCTTGGGCAAGATTGACGCAATGAAGTGTGAACAAAGATGTCAATGTCGTCCTGTCGGACAAGCGGCCTGTCCAATCCGCGGTCTGAGATGCTATGATGTCACCAAGTTCCAGCAGGAAACCGTCACCGGTGATGTTGTAGAGCCAATAGACGATGTAAAGATTGTCACCGCCTCTTTCCTGTCCCCAGTATGTCCAATTATTGAGAGGCGTCTCCGTAAGATGTCTATACTGGTACTTGAAATACTTGGTGAAGAAAGTAAGCACACGCCCGTCACCCGTAGCGTCATAATACTGTTTGAGAAATTTAAGGACAACCATTCTCGGCCACCAGTCCTTGGCGTTCGACCTTTGAAGCCCACGCTCATATTCCAGATCGACCGTAGGTCCGAAATAGCCGTCTTCGGTCTGGCTGGCAAGCGCCCATTCCACCCATGGCTTAGCCTTCGCCTTAAGGGCCTCGTCATCAAGAGTATACGCAAGAGGAATAAGACCATCAATCCAGTATGGTCCCCTTTCCCACATGTCTCCGTCACCTCCAAGCCATCCGTTACGCTCGCCCATAACGTGCGGATAAAGCTCGTCAAGATGACCGGTCAGGCCCGTGGACATTCTTTGGAGTTGGTCTTCCAGCCACCCGTCAGCCTTAACACTGCCAAGAGGCAGTTCCACCAGCGGCTTGTGAACCAGTGGAGCCCTGTTGTTCTGGTACAGGGATGTTCCCTCCTTTGCGGAGGCGACGGAACAGCAAGTGCCAGCTATCATAGCAAGAAGCAGTAATTTATGTTTCATTTTTAAATATTATGTATAATCGTTACTTGTTTTGTCACAGACTTGTCTTTCGTGGCAGGGAAATCGACCGCGACATCATAGACATCCGAACCGGACTTGACGAATCCTTCAGCACCCTCGACACATCTGACTCCGCCTGGAGCGTATACAGAAATGGTGTCTTTGGTTCCGGAGAGGCCCTGGACGGTAAGGACAAGATCGCCGTTCACAACTTTCTGGAATATGATATTCGAATATCTTCGCGTGTCCCGCACCCCAGGCGTCCGGTAATGAGGCAACGGAGCCGCCTTTTCCCTACATCTGACAACAATCTCGTTGGAGTCTTTGACCTTGACATGGAACCGGATCGTCGTGTACTCCTCGTCATCTTCAACCGAGAAATCCGTTTCGGTCCCATCCACATTCACAGACAGGATTTCCGTGCCTATTCCATAGGATGGCATCATGGTGACATCCAATGGTTTGTCAGATGTGACCAGATAGCGGAACTCTCCGGTGGAACGTGTCATCGACATATTCAGTCTCCCTTCGCCCACACGAAGGTTGGACACCTTGAACCAGCCCCAGTCAAGAGGCAGACGGGGAGCCAGCCGGGCTGACGCGTTCAGAGCGTCCGGACAGAATCCCACCATGCCCTCCAGAACAGGCAGGACAGTCATTGTCTCAGACCAGCATTGGTTTCTGGTTATCCCGTTGGAGCGGTACTCCCTTCCATTCAGGACCTCTGGAATACGGCCGTGGAACTCACCCTTGTAGGCAAGCAGATTGTGCATGATGTGACTGAATCCTTGAATATACCGTCCGAAACCGAACTCCGCCAAGGCGACCGAGCCGGTAAACAACGGCCAGATGTTATCCTCGGAATATGCCCCATAGCTTTCCAACCGGCATGTGTCCGCCACAGAAGAGACTCCCCAGTCCCCACTCATCCGCAGATCCGCATATTTCAAGGCTGTTTCCCTGGACTTGGCATAATCCAGATCCCCGAAATATATGGAAGATGAAGTCAACGCCAGGAAATCCTTTGTGAACGTTCCGTCCGGCATTTTGCCGAAATTGAAATAGCCCCGGGACTCATTCCAGTAATCCCGATTGATGATATTCCTGACCTTGTCGGCTTCCGACGAATACCTTTCCGCGTTGGCCCTGTCTCCGGTCAACCGGCAGATGTCAGCCCCCTCATAAAGTCCCCGGCAGTACAAGGCCGCCACGACCAGTTCTGTCACGGAACCGTAGAACTGTCCCCCCTCAAGCCATCCGTGTCCAACATTCGTGTTTTCCGGAAGCCCGTCACCATTGGTGTCGGTGGAGGCGCAGAACGCCAGAGCCTTGTGCACCGCCGTGATATTCCTTTTCACAAATTCCACGTCCCCGCTGGCTTTTAGATACTTGCCCATAAGGACCACAAAGAACGGAGTCGCGTCGGAAGCGTCATAATGGATCGAGCCGCTCGTGGTCGCCTCATGATAGATCTTGCCGTCAAGCCGCTGGTACCTTATGAGATTCTCAAGCAGGTCACGGACCGCCTGGAAATCTCCCATCTCAAGGAAAGCCAGAGAACTCCATTCAGCGTCACGTCCAAAAAACCAGGCGTACCCGGGCCGTCCACTCACTTTCTGACCGCCATTCCAGCCACGCCGAGATGAAGAATAACCGGCGAAAAGTCCCTTACCCATTCCAGGGACATCGACATTGAACTGCTCAGAACTTACGGCGGCCCAATAGTAACCTTCATTGAATATGGAGTCCGGAGTCTCCACAATGGCCTTAGAGGCGACATAGTCCTTGTAGTACGAGTCACTTGAACTGAACACCGAATATGGAGCCGCCGCAATGGCCTTGTAATCAGCCTCCGCCTGCGCCTCTCCCTGATCACCGGCGGCGAACAGGACATCAAAGCACCTGGTGCCTTTGACGTCAAGACGTACACTGGCGTTCACCTGACGCAAATCAGTCGGGATCCCGACAGGGGCGCCGGAATCGTAGCCGAACCCGTCATACTGTCCCGCCGAGGCAATCCGTGCCGGGACATTGAATCCGACAATGGACACGAACTCCCGATCGCGGTCAGATGAGACGAAAGCGTTCAGCCCGTCGGACCACCCATAGCAGATTGTGCCCAGAGCGTCCGAGGAATACGGCCACATATACCGGAGATTTGTCTTGAAATCCACATAGATTTCCTCTACCGAATCATCTTCCCATTCATAATGGGCAACTGCGGACGGGGAATCCACAGAGCCCGTTATCACTTCCCGGATCCTGATTCCTCCGGCTGAATATTCCCGGATTATGGAATTGGCGCGCAACTGAATGTCGGTCTCCTCCGTACCCAGAAGAGAACAGCCTCCGGCAGTCTTGACAAAGACACGGCAATCCCTCAACGACATGAAAGGATGTGTCCAAATCTCGAATATCCCGCCGTTCTCCTTACAGATGACAGTCGTCCTCCTGCCGGCGATGTTGACCTCATTTCCCGTCGCTTTCCAGCTCAAGGCATGAGAATCCTCCGGGAGAGTCCAACGCGTCGGTCCGGGAATATCCACACTTTCATATTCATAACCTTCCTCCGACGTCACCGGTCTTTCGGAATAGTCCCAATAACGGGAAGTCTCAGCCGATTTCAATGTGCCGGCAAGATATTCAACGCAATTTCTTGTGAAGCGTTCGAGAAGGCAACGGTTATAGTTAGGGGCGCCGTAGTTCAGCATTCCACCGACAGACAGGATGTTGCCCTTTCCGTAAGGAGTCTCCCAAATGACTTTCTCATCGGGATGATAGTAGATATATTCCCAGAATATTCCGATCACTTTGGTTCCGTCAGCGGCCGGACTCACGCCTTTCGGGAAACCGAGGACCCGACATTTGTTGTCATCGTGCCCGTGCCAGACATAAGCGCCTCCGTTCATCCCATCAAACAATGGATGCGAACGGAATGAATGAAAGCCGACCTTGCGCCCGAAACCGTAGTCCACGGCATCGTAAGTCCACGCTGAGATCGGAGAGTCTTCCACACCTGATTCATTCAGAAGCCTGACGGCATCCATTGAAAGGAGCAGTTTTCCGCCAGCCCCGACATAGGCCAGCAACCTTTCGGCAAGGTTTCTCTCCGTTTCCGAAAAAGCCGAACTGTCAGGCCTGTGGAACCAGACGACATCGAACCTTGAAAGATCCGTTTCCGAACCTGCTTCGATGACGGAGCAAGACACCCCATCTTCCGAAGACAGCATGGCGCCCAAAGAATCAATCTGTCCCGAAACATGGTCACTGTCAATGAGGGCCACTCTCAAATCCTGTCGCACACAGGATGAAAGCAGTGTCACCAATGCTGTACCTATAACGGCAAGGAATCGCCTTAACATCATAAAACCACATTTGCATAAGAGAGGAGGCACACCAGCGGTATGGTGCCGGCGCACCTCTCTCAAACACCATTATTAATACACAAACCTTATTTCAGCTCAACCCACTGGTAGGTGGTGCCACTGTTCATCAGAAGATAGTATGTCACCGCCTTGGCAGTCTTCTTGTCCTTTGTGACAGTGATGTAATACCATCCCTTCAGAGCCTCGGCTCCCTCACCACCTTTGTTGAACTCATCAAAAGTGAAAAGAGCCTCACCTTTGGAGTCGCTGTTTTTCGTCAGAAAGACGTTCTTGTCCTCATCACGGTCGGATTCGGTCCGATAGATCTTCACGGTCGCTCCTTCGACAGGCTGGGTCATGTTCTCGTCCGACACCACAGCCACACAGAAATTCCAAGGAATCTCACGCTCAAGGAACTCAAACCGTCCGCTTCTGTCGCATGAACAGAAAAGCAGCGAAACAAGAGCCAGCAGGCTGACAATCATATTTTTATTTTTCATCGTACTCTCAATTAAAATTCATATTCCTTATACTCGTCCCGTGGTCCGCCGAATGTGTAGTCCTCAAGTCCGTAGAAATCTATCTCCACCTTAGGGATCGGCAATTCACGGTAGGATCTCGTGGTAAGCTGGAATTTGTCCACAGGAGTCCTGCGGCGGTTGTACCAACCTGTCGCCGAGCTGGCGAAACAGCACTCCACGAACATCTCGTAATAGACAGACTCGATGATCTTATCCTTTGAGGAAGACGCGTCGATGTCGGTCATGCCTCCCACATTCTTGTGAGTGAGGTTGACAAGAGCCGCCGCTTCGGCAAGTTTTCCATTATTGGCGAGCGCCTCGGCGTGAATCAAGTCTGACTCCGTCTTGGTGAAAAGGTAAAGCGTGCCCTCGCCACTTGGCTGCCCGGTAAGGGAGAAACGGTTCTTCTCGCCCATGTAATAAGAGCTGTAGGAATCGTTGAACTGCGCGCCGCTGCCTGTTGTCACGACATCGGTATAGACAAAATACTCTGGATTGTTCAGACGGGCGTCAGGACAGTTGACGACCTTAGGCATAGGGCCATCCTTCGCGAAACTGTAGTCCTTCGGAATAGGCCAGACGGCGCCCTTGTCATCCGGAGCCATCATCGAGATGATTCTCATGCTCGGACGTACCCACTGGCTGGTGTGGTAGCCGGCGACAGCCTGAGACCAGCATCCGTATGTGGCCTCGTTCGCCGGCATCTCGGCGCAGATGTCCTCGGTAAGGGAGTTCTGGGCATATTCCAAAACCTTCTTCCAATCAGGGGTGTCAGCCTTGTTGGTCCTTGGATAGTAAGCCAGAAGCCTTGCCGCCATAAAGTTGGCCACCTGCATCAGTTTCGTGTTGTCTCCCACCGCATTTCCCGGGAATGTCCCGTCAAAGTTCGTGAACGTGTTCTTTTTGCAGAGGTCAATGCACTTGTCAAGATACCCCAGAGCTGCATCCCTTATCTCCGATGAAGGCTTGATGTCATCCTTCGTGATGACACTGGCGTCAGTGTCTTCGGTAAGAAGGAAGCACTTGTCAAAGCAAAGGGCCATCTCGGCATAGGCGGCGCCCATCAGGAAGTAATTGTTGGCGTACAGCTTGAAATTCGCGTCCTTTCCGCCCTCCATGTAGACAAGGTCTCCCTCGTCCATCTTGGCCAGCATGCTGCGGACAGTGTTTATGATGCTGTAGAAATTATACCAACGAGCCTTTGGAGCCGAGCTGGACGGATCGGTGTTGGCGATTTCCGGCTTCTCGAAACCGGAATACTGGTAATAATATGTCTTCATGTCCCAGTTGCCGGCGCTCGGAGTGAATATGTCCGCGTTTGTGGCCATGTTCCATGATGGCTCTGTGTCGTAGCCAAGCATGTACTGCCAGTAGTTGACATAGGCTCCCTTCACAAGAGACGGGTACTGATTGATGTCACCCATCACGACATTGATGTCAGGAGCATACTCGTTAGGAATGTCCATGTTGGAGAAATATCCGTCGCAGGAGCTTAGACAAAGTGCGGCAGCTGCGGCCATTATCAATGTTTTGGCTTTCATGATTTCTGTCTGTTTCATTAGAATTCAAGGGTGATTGTACCGGAAACGGTACGGATGTCCGAAGGATACTTTGGCGTGTCGGTGCCTTCGAGGATGGAGCCGCTGTAGGTGTCCGTCTCAGGATCCGGGCCAGAGTACTTGGTCAGAGTCAGAAGGTTACGCCCGATGACTCCCAGCTTGATTCCTTTAAGGAAGCCTATTCCGACTTTCTCAAGCTGCTTCTCATTGAACGAGTAGTTGAGGGCGAACTCACGAAGTTTGATGAACGAAGCGTCCTCTATGAAGCTTTCACGAGAGTGCTGGTTATTGTACTTCATCGGCTTGCGGTTTTCCCAATCCCTTTCGGACATATCCCAGAAGGCCGCGTTTCGGCCGGCGAAGCTCATGTACAGACGGGTGTTGTTGTAGAGCAGACCTCCCTTTTGTCCCGAGAGCGTGAAGTAACACATCAAGCCTTTGTACCTGAATGTGCTTGTTATGTTGGCGTTGAAGTCCGGAAGCATATTCCCGACACTGACCTTGGCGTTCGAGCCGTTCTCGTCAAGGACGCTCATGTGGCGCTCCTCAACCGTGCCGACTTCCTTCTTTCTGACGACAAAGCCATAGTTGTTGATGCAGAACACATCCCCCACACTTTGGCCTGGCTTTATCTCCTTGCTGGTGCTGACCTCGTCAAGAGACCTCGCGAACTTGGTTCCGTACATCTCACCGTACTTAGAGTGCGAGGCTACCAAAAGAGCGCCGCTGCCGGTGTAGAAATCAGGACGGCCGAGCTCTCCGATCCTTTGTGTCAGCTTGTCCCAGGTCAGGTATACATCCCAGCTGAAATTCTTCTTCCTGATGATGTCCACACCTACCGAAAGCTCATAAGCGTTCGTGAAGAACTCTCCGATGTTAAGATACTGGTACTCAAATCCAGTCACACCTGAGACCGCCATGGCGTAAGGCATGTCAACATTCTTCTTGTGTGAATATGCGAAGTCAAGGGTCACCCTGTCGAACAGACGCGCGTCAACACCGATCTCGAGTTCCTTCGAAAGAGCCGGCTTGAGGTTTCTGTTGCCAAGCTGGGACCCGCCGTAAAGAGAGCCGTTGCTCATGCTATAGACCTCGTACTTGGCCCCGTAAGCCGGAAGGATACCAGCCGTTCCATAGGACACACGTGGTTTGAGAAGATCCACGTGAGGAATCTTGAACGTCTTGGCGGCGTTCCATGCCGCCGACACACGGTAATATGTCTGCCATCTCGCGTCGTCTCCAAGGACAGAGGAACCGTCACGGCGCACAAGAGCGTCAAGCATATATTCCTCTCTCCAGTCACCTTGGAAGACAGCTGTCATACTGTTGGAGACGATGCGGCTTCCCCATGAGGTGATGTCAAGAGTCTCAGGATCAGCCTGATCAAGGGAGATAATGTCCAGACCTGAAACAGCCAGCTTGCTTCCGCCTCCGCTGAAGCCACTGCTTTGAGTGTCCTCATAGAGATACTGAAGGCGAACGTTGGTGTTGAAATCTCCGAACTTTTTCGTGAGCAGAGCGCTTGCCTCGACGTTGTGTTTGAAAGCGTTGGATGTCCAGTTGCTCACATCACCGGTGGAACGGTCGGTACCGTCAGGACTATTGACAGTCAGACGACCCTTAGGCACAAGCGATGTCTGATACTTCTGAGAATAATCAATGCTGTAGACAGCATTGAAACTCAACCAGTCAGTCGGAATATAGCGCAATCCGTAGCTCCCGAGGAAGCGGTTTCCTGTGCTTTCAGCCCGCTTGTTGGCCACATCATAGAGAGGGTTGATGTTGTTACGGGTCGAAACCACATTCGGATTCACCTTGTAGTCGGTGCCGTCAAGGTTCTTGGCGAGGAAATCCGCCCCATAGTCAGAATAATAGACATCATCGAAATTGATCGAACGCTCGTCGGTTATCGTCCTCACGAAAAGGTTGGAGGTGTTGAATGAGACCTTGTCGGACAGTCTTGCGTCCATGTTCACACGGAAGCTCGTACGATTCTGGCCATCAAGCAGTTTTACGACACCCGGATTCTTGGTGTTCTGCACGGAGGCATAGTAGTTGATGTCTCCGCTCTTTGACCGTCCGGTCAGGCCCAATGTGTTGGAAGCGTAGAAACGCGGAACAAAGATGTCCTTGTACGAATCATGTCCAGGCCATTTATTGTCCCAGATCGTGTCATCTTCCATCGTGGTGGTAGGAAGTCCGTCAGCGCCTACCACATAGCCATGGGCGGTCGAACGCTGCGGACGGAATCCAAGCCAGTTAGGTCCTTCCTCTGTCTTGAATGTCACTCTCACCGTGCCGTTCTCAAGGCTTGCACCACGTTTTGTGATGATGTGGACGACACCGCCGGCGGCCTTGGAACCATAGAATGACGCCGCGGCGGCACCTTTGATGACCTCGATGTCCTCGACATCCTCCATGTTGATGTCCTTGAGGGACCCCTCGGTCACAATGCCGTCAACGATTATCAATGGTTGCGAGTTGCTGTCAAAGGAAGTGCCTCCACGAAGTTTGATGACAGGCTCCGAGCCAGGATTACCGTTAAGATAGGAGATCTTGACACCAGGCATCTTACCGGCAAGTGTAACGGCGACATTGTTGCCGGTCACCTCTTGAATCGAAGCCTCTGAGATTTTCTCAACCGTGAAAGGCAGCGTGGCTCTGGACGTTCCCCTGGCCACACCTGTCACGATGACATCCGCCAGCTGCTCCGCAGAATCCTCAAGGACTATCCTCAAGGACGAAGCGTCCACCACAATCTCCTGAGTCGCATACCCAAGGGCGGACACCACCATGACGGCTCCCTTGCTTGAGCTGATCGCAAATTTACCATCGACATCCGTCACCGTACCTTGCTTGGTGTTCTTGATGACAATGCCGACTCCCGGAACAGGTTCGCCGTACTTATCGACGACAAGACCCGTAACCTTGACAGACGCTTTTTCCTGACCGGCCATCGCAGTGGCACCCGTCACCGTGACCGGAGACATCGCCGAAAAGCCAGCCATGAGCATCAATGCATACAGATAGCATCTTTTTCTCATAATTGATAGATTTATACTAATTGGTAAAAGTCTTAACTGCATTATTATGCAATCACAACCGCAAAGGTAGCCCGCGACACGTTCCGAAGCAGGAAAAATCGTATCAAAGAATCACAAATTCCTCTCAATCGCAATAATCCTTCGGCAAGACACCGAATTGCTTCTGGAAGCACTTCGAGAAATACGACGGAGAACTGAATCCGACGATATACGCGACCTCGTTCACCTTGTAGACATCCTCCTTCAATAGTTCGGCGGCTCTCTTAAGACGGCAAAGACGGATGAAGTCATTCGGTGAAAGCTCCGAAATTCCTTTCAACTTCCTGTAAAGGGTCGCCCTGCTCATATACATCGCCTTTGCGATGTCATCGACATCCAACTCTGTGTCCTCGATGTGGTCATAGACATAGTCCATGATCTTTTTCATGAACATCTCGTCAGACTTGGAATGAGCGATCGAGGAGACCGGCTCCGTCGGCGAATGCAGGAACGTGTCGCAAAGACGGGCCCTCAGGCGGAGAAGGCTGTCGATCCTGGCCAGCAGAATCCCAGGCGAAAATGGTTTGGGAATATAATCATCCGCCCCGTTGTTCAGTCCGCTTATCTGTGAATCAGGGTCTGTCTTTGCCGTGAGAAGTATGAAAGGAATATGACTGTAGTTTATGTTCGCCTTGGCTTCGGCGCAGAACTCCATGCCATCCTTGCCCGGCATGATAAGGTCGCTTATGATCAGATCCACCTTATTCGCGGCCAACACCTTCAGGCCTTCCTCTCCATCGGACGCGGTCAGGACGTTATACGTTCCCTTCAACGTGTCTGACATCAGCACACGGAACTCCGCATTGTCATCAACCACAAGGATTGTCTTGGCATCGGCCTTATGCGCCATGTCATTCTGTTCGGTTCCCTGACCGGGCTGTTCCTGAATCACATCATTGTCAAGCATTATGACATCCCTCTGCCTCAGAGGAAGTTCAAGGACAAATGTCACATCTTCGGCGGACGCGTCAAGTGTCAGGCTTCCGGAATGCATCTCCGCCAGATTCCTTGCGAAAGGCAGGCCTATCCCGGTTCCTTCGCTGTTCTTGTCAAGTTTGACGAACGGCTCGAAGATACGCTCAGCCTCACCATCCGGGATGCGGTCTCCGTCATTCGCCACAGTCAGAATGAAAGTCCGTCCGTTATCCGTCAATGAAAGCGAGATCAGATGCGCCGCATGCTTGAGGGCGTTGCTCAGAAGGTTGCTCAGAATCTTGGTGAACACCTCACCGTCGACATCCGCCATCAACTCATGCTCCGGCAAGGATGCCCGAAGTTCAATCCCTTTTATCTTGGCGGACGGCGAGAATCTTCCGCAAGTCTCCCTCACAAGCTTCACCAACTCTACCCTACGGAAATTCAGACGGTTCACAGCAGGATCTATCTTTTTGAAATCCATCAGTTCATTGACAAGTTTGAGAAGCCGGTTGGCGTTCCTGCGTATTATGGAGAGGACCTCATAGTTCTTGTCATCCTTTCCAATATTGTTCATGACATTCTCTATCGGGACCGTTATCAGAGTAAGAGGAGTCCTGATCTCATGAGTGATGTTCGTAAAAAAGTCTATCTTCGAATTATACAATTCCTTCTCTTTGGTCCTTTGCATACTCTCGAACGCCTGTCTGTTCCGACGTTTATAATACAGGACAATGAGCCATACAGCCGAAGAACACAAGGCGGCGGCCAACAGTGCGAACAAGATCCTGGCCCAGACCGTCCTGTACCACGGAGGAAGCACCCTGATTTCCAAAGATTTTTCAACCGGTGACCAGAGTTCCTCCGCACTGACAGCCCTGACCGTCAACCTGTATCTGGCCGGCAGCAGACGTGAGAACGTTATGGTCGCCGTCTTTCCGGCAGGAACCCACTCGTCGCCAAGTCCCTTGACCATATAATAGTAATTCACATCCTGACGCTCGGAATAATCTATGCAGGTGAACCCGACACTAAACACGGACTGGCGAGGCCTCAGGACAATCTCATCGGAAGCGATTATGGATTTGTCCAGCGGTGAGCCATCCGTTCCAGGCTCGACAGGCTCGTTGAACAGCAGGAACTTGTTGAAAAGGATGGCAGGCGGAGTAGAAAGACGTTTCAGATGGTCAGGATCAAAGGAGGCAATGCCCTTCACGCATCCGAACAGAAGTCTCCCATCGTGCGTCCTCACACCTGACTTATAATTGAACTGATTGTAGATCAGCCCATTCTCACTATTCACCGTAATAATCCGTCCCGAATCAGATGAGATTCGGAACAAGCCTTTGTTGGTGCTGCCCCAGATATTTCCGCCCCCGTCCTCAAGGAGTTTGTATATAACCCCGTTCGGAAGGCCGTCAGACTCATCATAACGCGAGTCGAAGGACTGCTTGTTCCTGTCGAACCGGAAAACACCTTTCCCTTCCGTCCCGACCCACATATTCCCGTCCTTGTCAAGCAATAGGGTTATCGCCTGGGTGATTCTGTCCCGTGCATCACGCCCCATGTCCGGATTGTCCCACACATCGTTCCTCCCATCATACCGGAACACACCCTGGCCTATGGTGGCGAACCAAAGGTGACCGTCGATGTCTTCGGCGATATCATTCACGGAAGATGTGATCAAGTCTCCCCGGACATGCTCGAACTTCCCGGAAGATGCGTCATAGCGGCACAAGCCCTTGATTGTGCCTATCCAAATGGCGTTATCGTAGCCTTTGTATATTGAATATACACTGTCGTCGATCAAAGAGCCCGGCTTCCCGTCATTTGTGAAATGGCGGTGGCGTCCCGTGTTCACATCCAGCACATAGAGCCCATCCATATAGGTTCCCACCCACAACTCCGAGTCTCCCACAAGAGCCAGGGCATGAACATTGGTGGCGTCGATGAACCCGCTTGAGAATGTCCTCGCCCGACTGTCGTAGAAGTTCAATCCGGCGTCCTCGGTGGCGATCCAAAGATTGCCGTCCCGGTCCTCACACATCTCGCTGATGCTCTTGCCTTTAAGATCCCCAGGCATGTCACCGGGGCATATCTTCGCAAACTGTGATGTGTATTCCGAATAATAGTTGATCCCGCCAAAGAACGACCCTGCCCACATCCCTCCTTCAGAGTCCTCGGCGATGGAATGGATCGAGTTGTCCGACAGAGAGTAATCATCATTAGGAGAATGCCTGAGATTGTGAAGTGACCCGTTCTCGCAGACATACAATCCGTTTTCCGTACCAACCCAAAGATTCTTCCTATGGTCAATGTAAATGTCATGGATGATGGTCTCTGTTATGGACTGGCCGTCCTGAGACTTCCACGCAAGAAACGAGTGACTCCTCAAGTCAAACATATACAGACCTTTCTGGGCACAGCCGACAAGCAAGGTGTTCCTGTCCAACGACGCTATCTTCCAGATGTCACGGAAAAGTGGATTCTCTTTCGGGCCGAAAAGACGTATCTCCCCGGTCGCCGGAGAATATCTGAACATCCCCTTCGAATTAGTGGACACCCAAATGTTGCCGTCCCCCGCAAGACACATGCTCCTTATGTACCGTCCGGCCCTGTCTGAAGCGTCAAGCAACGGGACCGGTGCGCAACCGCCATCCCGGCCAACCCTGAACAGGCCATAATTGGCCACCACGACCCAGAGATCTCCGTTAAGATCGGTCGCCATGTCTCTGACAAGACCGGTGACTGGTTCTCCTTCCGTTCCAGTCAGTTCAACCGCACTGAAAGCCTCGGAAACCGGATCATACACGGAAAGTCCTTCCCTTGTCCCGACGTAGATGCGCCCGTCATCACTGCGGTGAAGACAGATGGTCACATTGCTCTTGAGCCCGTCCCCGACAGATGATCTGTTGAATATGCGGAATGAATCTCCATCATAGACACTGACCCCGTCTCCCGTCGCGGCCCAGATCCGGCCATACGAATCCTGGATTATGTCATAGACAGAATTCTGGGACAGGCCACTTTCAACGTCCAGACAGTTGAAATAGAAATCGCTCGCGATTGAGGCCACCGGCATGACGAGTGACAGTGACAACAAAGCAAAGACATGACGCAGGACAACTTTCAAATTAAGCATCGGGCCGGGGCAAGACTTACAAATGTCAATATTCAAGTTTAAAGTCATCGACCCAAAGGATTGAGTCCGGACTGCCGGTAAAGTAATCGCCAAGCATGCTGGCGGCGCATGAGACGATGATGTGGGTAGGACGACGGGATGTGGAGACATATTCAAGAGGAATCTCGACCTTGGTCCACTCCATGTCGTGGTCTGTGACAAAATTGCCGTAAGCTATGACATTCGGACCTTTGGAGTCAAAGAATGTCTCTTTCTTAGTGGTATTGACCTCCACCGGACTGTCAGCCGAGCCACCATATTCCTTGGGACTCCAATCACCGAGAGCCACCCAGACGGTTCCTCTGTCGTTGTCTCCGACTTTGACCACATCATCGTCAGGATAGCCTCCCAACGTCTTCTGCTGGATCTTTCCGCTCTTGTACTTGAGCCATACGGTCAGCTTCCGTGGACGAAGGGTAAATGGACGCCCCATATTGATTACTCCGCCGGACATACCGATGGTCTTTACATATTCACCGGAGAAAACATTGCCGGCCGCGAATTTGAGGATCACGTACTGCGACTCCATCTTCAATGAATATTTCCCCTCAACCTTCTCCGCGTCATCCGGTTTTGTGATGGCATAGCTTGATCCGATAGTGGTCGAGCCTTTGTTCCCGCATCCCCACCACTTGGCCTGGAGGCTTGGATCCGAAGAATTCGGATCGAAAAACGAGTAATACCTTTTGGACTCGGCGTTGCTGAACGTCTCGAATCCTGAGTTCGGAAGTTGGAGCTCCGCCTCTGTTTTAAACATCCGCACCTCCGTGATTTCGTCTCCGCTGAAGGCAAGACACTCATACTCAGTCAAAGGTTCAAGCCCCTCAACCATAGCACCGAACGTGCCGCCATTGGAAGTGACATTCGCGACATTTCTCCAATCGGTTTCGCCCTTTTTCCTGACACGGAATCCATTGTCACGCCCTTCAATTCCGGAAGCATTGAGCCAAGCGACCCTGGTCCAAGCATCAACGCCTATCATCGAGATGGAGGTCTCGACCGTTTCCGCAGAAATTGTCCACTCCTCGACAACGTCACGATAGGACACCCTCACCACCACAGAAGTCGTAAAATCGTGGATTGAAGCGGCAACCGGGGAATATTCCGCCACACCCTCCGGTCCAAGTTTCATGGAAACCACGTTCAGCTTCTTCAAATCCATCGAGGACGGAATCTTGAATGTCACCCGTCTGTTGTCAGAATCTATCACGGAATCCCCGGACTGGCCGGAAACCGTGAAGTAACGCTCTATCGGTTGTTCCGCCTTGATCGTCCAGTCAAAGTTCCGTTCATAAAGGCTCAATGTGACGTTTAAAGGCGAAGACAGATCCCGCACACCCGTCAATTCCGCCGAAGCAGCGACAGCCTTCTCATTGAAAGAAACCTCTGTGATGCCCACCCCTCGGATGTCCGTTGCCTCCTCCAGCGTGATCAAGACCTCGCGGGCCTCCTTGTCGATGCTGACAGATTTGGCGCCCACGACCTGAAGGCCTGTTATCTCGGCGGCCACATCCGGATAAGGGATGTCGTTCTTGATGCAGGACACAGCGGCAAGAAGCATAATGAATATGGCAAAGAATCTGTTTTTCATAACTTAAATGTGAAAACTGAGTCCGAATGAAATGTCAAGTATGTCCAGCATGAAGCGAACCTTGGAAAAATCCCTCGTTCCCACAATCTCACCGTTCTTGTAATAGTCGATGTGGTTGTAGGTCGCTCCCCCGATGCCGATCGAGACATGGGTGCTGATGCTGTTCGTCACAAAGACCATGAGTCCCGGATGAACCGCTATCTTGATCCTGTTCGCGGCCGAATAGGAATCAAGGCTCTCCTCGTTGTAGGAGAACGAGGTACGGGTGTATGAATATCCCAACGACACATCGGTGAACACCCCGAAACGGCTGCGCTTGTCCAACGGGGCGTAGGCGCGGTGGAAAACCTCCGTCTGGATCGAGCGGGAATCCGCCATAATGTCACTTAGCGAGAACGAAAGGTCATCGCTGAGCATGGAAAGGTCGGCGTTCGAGACAGCCCCCTTGGCCGTCGAATATTTCGCCCTCAGCCCGACAGTCCTGTTGTTCCTGTAGGTGTAGTCCAGATAAGGAGCGACAGTCATCATCGTCCCACTGGCGTCCAGATGCTGAAGCAGCATAAGATACTCGCTGTCATTGCTGAACAAGTCCACATAAGAGAACTGGACTCCAGCCGAGAAATCACCTTTCGGCATGAACAGGCGGTCTGGTCCCCTCTGGATATCAGGAGAGTCATCACCCTTATCTTCAGCACCAAGCCACAGGCTGGAAAGAGCCAGCAATAATGTCAATGCTATCCTTCTCATAGGCTACAGATAATAATAAAGGCTGAAACCCACGGCAAGCAGGTTGACCTTGAAGTTGATGATTGTGACACTGCGGTCTCCCTCGGCCACGCGGTTGTGACTCTGGTCCGTCCAGTCGAAATGCAGCCCAAGCATGTTCACGCTGACATCTATCGCAAGTCTGTTCGTGACAAACGCCATGAAGCCAGGGCAAACATTGATTCCAAGCGAGTTGGAAGTCTCGTAGGAAGCGTTCACCTTGTTGTTATGCCCGTCCAGAACCTTTCCCTGGCCGTAGGAATATGACAGCTGCAGCTCGTTGAAAAGTCCCAGTCTCTTCAACTGTCCCACAGGAATATAGTAGCGTCCTATTCCCTGGATCTCAAAGACATGGCTGATCTTGTGATAGTCCGACAGCGACAGGTCTATGTCCTCGAAATTCATCTGAGCGGAATCCAACTTGAACATATTCCTCTTGTAACCGGCCCTGACGCCGACTCCCATGTTGTCCTTGACCATGTAGCAGAACGCCGGGCTGACGGAAAGCGTGTAGCCGGTCGAGTTGATGCCGTTCACGACAAGCAGACGGGAATCGTTGTTGTTGTGCAGCATGTAGCTGGCGCCTCCGCCGATCATCCATGTCCCCTTCTTGATGAAGCAAGGCTGGGAGGACAGGTCTATCCCCCTGTCCAGTTTCTGCCCCTCGGCCACAAGCGGGCCCAGGAGCAGAAGCAAGGTTGTGACATATTGGAATCCGTGTCTCATGATCATTCGTAGCTGTCCGCTTCTCTAAATCGTCTTTAAATACACTACCGTTCAATTTATGAGAGCAGGCACATGCCGCCGCGCTCATATTCGCAAATGTAATGCTTTTTTAGACATATTCAAAAATTCCGCAGATTATCACGGGCGCCAGGGGCGTTCCTGAAGACTTGTCCGACCTCCTCACAGGTGTCGATCAGCTCACACTCCGCGCAAGTGCCATAACCTTTTTCCCGCACACACTTACGGATCGGGCAGAGTTCACTGCAATAGAGGTACTTCACACCCTCGGTACGACACCCCATGCAATTGATATGCTCAGGCTTGATCGGGGCATTATTCGCCTCGGCCCATAGTTTGGCCGTCTTTTCCCTAAGCGAGTCATCATTGTTCAACGTGGCCTTGCGGGCATCGCAATTCCCGCAGTCCAGCCCGCAGCAAGCAATCAAATCCTTCATATTCCATTAATAATTTGTTAACGCAAAATTAGTGGATCAGGCTCGGATCCCAATGCTTCCCGCATGGACAATACTCACGAACAAACAACTACGCATCAAACAATTACACAGACCGCACATGGACAAACGCCCTTCAATGCAATAAAGTCCAACCAGTCATAAGTCTTGAATATACTCCCGCCTAATGATTCGGCTGACTAAAAAGTATTATTCAACCTCCAAAGAACGTGTCAAGTCGCCGAGCCCATCGAAGCGCCCGATACGAGCCAATCCGGCTCAAATCCAGCCGTCGTGTTTTGTGTGACGGGCAATAATTCGGAAAGTACTGAAAACCAAAGTGTGGAGCATCACCCGTTTATTATCAACGACTTACAAATCATTGCCGGGGCGATCGGGAGGGCACGATTCCATAACTGACTAAGTATATGGACATTGCCAAACACGGAGATGTTGCTGCCCCGATTGTGCCCCGTTTTTTAACGGGTAATCCGCTAATTCATTGATATTCAACAAATTAGCGGATTTACGCGGAGAGGGAGGGATTCGAACCCCCGGAGCCTCGCAGCTCAACAGTTTTCAAGACTGCCGTAATCGACCACTCTACCACCTCTCCAGACTTTGTTCCCTCAATTGAGGGAATGCAAAGGTAAATAAAATTTTCTGTTCAGCAAAATATGCGGAAACAATTTCGCAAAAAATCTCAAAACAAGGCATAGTTCCCGGCATATTCAGCCATCAAAGGAATGTCGCTTAGACTTGGCCAGCGACCAGAGGCGCTATTTGTCTTTCTTTTCCTCGGCACGGGTGAAGAAACGATTCTGGAAAAGAATCAGATAGAAGGCTCCGACTGTGACGCAGCTGTCAGCGAAATTGAAGACAGGAGCGAAGAACAACAGACGGTCACCTCCCACAAACGGAACCCAATCAGGCCAGAAGGTGTCGATCAAAGGAAAATAGAACATGTCCACCACACGGCCGAACATCAGCGGGGCGTAATCGAAAATCACTCCGTAGAAAAGGCTGTCGATGATGTTGCCGAAGGCCCCGGCCGTGATCAGCGTCAGACCTACAAGCACTCCGGTCGGAACTACCGGTTTGCCGTCCGGCAGAAGTGCAGGTTTGCCATCTGAATCCACAGACTTGCGTACAAGCGAAGCGATCCACCAACAGAGAACACCAGAAAGAGCGATCCTGAAGAAAGACAGCAGAAACTTGCCTACGGCACCGCCGAACTTCATTCCGAAAGCCATCCCTTCATTCTCTATGAAGAAAATCTGGAACCAGTTCCCGATGACACTGAAATGCTCACCTATCTGCATGTTCGTCTTGACCAGAATCTTGACGACCTGGTCAATGACGACAAGTACGACTCCCAGTATCAGGAGCTTCTTACCCTTGGAAATCTTCACTAGTTCTGCCCTTTTTTAGCAAGCATCTCCTTGGCCTCGACAGTAAGCGTCGCATGAGGGACAAGACGGAGCCTCTCCTTAGGAATAAGCTTTCCGGTCTCCCGGCATATTCCATAGGTCTTGTTCTCAATGCGCACGAGAGCGGCCTCAAGACTCTGGATGAACTTGTACTGCCTCTGCGCGAGCTGACTGGCCTCTTCCTTTGACAGCTGATAGGCGCCGTCATCCTCCACCGTCTTGAAAGACGGAGTGGTGTCCTCGATGTCGTTGCTGCCATTGTGCATAATCACCCTACGCAGTGTGTTGTACTCTTTTCTTGCCTTGTCAAGCATATCATTGATGATGGTACGGAACTCCTCAAGTTCCTCATCACTGTAACGAACTTTCGTCGTCTCGGCGGGAGTCGCGTTGTCTTTGATCAACTCTGACATAGTGTAAACAATATTTAGGTCTAAAATTATCTTGAAAGAACCATCTTGACAGATCCTTCATCCCACTCTACATCGGAAGCGCCTTCCGGAGCATCCTTGCCAAGCGTGACGGAAAGGGCAAGGGTCTGGGCGGATATGTAATCCTTATAGGCTTCAAGAGCGGCAGCGATGTCATCATAGGCGGCGCCATCCGCGAAAATCTCGACATCAATCTTGTCCGTCACCCCGAACCCACTGTCCTTCCTCAGATTCTGGATCCTGTTGATGAGCTCACGAGCCACACCTTCCTTCTTCAGCTCATCAGAGATCTGAATATCAAGGGCTATGGTCAGCTGCCCCTCAGTGGCGACAAGCCAACCCGGCATGTCCTCGGACGAAATCTCGTAGTCACCAGGCTTGAGTTCAACAACTCCGGAAGGAAGTTCCACTGAATATGCCAGCCCGGCGACCTCGGCGTTCTGTATGGCTGAGATCGTGGCTTGATCGAATCCGGCGAACGCACCCGCGATCTCCTTCATCTGCTTGCCATAGACTTTGCCGAGAGTCTTGAAGTTCGGCTTGATCTTCTTGGTGATGATGCCGGTTGTGTCCGAGATGAACTCGGCCTCCTTGACATTCACCTCATTCAGGATAATGGACTTAACCTGCTCCAGTTGTTCCCTGACCTTAGCGGAGAGCACAGGGATGATGAGTTTCTGGAGCGGCTGGCGAACCTTGATGGAGACCTTGCGGCGAAGCGCCAGCACCATCGAGGTGGCCTTTTGAGCCAGATTCATTCTCTCTTCGAGGTCCGTGTCTATGACAGTCTCGTCGCAAGACGGCATATTCACATAATGTACCGACTCCGCGCCGTCCGGAACAAGATCCAGATAGAGTCTGTCCATGTAGAACGGAGCGATCGGAGCGCCGAGCACGGCGACATCCACCAGCACTTCGTAAAGGGTCTGGTAAGCGGCGAGTTTGTCCTCATCCATCTTCCCTCCCCAGAAACGTTTCCTGTTCAGACGCACGTACCAGTTGCTCAGATCATCACAGACGAAATCCTGAATCAGACGGCCGGCGGCGGTGATGTCATAATCCTCATAGGCAGCCACAGCCTTCTTTTTCAATGTGTTGAGCAGCGAGATGATCCAACGGTCGATCTCCGGTCTCTTTGAATATTCCACCTTCGCCGCTTTCGGATCAAAGCCATCAACATTGGCATAGAGGGCAAAGAATGAATATGTGTTATAAAGCGTCCCGAAGAATTTTCTGCGAACCTCATCCACACCTGCCTCATCAAACTTGAGGTTGTCCCAAGGCTGGGCGTTGGTCAGCATGTACCACCTGAGGGCGTCGGCCCCGTACTTGTCCAGTTCCTCGAACGGATCCACCGCATTGCCAAGACGCTTGCTCATCTTGTTGCCGTTCTTGTCCAGAACCAAGCCGTTGGAAATAACTGTCTTGTAGGCAGGGGTTCCGCTGATCATCGTGTGGATGGCGTGAAGAGTGTAGAACCAGCCTCTTGTCTGGTCAACACCCTCGGCGATGAAGTCAGCCGTGCAGCCGAACTTCGGAGAGTTCAGGCCACGAAGTCCCTCCTGGGCATAAGGCATCGCGCCGGAGTCGAACCAAACATCGATCAAGTCGGTCTCACGGGTCATCTTCTTGCCGGAAGGGCTGACAAGGAATATGTTATCGACATAAGGCCTGTGGAGATCAATCTTATCGTAATTCTCTTTGCTCATATCCTTAGGGTCGAATCCCTTGTCCTTGAACGGATTGCTCGTCATGAATCCAGCCTCCACAGCCTTGTCGATCTCGGCGTAGAGCTGGGCGATCGTGCCGATGCAGATCTCCTCCTTGCCGTCCTCGGTGCGCCAGATCGGGAGCGGAGTGCCCCAGAAGCGGCTGCGGCTCAGGTTCCAGTCCTGGATGTTCTCAAGCCACTGGCCGAAACGGCCTGTACCCGTGGATTCAGGCTTCCAGGTTATGGTCTTGTTCAGTGCGACCATCTCGTCCTTCACAGCCGTGGTCTTGATGAACCAAGCGTCAAGAGGATAATAAAGGACAGGCTTGTCGGTCCTCCAGCTGTGAGGATAGCTGTGGGTCTGCTTCTGGATCCTGAACACCCTGCCATCCTCTTTCATCATCATGCAGAGATCAACATCAAGAGTAGGGGCATCGGCAGGAAGAGAGTCATCGAAAGCGTTCTTCACGTAGCGGCCGGCATATTCCTTATAAGAAGGGTCGACGTGTGTGCGGACATATTCAGGATCAAGATCCTCGACCGGGTAGAAGCGCCCGTCGTGATCCACCTGTGCCTGACGCTTGCCGTCCTTGTCAAGGACCATCATTCCCGGCACTCCGAAGTTGGCGGCGACCTTCTTGTCGTCTGCTCCGAAAGTCGGGGCGATGTGGACAATGCCGGTACCGTCCTCGGTCGTGACATAGTCCCCGGAGATCACCCTGAACGGCTCGCCCTCCTCAACCGGTTTGAACCAAGGAATCAGCTGCTTGTAACGGATTCCGACAAGGTCTGCACCCTTGAATGAGCCTTCAAGCACCTTGTAAGGCACGAGTTTGTCACCAGGCTTGTAACTCTCAAGCGGAATGTCAGCGGCCTTAGGATTGAACCAAGCACCCACCAAGTCCTTGGCCAACACGTAGATGGCCTCCTTTCCCGTGTAAGGGTTGAAGGAAAGGACACGGACATATTCATACTTAGGTCCCACGCAGAGCGCGGTGTTTGAAGGGAGTGTCCACGGGGTTGTGGTCCAGGCGAGGAAATAGACCGGGAAAGCCTCCGTCCCGAAGAGAGGCTGCGACTTTCCGTCCTTGATGACCTCGAACTGCACGGTTGCCGTCGTGTCGGTAACGTCCTTGTAGCAGCCTGGCTGGTTCAGCTCATGCGAACTGAGACCGGTGCCATCGGAAGGTGAATATGGCTGAATGGAGTACCCTTTGTAGAGTAGTCCTTTGTCGTAAATCTTCTTCAACAGGTACCAAAGGGTCTCGATGTAGCGGTTGTCGTAGGTGATGTACGGATCGTTCATGTCAACCCAGTAGCCGACACGCTCGGTCATGTTCACCCATTCCGCCGTGTACTTCATCACCTCACTGCGGCAGGTCTTGTTGTATTCCTCAACGGAAATCTTCGTTCCGATGTCGTCCTTATGTATGCCCAGTTTCTTTTCCACTCCGATCTCCACCGGAAGTCCGTGGGTGTCCCATCCGGCGCGGCGGTTCACCTTGTACCCGGACTGGGTCTTGAATCGGCAGATCGCGTCCTTGATGGAGCGTGCCATAACGTGATGGATTCCCGGCTTGCCGTTGGCGGAAGGTGGTCCCTCGAAGAATATGAACTCAGGTGCCCCCTCCCTGACCTCAAGGGATTTCTCGAACGCGTGATTCTTTTTCCACCTGTCGAGAACCTCATTCCCGACAGAAACCAGATCAAGGCCTTTGTACTCTTTGAATGTCATAATTTTCTTTCTATTTTTGCATCCGAAAAAGCACGAATCCTCTCCGGACGCATTCAAGTCTGCAAAGATAGTGATTTCCGTGTTTTTTATCAAATAGGTAGTAGATGAATGTAATAGACATCATAATCCTTCTTTGCTGTGTGCCAGCCATATTCCGTGGCGTCACCAAAGGATTCATCGCCCAGGCGGCCGCCCTTGTGGCCTTGGTGCTTGGCGCATGGATGTCCTTTCATTTTTCCGGTGTGGTCGTGGAATGGCTCAAACCGGCGATGGACTTTTCTCCCGCAGTGCTTCAGGCGATAGCCTTCACACTCATCCTGCTTGCCGTTTTCTTCGCCCTCACACTGGCCGGGAAAATGTTGGAAGGCATCGTGAAAATCGTGATGTTAGGGTGGCTGAACAAGCTTCTCGGGGTGGTCTTCGCCCTCTTGAAAGTCATTCTCACGATAGGTTTGCTCATCCTACTTTTTGATTCCGTCGCCAAGGCGCTTGAGATTGATTGTTCGAAGACAATAGGCGAATCCCTTTTCTACACTCCGATCAAGGATTTCGCCGATGTCTTCTTCCCTTACATGAAAGAATTGATATTCAACAAATAATGAATAGAGTAATCCTAATAGAGACATCCACTTCCATTTGCTCCACAGCCCTTGTGGAAGACGGGACGGTTGTATGCGAGAGGATCAGTGACGAGCCAAGGGCGCACGCCTCGAAGACAGCGCTGTTCGTCAGCGAGATGCTCTCCGAAAAAGGGCTGAAAGTCTCTGATTGCGATGCGGTGGCCGTCAGCAAGGGGCCAGGATCCTATACCGGACTTAGGGTCGGAGTATCGACCGCCAAAGGACTCTGTTTCGGGGCCGGAATCCCGATGATCTCCGTCGGAACGCTTGACACCCTCGCCTGGCAGGCATTGGACGGGAATATGCTCCCGAAGGGCTGCCGCTACATCATTCCTATGATTGACGCCCGAAGGATGGAGGTCTACACGGGGATATTCACTCCTGACGGCAGGCAGGTCTCCCCCACCGTGGCGCAGATAATTGACGCGGAATCGTTCAAGGCACAGCTTGAGGAAGGCCCCGTACTTTTCATAGGTGACGGTGCCGACAAATGCAAGGTCACCATAACCAGCCCTAACGCCCATTTCATCCAATGCTGCCCGAAAGCGGCGTCAATGGCACGTCCTGCCACAGAAGCCCTGATCGGGAAAAGGTTCGAGGACGTGGCCTATTTCGAGCCGTTCTACCTCAAGGAGTTCATCACTACATTAAGCAAGAAAAAGATTATTTAAATTATTGAATATTATGAAATTCGGTGTTGCCAGCGATCACGCTGGATTCGAGTACAAGCAAAAGATAGCCGCCTTGCTCAGAAAGAAGGGCTACGAGGTCGTTGATTATGGAACATATTCAGAGGAAAGTTGCGACTACTCTGATTTCGGCCACGCTCTCGGCTCGGCCATCGACAATGGTGACGTTGACCTGGGAGTGGCGTTCTGCGGGTCCGGGAACGGAATCTCAATGACGCTTAACAAGCATCAGAAAGTTCGCGCGGCCCTTTGCTGGGGGACCGAGCTGGCACGTCTGGCCAAGGCCCACAACAACGCCAACGTGCTCGTCATGCCGGCACGGTTCATTTCATACCAGATGGCGACCACGATCCTTAACAAGTGGCTGACCACCGAATTCGAGGGTGGCAGGCACGAGCGCCGCATCGAGAAGATTCCGCTTTGCAAATAAGCAGGCCCTTGGAAATAAAAGCATTAATAGCGGACAGGAATTTTCTTCCGGGCAATTCCCGGCTCTCGGAGAGCATCGAGGACTACCCGGAAGGGATTATCATCCCCATCGACAAGCCTTACAGATGGACCTCCGCCGATGTCATCCGCAAGGTAAAGTGGGCGGCATGCAGGCATTTCCACAAGAAAAACCTGAAGGTCGGGCATGCGGGCACTCTTGATCCGTTGGCGACCGGCGTGTTGCTCGTCTGCATCGGGAAGGCCACCAAACTGGCGGAGACCCTTCAGAAAGAGGGTAAGGAATATCTCGCCGGCGTCTCATTCGGAGCCACGACCCCATCCTACGACCTGGAAAAGGCCATTGACAAGGAATATCCCACCGACAGCGTCACTGAGGAGTCAATCCGCAGCGTGCTGCCACGGTTCCTTGGAGAACAGGAACAGATCGCTCCTTTGTTCTCAGCCAAGTCGGTCGACGGTGTCAGGGCCTACGAGCTCGCCAGAAAGCAGTACAAGGAAGCTCATAAAGAGAAAACTGATGTCATGACGGACTTCGACCACACGGTGGCCGAGACGCTCAACAAGCAGGTGATCAACATTTTCGAAATAGAACTCGTGTCGTTCCACCACGAGGGGAAAGAGACAATGCCGGAAATCTATGATAAAGACTTAAGGCCCAACCCTCGGATCAACGTCATCGACACTTCAGAGAAACATTTTCCTCTCGCCGAGATCAGGATTGCCTGCAGCAAAGGCACCTACATCAGGGCTTTGGCCAGAGACTTGGGCGAAGCACTGGGATCCGGAGCCCATCTGAATTCCTTAAGGCGGACCGCCTCCGGAGGGTTCACAGTAGATTCCGCACTGTCAGTCAAGATGATAGATACTATTCTTTGAGACTTCCACAACTCCCTTGACCTTGCTGAAATACTTCGCGCTCTCTTCAAGAGTCTTACCGTCTGGAATCCTGACTGTCAAGGCGTTTATTATACTATAGTCATAAAGGATCTCTGCGCCTGATTTCACGACAGCTTTTTTGAGCGGTCCTATGCCGACACCTTCGTCATAATAGATGATCAAAGTGTTAGGGGAATATGCCAGCCCAGCCTGACGAGGCCTTATCGGAGGCATGTTACCTACAGCAGGAATGTCCGGGGAATCATAGGAATCGACCCTGGCCAACTGCTTCTCCGTACGGCTGATCGTGCTGCAACCGCATGCCATGCCGATGGCCGCCGCCAGAACAAACGATGTGTCTATAACCTGTCTTGTCATACCGCAAAAAAACTATCGGCTATTCCTTACAAGATTGAAGCCAGAAGACGCCCATTCCGACATCGATCCGCCATCATCGTACACAAGATACCCCTCCAACTCATCCATAGACTCGATGAAACGCTTGGCCTCGTCCAATCCGATCACCATGCAATACGTGGCGTATGCGTCGGCCATCGTGGCATCAGGGGCGACAATCGTGGCGCTGAGCAAGGTATGATCCACCGGATAGCCGGTGCGGGGATCTATGGTATGTGAATATTTCCTTCCGTCCTTGATGTAAAACTTACGGTAATTGCCAGAAGTGACCACACCGCATCCGCTTCCGTCACCCTGCCATTTTCCGACAAGGCCTTGGCCGCCAAGCTCCATATTCCCGTCCACCGGCATGTCCACCCCGATTGTCCACGGTTTGCCTGAAGGATTGAGACCTTCGCAATAGATCTCGCCGATGTTAACAAGCATGTCCTTGACACCGAGCGTGTGGAGATATTCAGCGATCTTGTCGCAAGTGTAGCCTTGCGCGATGGCATTGAAATTCAGCTTCGGGCGTACACCAGGATTCAGCGGCGACATATTCCCGTCCAACTTGTCCATCCCGCAGATTCTTTTCAGGCTGTCAACCTCGGCCGCCGAAGGCAAGGATTCGCTTGTGAAGCCAAAGCCCCAAGCGTCGTAGAGCGGACCGGAAGCCATGTCCAAAGCTCCTCCCGTCTCATAGAAAAGTCTTTTCGAAATGGTGAACATTTCCTTGAACATCTCATTCGGGACAACCGGCTCGCCTGAATTGTAACGGCTAAGCTTCGATCCTTTATTGTAGCCCGACAAGGTAGTGTCCACCATTGTCAGGATGGAATCCACCGCCTTACGGACCTCATTAACATTCAAGCGGCCGTCAGATCTGAACTTTACTGAATATGTCCCCCCTTGGGCATAGCCGGTCAATTCGTGACAGGAAGCCTTACCGCCACAGGAAACAGCGGCCGACAAGACAATGGAACACAGAAGAGTGCTCCAGAATATTCCTAAAATAGTTTTCATCAATGCAATTATAGGCATTTAGTTCCAATTATCAGGCATCATTGGACTAGTTTTTGCTTAATACCAACCGTTTTTGCGATTTTTATGCGATATTTGCATTTTCAACAGAAAAAGATGAAGATAAAGAGCATTATTCTGATAGGGGTATCCGCGGCCATGATCGCGCTGCCATCCTGCAAGAAAGATAAAGAGGAATCCTCAACCAAGGAATACCTCACCGGGACCTTGACTTTCACTATGCCTACCTATGTAACAAAAGGCGAGGCCTTCACCCTGACCCCAAAGGGAGTCACGAATCCAGGGACAGGCTCCGCGGAGGATGTCGGGTTCTACTGGACTTCCTCCTGGGACTCAAGCAAGGACACGACCAAGACAGAGACCGACAAGAGCGGTGACGGTTCCTACAAATTCACGACACCTTCAAAAGTCGGCAAATTCACAGTCAGTTGCGTGGCTTTCGCCACCAGTTACTACACGACATCTAACTCTGCCTCGTTCTCCGTCGTTGATCCGGCGCTTGACTCCACAATCACGGGAGCCTACACAAAACTCGACCCTGTTTTCACCGACCCGAGGGACGGCTGCCCATACTACACGACCACTTTCAACGGCAAGACTTGGCTGAAAAACAATCTTTACTACTCCGGAGCCGGTGTCTCCTACGAAAGCAGCGAGGCCATGGACGCTATTTTCGGCCGTTTCTACACTTGGAACGAGGCCGTCAACGCTTGTCCGGAAGGATGGCACCTTCCTTCTGACGCCGAGTTTGTGGAGATGGCCAACGCCCTCGCCCCGAAAGGGACAGAGTTCTCGGTAAAAGAGACTTTCAGCGGTGTGGCCGGGGGAATGATGGTTGACGCCAAGTTCCTCGGCACGAGAATGTGGGAGTACTGGCCGCAGGTGAAGATCACCAACAACGCCGGATTTTCAGCCCTTCCTATAGGTTATGCGACGGATCCAGGTAAGTCACCAAAATTTACAGGCGTGGATAATTACGCCGTATTCTGGACTTCGGACTCGGAAAGTGACGAACTGGGTTACTGCCGCTACATCTATGTGAAACAAAATGATGTACTCATCGGGGCACGGGACAAAGAGTCGTTCCGAGCCTCAGTCAGGTGCGTGAAGGATTAGTCTGCCGATACGTGGGACCGCTATCGCAGATCCGTGACGACATACGAAGAACCAAGAGTCTTTTCGTCAAAGCGGAAAGACTCTTTTGGTTTCACGGCCTCCCCAAATCTGAGATTGGTTATCACGAATTCCGACACGGATCCGTCATTCAGCCTTACCTCGGCCCCGACAAGAGTTTCGGTGCCGCTTTTGAAGAACAGCTTGAGCCCGGCGATGTCCATCGAGCCTTTTCCCTTATGGACCGGAGACAGGACCGAGGCATCCATCACCTTCCCGCCGAACTTGGAGACCCCGAAAGAGACCTCGCTGAAAGCTTTGTCAATAGAGGCTATCATGAGAGCGGGATTCGTGGCATAACTGTCGTAAGAATCGTCAACTGATTCTATCAAAGCCTCTTCAGAGACACGGTCAATCGTCCAGCGTGTCTTTCCGTCGCACCAGATTTCAAGCCCGTTTCCGTCCACGAAGAATGAGACGCCCTGCACCTCAACCTTTCCGTTCCCTGTCATCTTAGCCTTCTTCGTGGGCATTGTGAACGAATAATCAAAAGAAACCAGCGAGGCTGAGACCTTGCTGACAAAAGCGTCCAACGTCCCGCTCTTGGCAAGCGAGAGCTGCGGCAGCGCAAGAAACGCCACCGCCGCGGCAATGAATATTCTTGAGATTGTCTTCATAATTCTTTAAGTACGAGCACAAGCCGTGCCTCACGGCTTGATCACTGATTCTTGTAGGCGGCTATGATCTGGTCCAGTTCATCAAGACTTGAGACAAGCACCTGACGAGGCTTGGATCCCTCCTGAGGGCCGACGACACCGGCGGCCTGAAGTTGATCCATGACACGTCCAGCCTTGGCGTACCCCATCCCGAGCCGTCTCTGAAGATCGGACGTGGAGCCTCTCTGGCTCATTACCACCAGCTTGGCGGCCTCCTCGAAGCGCTCGTCAAGCTTTGTCATGTCAACCATGCCACCAGAGCCTTCCTCTGTGTCATCATCGACAGGCGGAAGGTAACATGGAGTGTTGAAGCACTTTCCGTAGCCATCCTGTGAACCGATATATTCAGTAAGCCTGTTGATTTCCTCGCTGTCGATGTAGGCGCATTGCACACGCTCCATCTCGACTCCGGCATAGTAAAGCATGTCCCCCTTGCCGATGAGTTTCTCTGCCCCTGGAGAGTCCAGAATCGTCGATGAGTCGGTTCTGGAAACGACCCTGAAGGCGATTCTGGTCGGGAAGTTCGTCTTGATGAGTCCTGTGATGACATCCACGGATGGTCTCTGGGTGGCCAGCACGACATGCAGACCGGCGGCGCGGCCTTTCTGGGCGAGCCTGATGATGGAGGTGGTGATGCTGCGGGCCACCGCCTTGGCATCTCCGCTGCCACCGACAGACATCGTCAGGTCGGCATATTCATCAATGATGGTGACTATGTACGGCAGGAAACGGTGTCCCTCGTCAGGACGAAGCTTTCTGTTACGGTACTTCTCGTTGTAAGTCTTTATGTTCGGCACGGAAGCACGGCTCAGGAGCTCATACCGCTGATCCATCTCGATGCACAGAGAGCGGAGTATCTTGTCAGCCTTGTCGGCTTTCTTCACAATGGCGTTGTCCTTTTCCTCCTGCTCGTCATTGCAAGGGAGAACGGCAAGATAATGCTTCAGAAGATGGGCGTATGCCGAGAACTCGACCATCTTAGGATCGATGAACACAAGTTTCAGCTCCGACGGATGCTTCGCGTAAAGCAGAGACGTCACTATGACGTTCAGTCCCACCGACTTACCCTGTTTGGTCGCTCCCGCAACCAGAAGGTGTGGCGCGTCGGCCAGATCAAAGACCTTGACTTTCTGCTGGATGGTGTAGCCTATGGCGACCGGGAGCTCTGCCTTGCTGGAACGGAACGCGTTATCATTGAGCACCGCGCGCATCGGGACAATCGACGGACGGTCGTTGGCGACCTCTATTCCGACGGAATCGGTAAGGGTGACGACACGGACTCCCCTTGCGTGCAGATGCATGCCAAGGTCTTCCTGGAGCTTCTTGATCTCGGAAATCTTGACACCGGGGGCCGGGTAGACTTTATAGAGGGTCACTGTAGGACCCACGATGGCCTTGACATCGGTGATCTGGATGCGGTAGTTCTCCAGAGCGTTACGGATTCTGGCGTTGTTTCTGGCCAGCTCCTCATCGGAGACCTCGTTCCGGCTTGAGGAATATGAATCCAGCAGTTCCAGGGAAGGAAACTGATAATCCGGAAGTTCGTCACGGACGTTGATCCTTGGAAGTTCTTTCTTGATGTCGGTGGAAAGTTTATCGCCTTTGACCACTTCCATGGATTTTTCCGTGACATCGGTGGCTTCGACGGGATCAGCCACCGATTGCTGCGGCCCCTGAGCCTGTCGAAGGGACGGATCTGAGATATTCAAAGAAGATGTTTCTGTCCGGCTTGCGGTCCCGACGGTTGGTGAGTCTTGTCGAACCACGGTTGGTGAGCTTTGCCGAACCACGGTGGCTTCGACGGGCTCAGCCACCGACTGTGGTCCCTGAGCCTGCCGAAGGGACTGTTCCCCGGACTCTTCTTCCTCAGCGACACATTCCTTCCTCTTCCCCAGCGACATCAGCCAGTCCGAAAACTTCCTGGAAGCCAGAACCAGCCAGACAATCACCAGAAAAGCCAGCATGAAACCGGTAAGGATTTCTCCGAAAACAACCGAGACCCACCCGATGACAGATTCCCCGCACTCACCTCCGAGTCCTCCCCCGAAAGCGTTGCCGAGCCCGGACAAATCAGAGACAAACGCAAGTATGAAAGACGAGATTATCGCTCCCGTTACTGTCAAGAGCGCCGTCTTAACCATCGAATAATGCCACCTGTGCAGCAGCAACCGCACCGAAACGGCGAACAGGATGACCACAAAAGCCAGACTGCCAAGCCCGAACCACCTGCGCACAAGCAGGTCGGCCCATCTGTAGCCCATCTTGCCGGCGACGTTGCTCACTCTGGCCGAAGTGTCCCCCACGGCTGTATACAAAGAACTCTGGTCCGCCTTCCATGTGAAGAAATAGGACACGGTCGCCAGCAAGGTGAACACCGCCAGCAATGCGACAAGAAAGCCGGCGCCTTTCGTCAGCCTAGCCTTGTCCTCCTCATCCATATTCCTCCAGAATCTGAACATTATTTCCTGTTCTTGCGGTTCCCCTTCTTGTTGTTTCTACGATTCTGGCCCATGCCAAGATTCATCCCAGGGCGGGAGAAATTGGAGTCGAAAGAGATCTTCGAAAGTTCCAGATCAGCAGGGACCTGAATCCGATAGTCGGAAAGTTTCTCGATGTCCGCGAATATCGTCTCGTCAGCCACGCTGTCCTTGTTCCAGATCAAATACTGCTGTCTCATGTAGATCGCCAGCGAGCGCAACATCGACCTTTTGACCTCTCCCTCAGGCTCGCCCGCGATCAAGTCGATTATGCTCTCAATGTTTCTCCCGTAATGTCTGGCACGTACAGGGGCCTTGTCCATAGGAATGTTCATCGGAGGCACTTCCATCGCCTCAGGATGAGGAGCGGGGTACGGAGAGTCGATGTCCAGATCATACCCGGCGATCATGTAAAGATGATCCCAGAGTTTCTGCTCGTAGTTTTCCTGCATGTGGACCTGAGGATTCAGGGTTTCCATCACTCTGACCACAGCACGGGCCTGTTCGGTCCGTTTCGCCCTGTCGGGAATCGCCTTGACCTGCTCGACCATATTCAGGACGATGCGGCCATATTCAGGCATCTGAAGTTTTTCCCTCTCCGTGTTGTAGTAGAGCTTTATAGAGTTGTCGTTAGCTTCCATAAAATAATATTTTGAGTCAAATGGCAAATATACGAAAATTATTCCACCTCATCAGTAAGTACGTACCATATTATGGGAGTTATCTCTGAATATCCCATCCGGCGGTAGATGTCGGCATACCGGGAGACCTGACGGCGGTAACGGCGGTTCTTCTCCCCGAATTTGTAGTCGATGACCGTCACATTCCCGTCCTTGATCAAGACCCTGTCCGGGCGGCGGAGCTCTCCGTCAGTGTCGATCAGGCCGGTCTCGTTCAGGACTTCAGCACCGTCGACCGGAAACCAATCGGGATGAGCGGCGACTCTTTGGGTAAGAATATTCAGGTACTCTTCTTCCCGGCCGGCATCTATTTCCCCAGACTCGAACGCGTGACGGACGGCATCCGGCAAATCACTCAAGGTGACAACCTCGGAAAGGATGCCGTGAAGCACCGTTCCGTTGAGCCTGGCTTCGTTCCTGACCTCATCGCAGAAGAAATCAATGGAGTCGGCGCTGAACTTAAGACGCCCCCGCTCCCTGACATCAGATTCTTCATCTTCCGCCTGTGGGTTCAGCGGATAGGACGGGTAGCCTGGCGTCAGTTCGGAGATGGTGTCCGATTTTCTTTTCACAGTGCTGTAATTGAATATATCACCCTTGGAGAACACGATCTTATCATCAGCTTCTTCCCTGACATATCCTAAAGCCTCACCATAGCCGTACAGATAGGCATAGAGGATCTGTGAGAAGTCTGTGAAGTCGCACGAGGGGACCGGTACAATGGCGGCCGCGATCTTCTCCGGCGGATTGGAGGCGATGACAGTCAGTCCCTTAACCGGTCTTGTCAAAGCCACATAGAACGTGTTGATGTTGTCCACAAGCTGAAACTGCATCTCTCTCTGGCTCCCTTCACGGAACAAGGAATCCTCATTGGCCGGCTTCCTCAACGACACATTATAGACCCCGTCGGCGATTCCCTCAAGCTCTGTTCCCTCCACCGTAGGACGAGTCCAGTGCTTCTCGCTGCGGAAGAGTCCGATCTCCTCGGCGAACGGGAAGATCACATGCTGGAACTCAAGTCCTTTAGACTTATGGATTGTCATGACCCTGACCGACTCAGGATCGGAAGGCGAACTGATCTTCGGATCCGCCTCCTGCCAGGCCTTCAGGAAACCGTCGATGGCGTTCCCGTTTACAGCGACATAGTCCTGCATGAAGTCCATCAACGCCTGGACATACTGCGTCTCTGACTCAAACAGTTCCGGATCCCGGTCCTTGAGGATGCGCAGAAGCTGCTCACAGAGGTCGGACAGGGACAGGCAGGACAACTCGGCGACGTTGATGTCCAGTTCTCCGGCAAGAAAGGACCCTATGCTGTCGTCCTCATTCTCGACCGATGACAGGAGCGACACGACCTGACGGGCCACCGCCGAGGATTTCAAATGCAGCGAATCATCGGAGATCACGCTGATTCCGTTGTCCATCAAGAACATGGCCACATCCGAGCCATGCCTGTTGCTTCTGACCAGCACAGTGATCTCACCGAACCTCGCCCCGGCCTCATGAACCCTGTTCACCGCATCCAGAATCTCCTGCATCTCGTCCTCCTTGTCGCAGAAGACGACATCGACACTCCCGTCTGACGGACTCTTGGCCTTCACAAACTGACCTGCATCCGAATAGATGTCATGAACCTTGAAGCCAGACTCGTCAGCCGACATGCCGTCGAGAATCGTGGAGGCATATTCAAAGAAACCGTTGTTGAACTCGACTATATTCCTAAGGCTTCGGTAGTTGCTGTCAAGGGTTTCCACTTCGCACTGAGAGAACTCACCCTGCACCTCGCGCGCCATCATCCGCCAGTCGGAGCCCCGCCATCGGTAAATGCTCTGCTTCACGTCTCCAACAAGGAGGTTCTCCTTCCCCTGCGCCACACTGTTCTCAATCAGCGGCCGGAAATTGTCCCATTGGATCCGCGAGGTGTCCTGGAACTCGTCCAACAGAAAATGCTCGAATCGCACTCCTAACTTCTCGTAGATGAACGGAGCGTCCGTGCCGTCAATGATATTCCTCAAAATCACGTTGGAGTCGTCCAGGCTCAGCACATTCTTCTCCTTCATCAGTGCCCGAAACTCTCGGTCAAGATCTCCGGCGATTCCCAATTCATTCAGAATCAAAGAGATTTTCGAAGCTGTGACATAGACCTTATACTTTTCCGTGAATATCCCGCAGTACCTTTGAAGCAGCGGCATCAACCTCCCCTCCACCGGCGCGAACCTGTTCAAATCAGCCTTTCTGAACCATTTGCTGAAATCCTCGCTGTTCTTGAATATGGTTGCGGACGGGTATGCCGGCTCATCCTTGGAATCCGAGGCGGCGCAGACATAGATCGAATTGAAGCACTTCCGCGAGAAATCCTCGTTCGACAGGCCTTCCTCTCCGGCGGCGCTGACAAACGCCTTTGCGGCCTCCCGCACCTCCTTCACGAACGAAGTCATCACCCCGGAAAGCGCCTTCTTCATCCTCGAAAGATTCTCTTTTGAATATTCCTTCTCCTCGTCAATGCCATATTCTTCGACAGCGGCCCTGTGCTCGTCCGATTTCAGGGTCATCGCGACAGTCTTCAGGTTATTCTCCAGATTGTAGCGCTTGCCTTTCTCCAAGTCATCCATCACGCTCTGTGTCAGCCACTGAAGAAGATCCTTGTTGTCATCCGAAAGAGAGTCAAGCACCCTGTCGACGCTTTCCGAGACCAGTGACTCACGGTCCAGTTCCACCTGGTACGTGGCGAACTGCCCGATCTCACGAGAGAAAGCCTTGAGAGTCTGCTGGAAGAAACGGTCTATCGTGCTGACAGCGAACGCTCCATAATCATGCAGGATATCGCACAGCACTGTCTCCGAACGTCGGCGAAGTCCGTCCTCGGAGTCAAAGAACGGGACAAGATCCTCATAATAAGGAGAATCTTTCGGCGTAGTCGCAAGCAGATGCAGCTCCTTCAAGATTCGGCTTTTCATCTCGTCCGTGGCCTTGTTGGTGAATGTCACCGCAAGAATATGCCTGTAGGAATATCTCTCCTCGTCAGTCAGCAGGAGTCTTATGTATGTTTTGGCCAGATTGAAGGTCTTACCTGATCCGGCTGATGCTTTCATTATCCTAATCATTCCCACCCGCTTTTATATTCATCATCATTGTCATCCTCACCGTGATCATCTTCCGCAAATCATTCTAAAATCACAGTAGGAACAAGTTTTCTCCTCGGTGGTACGCCTGAACGGCACGTCAACAGAGGCGATCTCGGAGAGCAGGCCGTGGAGTTTTTCCTCGGTGAGCCTCATGAACTCCTCACTGACAGGTACTTCCTTGATCGGTTCCGTAAACAGGTTCGCCGGGGGATAGATGACATTGACCATCCTCCGTCCTTTGCAATCCTCTGATTCGCGGCAGAAGACATCGTAGAGGTAAAGCTGGAAGGCAATCTTCGGACGACCCTCATTGCTTGGCCCGAACAGAGCCTCTACAACCTCATCGGCGTTGGCGTCAGTGATGTTGACATCCTTGTCCTCGACCTTGCCGGTCTTGTAGTCCACTATCCTTATCTCCCCTGGCCGAAGGCTATCCAACCTGTCCACATAGCCGATAAAATGAAATCCATCAATGTCTTGGAGAAACGGTTTCTCAAGTCCCAAAATCTCAAACCCATCATAGCCAGACGATTTCAAAAGTTCCTGATCCCTTTTCAGGGTCTTGATGACATATTCCACAATCACATCCTCCACGACCAGATCACGTCCCGTCACCTCCAGAGAATGAAGCTGTTCAAGGATCAGACTCCGCACGATTCCCTTTATCGCCGAGCGTTTGCGCAGAAGCCTGGTGAGATATTCTTCGGTCACCTTATTTCCTCCGGCCATCTCCGGCGAGTAAAGTCTCTGCATCGTGCCGTGGAACACATCCCCCAGCATTCCGGCATCCAGATCCTCCGAGACCTCGTTCTGTCTGCGGAGTTTCTTGACAGTGGCATAGTAGAATTTAGCCGGACAGTCGAGATAGTTCTTCAAAGCCGAGGCCGAGAGCCTGGCATGTCTTATAGTTTCTACATCCTTCTCAGTTTTCGTTATCTCTTTTGGAGAGAAATCCCCGGACGCATTCGCCTTGACGAAGCTCCGCTTGATCGGCACATTAAAATGATACTCAAGCTGTTTGATGTAGCGGCTCTCCTCGCCGTTTTTCATGCCTTCCGTTCTGGAATCATAGACCAGCGTCACTTTATCCGCCCTCTGGATAAGGCGGTAGAAATAGTACGCCCAGACAGCGTCCTGGAACTCGTAGGTAGGAAGTCCGAAGCCTTTGCGCAGTTCCGGAGGGATGAACGAAGAGCTGACGCTCCGCCTCGGAAACATCCCCTCGTTGCAGGACAGGATCATAATCTGTCTGAAATCCAATGCTCTGGTTTCCAGCGGCCCCATAATCTGGAGACCTTTCAGGGGCTCTCCGTTGAACGGAATCGACACAGGGCCGAGAAGCTGGTCGAGAAGCCTCACATAAGTCATCGGGAGGACTTCGAGTCCGGCAGTCTGCAATTGGCTGACGGCGTTGTAAGCAGCCTTGGCGAACTCCAATTCGATCGCCATGGAAGAGTCAGACGCCAATTTCGGGGCAAGTCCTTTGATCAAGGCCTTCTGGTAGTCGGCAAACGCCGAGATCTGTTCCTTGGACGCCGTCTTCGGATCCGTCACAGCCGGTCTGAACAGAAGGTCAAAGACCGGAATGCCAGAGAGGTCCTCCTGCGGAATGTAGTACTTCATCCCGTCCTTGATCTCCTTGATTCTGGCTCTCACCGCCTCATCTCCCTGAGTCACTTTTCTGAATATGCTTGAGGAGAACAACGACCAGACCTGATTGTGGTAGTAGTACCACTTCCCGTCCTTCTGTCTGAGGTGCATCTGCATCGCCGAGACCAAGGTCATGAAATCGAAGAACGCGCTGTTCTTCATAGGATAGCCCATCGTGACGTTGATGTCCTTGATCTCCTCCGGGATGGAGTTCAGCACAGGAATCAGCAAAGACTCATCCGGAAGCACGACCGCGCACCGTTTGTCCTTGACCACAGACGGAATCAGTTTCGTCTGGCCGACCGATGACGGAACGCTTATCACCTCGATCTCAGGAGTTTTCAGTCCTTCCGAATCCATCTCGAAGGCCTGAGGGAAATCCTTGACATTCCTGGACATGAAGAATGAGGACTTGTTGAGAGGATTCTTCACCATCTCCCCGGAATAGTCCCAGCAGAACTCCGCTATCCCTGCGTCACGCATCCGCCTCATGACCTTTTTCTCGCACTCGTTCAGAGCGTTGAGGCCGACAAAGACATATTCATTCACCGCCCCGAACGCTGCGTTCAGCACATCCACCGCCGATTCCGAGTCAAGACGCACCGCAAGGCCGCGGTAAACCATTCCCTCATAAGCAAGCCCTTTGCCGGCAAGTCTTTCCCGGAAGTTGTTGTAAAGCGACAGAAGAATATTCCAGATCTGCAGGAAGCGTTCCTTCACATTCGGATTGTCGGAGTCCAGGTTCACCGTCAGCCTTCCCTCGCTGCTGAAATGGCTGATGAAGCTCTCGATTGCCCTTCTTTGATTCTCGGTGAGGTATGAATATGAATCCTGAATCTCCTTGAACTCCGAGACATTGGCGAACAATCTCACAGGATCGACAAGGTACTTGTCCACATCATCAAAGTCCCCCAGAATCACGTCCCCCCAGAAGATGAACTCGTCCAGAGTCTCGTGTTTGGGATTCAACTCCTTGTAGCACTCGTACAGATCCAGCAGCAGGTTCACCCTGTCCGCAGGCTTGTCCCCCGAAATCCTGAAAAAGAAATCGTTGATCGTCAGCATCTTCGGTGCAACAATCGGAGTTCCGTCTTCCTTCACGGCCTCACCGAGGTACTTCGTGAAAAAGACCTGGCTACGCCTGTTCGGGAATATGAAGCACAGGCCGGAAATCCCGCCCCGCGCCATATAATGATCCGCAACTTGCTTAAGGAATGGTGTCATATCTGGTAAGTTTTAACGAATATAGCAATTATATTCTTTGCGGCAAAAATAAGCGGAGTTTGTGCCAAAACCAGGCACAGGCAAGGACTTTTTCAAATATTTCGAAATTATTTTTAATTTTTAATAATTCCATTTTGTAAATTCAAATATTGGCATTAACTTTGCGACACGAAATGACGTTTGTTCATTTCATTTTGTTTGACTTATAAATGATTCAGTTATGAAAAAGAAGTTTAGATGTCTGGTTTGCGGTTATGTTTACGAAGGCGAAAACCCTCCTGCGGAGTGTCCTCAGTGTCACGCCCCGGCGAGCAAGTTCGTTGAGATCAAGGATGAGGGCGGCAAGCCACAGTGGGCCTGCGAGCACCACATCGGTGACGGTCAGGTAGAGGACAAGGAAGTCGTCCAGGGGCTGAGGGATCATTTCAACGGAGAATGCAGTGAAGTCGGAATGTACCTCGCCATGAGCCGCCAGGCCGAGCGTGAGGGCTATCCTGAGATCGCGGAGGCATTCAAGAGATACGCTTTCGAAGAGGCCGAGCACGCAGCCAAGTTCGCGGAGCTTCTCGGTGATGTTGTCTGGGACACAAAGACCAACCTTGAGAAACGTTATCAGGCCGAGGCCGGAGCCTGCGAAGGCAAGCTTGCAATCGCCACCAGAGCCAAGCAGCTCGGCTACGACGCCATCCACGACACAGTCCATGAGATGGCCAAGGACGAGGCCCGTCACGGAGCCGGTTTCTACGGCCTCCTCACCCGCTACTTCAGCAAATAACGGTGGAGATCAATCCGCTGACGTTCAGAACGATAAGCGGTTGTCTTCGGTTCACTGCAACCAAAGACAACCGCTTATTTCATTGTTTGCCAAGCAATTAGATATCACGCTTAAAAAATATTCCGTGAACGTTGAAGAAATATTAAAGTAAATATTCTAATTTTGTCGGCAAATCGCCCTCGAAGCTGCGCGGCAGCTGGAGGCCCAAGAAAGCATAAACGTTAATATTCAATAAATTACCTACAATGTCAAGGATAATTACTTTTGGAGAGATTATGCTCCGTCTCGCGACACCGGGACATCTCAGATTCTCACAGGCCCACGAATTCGAGGCCACTTTCGGTGGCGGAGAGGCGAATGTCGCTGTCTCGCTGGCCAATTACGGGCAAGACGCACAGTTTGTGACCGCGCTTCCAGCCAACGACATCGCCAAAGCATGTCTGGCTGAGCTTCGCGGATTGGGTGTCGGTGTGGAGTTCTGCGTTGAAAGCGGAGACAGAGTCGGGATTTATTACATTGAGAAAGGAGCTGTATCCCGTCCAAGCAAGGTGATCTACGACCGTGCGCACTCCTCGATCTCGGAGATCAAGCCCGGAATGATCGATTGGGACAAGGTGTTCGAGAAAGCGGACTGGTTCCACTGGACCGGGATAACTCCAGCGATCAGCCAGAGCTGCGCAGATGTCTGCCTTGAGGCTATCCAGGCGGCTAACAAGCACGGAGTGAAGGTTTCCTGCGACCTCAACTACAGAAAGAATCTTTGGAGATATGGCAAGACCGCTTCTGAGATCATGCCTGCCCTCGTGGCCGGGTGCGATGTCATCATCGGCAACGAGGAGGATGCCGAGAAGGTCTTCGGAATCAAACCGGAAGGGTTCAACGCCGAGGCCGGAGTGATTGACACAGCCAAGTTCGAGTTTGTCGCAAAGTCGCTTATGGAAAGATTCCCCAAGGCATCCAAAGTAGCGATTACCCTCCGGGGATCCATCAACGCTGACCACAACACATGGGGAGCGGTTCTGTACGACGGAAAAACACTTTATGTTTCAAGACGTTACGACATCACCGACATTGTTGACAGAGTAGGCGGCGGTGATTCGTTCGGCGGAGGACTGATCTACGGTCTTCTCAACTACAATGACGATCAGAAAGCGCTTGACTTCGCTGTGGCCGCCTCATGTCTCAAGCACACTATCGAGGGCGACTACAACCGGGTGACCACCAAAGAGGTCGAGACATTGATGAACGGCAACGGCTCCGGCCGTGTCTCACGATAATATTCACGAATATGGCAAAATACAACAAGATTCAGGTGATCTCAGCGGCCCTCGAGACAGGGCTGGTTCCTGTGTTCTACAACAATGACCTTGAGACTTCAAAGGCCGTCCTGAAAGCCTGCTACGATGGTGGGATAAGCATGTTCGAGTTCACGAACAGGGGCGATTTCGCACATGAGATCTTCGCCGGTTTGGTGAAATACGCCAATGACAATCTTCCGGGAATGATTCTCGGCGCCGGCTCTGTGATTGACGCTCCGACTGCCGCCCTCTATCTTCAGGAAGGAGCGAACTTCATTGTCGGACCGCTTTTCAACCCGGAAATCGCAGAGCTTTGCAACCGGCGCCTCGTGACATATATTCCAGGATGCGGCTCGGTCACCGAGGTCGGCAACGCCCAGGCGGCAGGATGTGACATCTGCAAGATATTCCCGGGAGATGTGCTCGGTCCGTCTTTCGTAAAAGGCGTCAAGGCTCCTATGCCATGGACCCAAGTCCTGGTCACAGGAGGCGTCAAGCCAGAGGAGGAAAACATCCGCTCATGGTTCAAGGCCGGTGCCTCGTGTGTCGGAATGGGCAGCAACCTCTTCCCTAAGGATGTCGTCAAGGCCCACGACTGGGCCGCCATCACAAAACTCTGCTGCGACTCGCTCGCCATCATCGCCGAGGCGAGGCGATAAAAGATGATCAAGGTAATATTACTGATAGACTGCGCCAGTGAGTTTGACAGAAAGCTTCTGCGCGGCATCATGAAATATTCCAAGGAAAACGGGCCTTGGCTCTTCTACCGCATCCCGTCCGACTTCCGTGGGGTCAAGGGGCGTGAGGAATGGGTGATGGAATGGGCCAGGAAATGGAACGCCGACGCCGTGATCGGACGTTGCGACGAGGACAAGGTCGGACTCCTCGGCCAGCTGGACATCCCGATCGTGCTTCAGAACAACAAGACAAGGAGCGACATATATTCCAATCTTACAGGGGATTACATCGGCACCGGAAGACTTGCGGCGCAATATTTCCAAAAGAAACTTTTCACCAACTACGCATTCTTCGGAGTGCGTGGCATCATCTGGTCGGAAGAACGTTGCAAAGGCTTCCGGGATGCAGTGACATCAAGCTGGGGCGGGTTCAGCGTATTCAACGTCGAACCCGGAGAAACTTTTGAAAGGGACAGAATACTCTCTTGGCTCAAGGACCTGCCGAAACCTGTGGCGCTTTTCTGCTGCGATGACGCACACGCCCTGTACATAACAGAGACTTGCAACATGGCCGGGATCCGCATCCCCGAAGAGATCTCCGTCCTCGGAGTCGACAACGATGAGCTGCTCTGCGGAATCTCGGATCCTCCGATCTCATCAGTGGAACTTGACGTCGAGCGCGGGGGCTATAACACGTGCGCCCTCCTTCACAGGCAGATCCTTGGCAGGACAAGGCGGCCTTTCAATGTCGTGATAAATCCCATGGAGATCATTCAGAGGCAATCCAGCAACATCTACAACATCAAGGATCCGAATGTCTCGAAGATTGTGGATTACATAGACGCCAACTACAATTCCAACCTGGACGTGAACCGCATTCTCGAGCTTGTCCCCTTGTCGCGGCGAAGCATTGAGACAAAGTTCAAAAAAGAAATGGGGACAAGCATTTATCAATATATTCTTAAAAACCGCGTGGAGCATTTCGCCCACCTTCTGCTCACCTCCGACCGTCCGGTGTTCGAGATAGCCGACGAGGTCGGATTCGCCGACAACGGCAACTTCACGCGCGTGTTCCGTAAAATCAAAGGGTGCTCCCCTTTGGAATACCGTCAGAATAATTGCGGTTTTCGACAATAGATTTACGTTTTCTCTGCGTTATAAAACAATATTACCGTTTATATTTGCAGATGATCGCTGTGATAATCACAGACTAATGACCATCATCTCTTATATTATGGAAAATAAACGGCAGTATTACATTTCCCTTACGATGCTGGGATGCCTGTTCTTCATCTTCGGGCTTGTCTCATGGGTGAACTCCATCCTGATTCCCTATTTCAAGATCGCGTGCGAGTTGAAAAGCGGGATCCAGACTTATCTTGTGACCTTCGCTTTCTATATCGCCTATCTTGTCATGACCGTTCCCGCTTCCTTTCTGCTGCGTAAGACGGGCTACAAGAAAGGGACATTGATCGGCCTATGGATCATGTCATTAGGAGCGCTGCTTTTCTGGCCGGCCGCCTTGACAAGGACCTATTGCATGTTCCTGCTCGCATTGTTCACCATAGGGACAGCGCTTGCCATCCTCCAATCTGTCGCCAACCCTTTTGTGACGATCATCGGCCCTTACGAAAGCGCCGCCAAGAGAATCAGCGTGATGGGAATCTGCAACAAATTCGCCGGCATCATCGCCCCGCTTGTCTTCGCCGCCCTTGTGATCCGTCCCCAGGACAAGGAGGTCATGGACATGGTAGAGGCCGGATTGCTCGACGGTCCGGCCAAGGAAGCCGCGCTTGACGGCATGATCAGAGGTGTCATCGTACCTTATGCGGTGCTCGCTGTTCTCCTTTTCGCATTCGGAATCCTGTTCTTCAAATCACCGGTCCAGGACATCAACCCTGACAACGCAAACAGCTCCGGCACCTCCGGCAGCGACAGAAAGTCAATTCTGGAATATCCTTACCTTGTTCTCGGCGTGTTGGCGCTCTTCTGTCATCTGGGCAGCCAACAAATCTCCGTCAGCACAATCATCGGTTACGCCCAGAGCATCGGAATGGATCTTGAGACCGCGAAGGTGTTCCCGTCCTACACCCTTGGATGCATCCTTTTCGGCTACCTTCTCGGAGTGTTCTTCATCCCTAAATACATCAGCCAGCAGAAATCACTAGTCATCTGCACGATCACAGGACTCGCGCTTTCGGTTTTGGTCCTTGTCCTGCCGCTGAAGGCATCCATCTGGAGCCTCGTGCTTCTTGGAATCCCGAATTCATTGATTTATGCAGGAATATGGCCGCTGGCGATCAGAGGCCTTGGACGTTGGACAAGTCTGGGGTCATCGCTTCTGGTGATGGCACTCTGCGGAAATGCGGTACTTCCGCTGATCTACGGCTATGTGTCAGATCACATGGGACTTCAAGCCTCCTACTGGCTTCTGGCGCCATGCTTTGCATATATGATTTTCTATGCGGTTTACGGTTATAAGATAGAAAGATGGAAACAGCGTTAATCAACGGAAGAATAATAATTTCGGGCAAGATCACCTCAGGCGTTCTTGTCCTTGAGGGCGGTCTGGTGAAAGGGATCGCCGACAGCGTTCCCGCAGGGGCTGAAATCCTTGACTGCGAAGGGGACTACGTAAGTCCGGGATTCATCGACATGCACACCCACGGAGCCGGAGGAGCCGACTTCATGGACGGAACTGTGGAGGCATTCCTCACCGCCGCCAGGATGCACGCCATCCACGGCACCACCCTGCTCTGCCCGACAACGCTCACAAGCACCAACGAGATCCTTTTCGAGTCTTTCGAGACTTATAAAAAGGCCGTGAAAGAGAACAAGGACGGCGCCCGGTTCGGAGGCATGCATCTCGAGGGGCCGTATTTCAGTCCGAAATTCGCCGGAGCGCAGGATCCGAGGTATTTGAGGAACCCAAAGCCATCGGAATACATGGAAATCCTTGACAGATGCCCGGATCTGGCCAGATGGAGTTTCGCTCCGGAGCTGGACGGCGCTCCTGAATTCGCCGCCGAGCTCAAAAGAAGAGGGATTGTCGCCTCCATCGGCCACACTGACGCGACATTCGCGGACTGTGACGCAGCCTACAAGGCCGGAGCGACAATGATGACCCACTTCTACTCCTGCATGAGCACAATCTCAAGACGCAACGCCTACCGCTACGCCGGCGTCATCGAGTACGGTTACTGGCAGGATGGAATGAGAATCGAGATCATCGCCGACGGCATCCATGTACCTGCCGACCTGCTTCATCTTCTTCTCAAGATCAAGGGTGCCGGCAACATCTCACTCGTCACCGATTCAATGAGAGCGGCAGGGATGCCCGAAGGCAAGAGTATCCTGGGAAGTCTGGCCGACGGCCAGGAGGTCATCGTGGAGGACGGCGTGGCCAAACTGATGGACCGCAGCGCGTTCGCCGGGAGCGTGGCCACCGCCGACAGGCTCGTGCGCACAATGGTCAACATCGCCGGATGTACAGTGTGCGAAGCGGTCAGAATGATCACCGAGAATCCCGCCAAGGTGATGGGACTCTACGACAGAAAGGGATCGTTGGACCCGGGAAAAGACGCCGACATCGTCGTGTTCGATGACAATATCAACGTTAAGAGAACAATCATAGGTGGAAAAATAATCTATTAAATCATGATACTCAAGACATTCAAGTCAGACAATCTGGTCGTCAAGGTGTTTGACTCCAGAAAGAACATGGGCAAGGCGGCCGCGGCCGATGTGGCGGCATGCATAAAAGACATTCTCGGCAGGAAAAAGGAGATCTACATGGTCTTCGCGGCGGCTCCGTCGCAGAACGAGTTCCTCGAAGCCCTGGCCTCGACGGAAGGCATTGAATGGAACCGGATCCACGCCCTTCACATGGATGAATATGTCAACCTTCCGGCAGACGCACCTCAGGGGTTCGGCAATTTCCTTCGCCGGGCGATCTTTGACAAGGTGCCGTTCGCAAGTGTTGACTACATCGGCACCGACCGCGACTCGGAGGCGACCTGCAAAAGATATTCGGAAATACTGAGCGCAGTGACAATCGACATTGTCTGCATGGGGATCGGAGAGAACGGGCACATAGCTTTCAACGACCCGCATGTCGCGGATTTCAACGACCCTCTTCTCATAAAGAAAGTGGATCTCGATGAGAAATGCCGGATGCAGCAGGTTCACGACGGATGCTTCAAGGATCTTTCGGAGGTTCCTGAATATGCCCTGACGCTGACCGTCCCGACAATGTTCAACGCCGACCACCTGTTCTGTGTCGTGCCGGCAGCGACAAAGGCTGACGCTGTCAAGGCGACAGTGTTCAATCCCGTGTCAGAGAAATGCCCGGCGTCAATCCTGCGCAGGCACAAAAACGCGGTACTCTACACCGACAGAGACAGCGCCAAGTACATAATGGACTGATGCTTATGGGCGGGAAAGCAAAATATATCCTGACGCTCCTGGCGCTTCTGACGGCTTGTCACCTGTCTCTGTCCGCGAACTCGTTTGAAGTCAGGGCGGTTTACCTTGATTTCAGAACACAGGTGATGACAATGCCGGCGATGAAGGCTTTTGTGTCAGACGCCGCCAGTAAGGGCATGAACGCCGTTGTGGTCGAATGGGAGGCTACTTTCCCGTTCAACGACAACCTTATACTACGAAACCGCCATGCGTTCACGGAAGCCGAGATAACGGACTTTATCGGTTACTGCTCAGGTCTTGGAGTCGATGTAATTCCCCTTCAGAACTGTTTCGGACATTCTGAATACATCCTCCGGCACGAGCGGTACGCAGTCCTGAAAGAAGACAGGAAAGACTGCTCGCAGGTCTGTCCGATGATGGCGGACGAGGCTGAAGGAATATTCCGAAGCATCTTCACCGAAATAGCCAGGGCGCACACCTCTGAATATATCCACATCGGATGCGATGAGACAAGGCTGCTCGGGCACTGCCGTAAATGCCGTGATAAAGCGCAGCAGGAGGGTGTGTCGAAACTATACGTGGATTATGTCTCCAGAATGTGCGGGATAGTGTCCTCTCTCGGAAAAAGGCCTATGATCTGGGCTGACATAATACTGAAATACCCTGAGGCACTTCAGTCGCTTCCTGATGATGTGATCATAGTCGACTGGAATTACGGATGGAACCAAGACCACTTCGGAAAGATGGACAATCTAAGGAATTCCGGCCGTGAGATCTGGGGAGCGTGCTCGTTGCGCTCACATCCGGACAATCTCTATCTCGTGCAGTGGAGGAAACATCTTGAGAACATATTCAGTTACACTTCCTACGCCGCCGATTGCGGATTCAAGGGCATAATCAACACGTCATGGTCAACATCGGGGACTTACGGTTATATTTATGATGACAGGAACGAGGTGATAGACCTCCAACCGGTAAGAGAGGTCTACCCGCAAAGCGGGTTTGACATGCTGATGACGGCATATTCAAACGCCATCTCAGACAGCCCGCTCGCCCCGGATGAGTTCCTTGAGCATTACTGCCGCATGCGGCTTGGATTGAAATCCACTGAAGACATATCGGCCGTCAAGGATTATTTCAACATGACCCAGAATCCGGTATATTCCTTTCAGGGGAACTCGGCGCACGTCGATAAGGAACTACAGAAATGCGTGGAGATCAGAGAACGTCTGAGGAAAGTCAGGTTTCCCGGCAAGGTCACAGAGACGGCCAGACACCTTGAACTGATGCTTGACATCCGTATCAACTACCTAAAGTTCAAGCAGGCAGACTTATTCATGGAATCCGTGGATTTTTCAAGTGAGGACGTGCCAGAGACACTCGCCAAGTTAGAGAAGATTGAGAAGGAGTGCGGGAAACTGAGGAATGATTTCGTGAGGCTAAACGGAGATTACCTCAAGGACGCCGGCCAGTCGTTCAACGAATGGACTTTCCTGGGAAAGATCAGGAACAGGATAGCGGTACTCAGGAACATTTGACGATCATTTAATAATAACACTGAAATGAAAGATTTAAGATTGCTTGCATTGCTGGCCATCGCCTTTTTCGGACTGTCCTGCACGACAGACAAGACGGATTACGGGCCGACAATCGACGAGATAGATATCATTGAAGTCGACCACAGTGATGACGAGCCTAAGATCGACCACGACGAATGCCTCAAAATGGCCGGCGTGACCGACCTTATGGCCAGAAAAGCCGAGGCCTACTCCAAGGCCACCGGCTCTGGCGGCAAAGAGGGCTTGTTCAATTGCGTGTATGTCTATTCGTCAAGCCTCACAAAATACGCCGACGTACCGAAAAGACTTGCGGCGAGAATCGCCCTTATGGGATTCAAAGGAGTCTATCTCAGTCCGGGAGGAAATCGTCTGGCCACAGCTGACAATTGGCTCAGGACATTCATCTCAACCTGCTCGGATCTTGGAATCGAAGTCTACGCCACGTACTACGAGGACAACTCTGTCTTTCTTGGAGAGGTCGGAGCGGATGCATGTCTGCAAAAGGTCATCTCGTACAACAGAAGCGTGAATCCAGAGGAACGTTTCGGAGGGATCTCGGCGGATCTCGAGCCACACACGATCAAAACCGACATCGGACTTGGCTGGGTCTGGAACACCGAAAGCGGCAACGGAGCCGGTGGAGCCAACGAGAATCTTCTGAAAACGACTCTCAGCAGGCTCGGGTATGCCAGCAAGAAACTTGCGGTCTCGGGACTGAAACTTCAAGAGGCAATATGGTGGAAATATCAGGAACTGTACGACGCCGGAAGCATCGCCTACGGTGATGTGAACCAATTCTGCGAAGTCTGCGACTGGGTCTCGGTCATGGCTTACCGAAACTCTACGGAAAAGATCATGCTGGTCTGCGAGCCGGTCTTCAAGGCTTGCGGGAAAGAGTCGTCCGTCAGCGTCTGCGTAAAGACCGCGACAAACGGCGAAGTGTCCACAAGCCTTCAGCCCAATGGTTGGAACGCCCTATTGGAGACTATGTCCTCACTGAGGGACAGCGGCTACAAGTGCCTCAAAGGTCTTGATGTTTTCCAGTACGACGCGCTTGAGACCATGTGGGAATGGAAGAATGACAAGAACTAATAACTATTTGATATGAGCAGTTTGGTAAAATATTTTGCGGCAGTGATTCTGTTTTCGGTGTCACTGTTGGCTTCCGGACAAACCGTCCAGATAAGCGGTGTGGTCCTGGAAGATTCACAATCCGGCGCCCTGCCGGTCATCGGAGCGGGCGTCAAGGTAAAAGGCACATCCAACGGAGCTGTCACAGATCTTGACGGCAGATTCTCCCTGTCGGCCAAGGAGGGAGACGTGCTTGAGGTCAGTTGTCTTGGCTACCGCGGTGTCGCCGTGAATGTCGGCAAGGACAACTACTACAAGATATTCATTGAGCCGGAGTCCATGATGCTCGATCAGCTGGTCGTGGTTGGTTACGGCTCCATGAAAAAGAGTGACCTTGCGACATCAATCACGTCCGTCAACACGGAGGAAATGAAGATATTCCCGGCCGCCACCGCAGCCGAGATGCTGCGCGGGCGCGCCGCCGGTGTGACAGTGACAAGCGCGTCAGGACGTCCTGGCTCGACTCCATCAATCAAGATTCGTGGAACAAGGTCCATCTCAGCCAGCAACTCCCCTCTCTACATCATCGACGGCAGCGTGGCTTCCGACACGGAGTTCGCCATGATCAACTCGGACGACATCGAGTCCATCGAAATCCTCAAAGACGCAGCCTCACAGGCGATCTATGGAGCCAGAGCGAGCGACGGAGTCATACTTGTGACCACCAAACGTGGAAAAGCCGGCGAAAGCACAGTGACCTACAACGGCTACATCGGATTCCAGACACTCCACAAGAACTTTGACTACTACACGGCTGACGAATATCTCGCCCTCAGGCGTGAGGCCGTGGCAAATGACATGGGAGTGGTTGACGCGACGACCGTTCCGATCGCCACGGCGCTCGCTGACGACATCATGGCTCAAGTCTACAAAAGTGGTGAATACGTGGACTGGGAAGACCTCATGTTCAAAAAGGCCGCCTTATATCATAGCCATGAGCTCAGTTTCAAGGGAGGCACCGACAAACTCAAGGCCATGGCCAGTATGGGATATTTCAATCAGGACGGCATCATGAAAGTGAACTCGGGCTACGACAGGATCAGTTCCAGAGTGAACCTTGACTATCAGGTGAAGAAATGGTTGAAACTGGGAGCCAACACCTCTTTCGGATTCTCCAACCGCGAGATCGAGAACGGAGCGTTCTACCAGTTCATCACCCGCTCTCCTCTTTCGCGGATTTACGACGAGAACGGGGAATATATTCCTTACATCAACAGCAACAAGGACACCAACCCGGCCTACAGCGCCCTTCATGACACACATGACGCCAAGGCGAACAGTTACAGAATCAATGCGTTCGCGGACGTGACTCCATTCAAGGGATTCACCTACAGATTCAATGTGTCCTACTACAACAGAGTCAACGAGGAAGGGCACTCACGTGACTCCTACTACCCTAACGGTGGAGGCTCGACCGCGTCTCTTCTCAACACGACCAACACGCAGACCCTTATCGAGAACTCAATCAGGTACGATGTGCCTATCAGAAACGAGAATCACAAGCTGAACATCACGGCGGTGCAGTCTGTCGACAAGTCACTTCGCAAGACACTGGGATATTCAGTGGCGAATCTGCCTGTCGACAAGACCTACAACTACATCGCCAACGGTGAGGTGACAGGACAGCAGAGGGCATATTCAGAGAACAATCTCGTTTCATTCATGGCCAGGGCACAGTACAATCTGATGGACAGATATCTGTTCAACCTCGCGGTGCGCCGTGACGGTTCCAGCCGGTTCGGAAAAGACAACAAGTGGGGCACATTCCCGTCGCTCGCTTTCGCCTGGAGAGCGTCGGAGGAGAAATTCCTTAAGGATGTCCATTGGGTGAACAACCTGAAACTCAGGACAAGCTACGGAATCGTGGGCAACCAGAACGGAATCGACAACTACGCCACCCTGGGAGTAGCGAAGCCAATGCCTGGCGAATTCGGAGACACCTACTACATGGGCTATCTTCCAGGCAATGACCTTCCTAACCAGAACCTCAAATGGGAGCAGTCCGGCACAGCCAACGTAGGACTTGATTTCGGCATCCTTGACAACAGGATTTTCGGAACGGTCGAGTACTATAACACCCGCACGACAAACCTGCTCGTTTCCAGAGCCCTTAACGCATCACTCGGCTACAACTCCATGCTTGACAATCTGGGAGAAACCAGAACCAACGGAATCGATTTCAACGCAACATTCGACATAATCAGAAGCGAGGATCTCGACTGGAGCGTCTCCACCAACATCAGCAAGTTCAGCGGAAAGATCGTAAAGATCGACGACACGGTGGACGAGAACGGCAACTATGTCAGCCAGCCAGGCAACAACTGGATCATCGGGGCCCCTGTCAACATCTACTACGACTACAAGGCCGACGGAGTCTACCAGTACGACGACTTTGACGTGTTCAGCGACAAAGGCTCCCTGACATACAAACTCAAGCCGACATTTGACTCCGACGGCGACGGCGTCGCCGACTCTCCACTCTCCCGCAACGACAATGTGGAGCCGGGAAGCGTGAAACTGCGTGACGTGAACGGCGACGGCAAGATCAACGAGGATGACAGGGTTGTCTACAAGAGAGATCCGGACGCCACATTCTCACTCTCGACTAATCTAAGATGGAAAGGTTTCGACTTCTTCATGGACTGGTATGCGGTCCTCGGGGGATATGTGCTGAATCCGCTCATGTATGACGGTGAATACGGCGGCGATCTCAGGGGACGCTCCAACGGAATGAAGGTGGACTACTGGACACCGTACAACCCGTCCAACACCGCTCCAAGGCCTAAATACGGGTCAGAAGTGCCTTATATGAGGACACTTGCCTATCAGGATGCATCATACTTGAGATTGAGGACCATCCAGCTCGGCTACACCCTTCCGAAAAAGGTGACATCGAAGATGAAGATTCAGAATCTCCGTTTCTATGTGACAGCGACAAACCTGCTGACATTCACCAAAGTGCTGTCTTACAGCCCTGAAGTCACCGGTAATCTATACCCTGAAACCCAGCAGACTGTGTTTGGAGTTAACTTTTCTTTCTAAAGAGCAAGACGATGAAAAAGACATCCATAATAACAATTTCCGTGTTGGCCATGACCTTATTCGGATCATGTGACAACCTGCTCAACCTTGAGTCGGAGACTTCCGTCACCACGAATTATCTCAAGAATGACAAAGAAGGCCTGAAAAGATCCATCGCCGGACTATATGTCTATGAGAGGGACAACATTGTCGACAATTCCGACTCCAAAGGCATCGTGATTCTCCCTCAATTGTTCGACTTCAACACAGACATATTCCTGTTCAACGCAGGGAACTGGGCCTCTTTGGGCAGACTTACAGACCTGACCCCGGATTCAGGCGTCCTCGAGGATTACTGGAAGTTCTGGTATGCGATAGCTGGACGCGCCAACGAGATCATCGCTTCGGCCGAGAATCTTGGGTTGGACGATCCTGAGATCAATAAGATCCATGGCGAAGCCTGCCTTTTCAGGGCAAGGGCTTACTTCGAGCTCTGGAAGCGTTTCGAGAGAATCTATCTGAACACCGAGCCTACGGACGCGTCCAATCTGAACAGGACCTACAAGCCGGCGTCCAAGGACGAAGTCTTCACTCTATTGAAGAGCGACCTCGACGCGGCCATCGCCGCCCTGCCGTACGAGATACCTGTCTACAACAACGGAGTCATGTACGGAATGTACACCAAGGCCACGGCCAAACACGTACGCGCGCAGGTGGCGATGTGGGAAGAGGACTGGGACTGCGTGATCACCCAGACAGAAGACATCCTGAGGGACGCCAAAGGCATCACCGAGATGGAGAATGATCCTGCCGTGATCTTCAACTCCGAGGATCTGAGGTCAAAGGAAGTTCTGTACGCCTACCAGTTCTCGAAAAATACAGGAGGCGGTGGTGTGATCACGGGAACGACACTGAAAGGACATCCTGTTTCCGTCTATGTGACATCCAGATACTCAAGCGTGGACGGAGCTATCAGTTCCAGCGACCAAGGTGGTTTCGGCTACGGCAGAGACTACCCCAACCAGCATCTTCTTGACATGTACGGTCCCAAGGACAAGCGCCTGGACTGTTACTTTGTAAGGAAGTTCTACTACAACGACCCGGCACGTCCCGAAACCTACGGGAAGGAGATCGTGCCAAAGAAAGACGCATCCTACATCGCCAACCTGCACACGATGAGCAGAAAGCACGCCGACTTCTGGACGAACGCCGACGAGCCTGACCGGAAGACCAGCTTCAGAGATCTCATCGTCTACCGCCTTGCGGAAACCGTGCTGATGTGTTCGGAGGCATATTTCCACAAGGGAGACAACACCAACGCCGTGAAATACTTCAACATGACGTACGAACGTGCCGGAAACGACAGATTCGAAGGGACTCTCACACTTGAGAATATTCTTGATGAATATGCCCGCGAACTCAACTTCGAGGGTGTCAGATGGCCTCTTCTGAAGAGACTCGGACTGCTCGGAGAATATTGTCGGAAATGGGAGGGTGAATCAATGGCCGAGAATCCTTATCTCAACAAGGACTTCACTTTCGCCCGGCAGAACTTTGTCATCGGAAAGCACGAATGCTGGCCGATTCCAAGCAATCAGATACTTCTTATGGGTGGATCCGACGTCTATCCTCAGAACAAAGGCTGGAACTAAAAACATTTGAAAATGAAAAGATTTGGACACATCATACTATTTGCCACAGCTGTTTTATCAGCGGCATGTGACAAGGAGGAGACCAAAGAGGATTTCTTCAATATTGATGAGACCGAGGTTCTCCTCACGGACTACAGCTCCGGATCCAAGGACATCCTCCTTGCGACGAACACTGAACCGACAGCGACACTTGAGGAGGTGGCCGAATGGCTGACCGCCGAGATCACGCCGCGCTGTCTTTCGCTCACATATCAGGAGAACACCAGCGAAGAAGACAGGAGCGCCGAGGTTCACATTGCGGCCGGCAGCATCCTTGCCACCGTCACTGTCACTCAGCCTGGTCACAAAAAAGAACCAGATCCGGAACCGGAACCTGAGCCAGATCCTCTCTACAAGGTTCTCGATGTCTGGTATCAGAACGGCCTCCCTGCCGGAATCGTATTCTGGGTTGCCGAGGACGGACAATCCGCGCTTGTCGTAAGCCTTGACAGAACAGCGACAACCGTGGCTTGGTCAACTGACGGATCGCATGTGATAGGCACAGGCGAGTCTGACGGAGCCGCCAACACAGCGCTGCTCCGCTCAAGCGAGGAAGCCGCCTCCATTCCAGCCCTCGAATTCTGTGACGCTCACGGAGATGGGTGGTTCTGGCCGGCGATGGACGAGATGAAGAAATTGTTCGAGGCCTACAACGGCACCGCGTTCGATGCAGCCACCGCAGATAAGCCGTCTGCAATCACCCAAGAAGAGAAAGACGCCAGAGCCGCCTTCGAGAAGGCGCTCACCGACAATGGAGGAATCGCACTCAACACCGGCTCCGAGAACAGCAATGGAGACCAGTATTGGACAAGCACAGAGCAGACGGACGAGAAGACCGGAAAGGTCTATGCTTCGACAATGCGTTTCGGCAAGGTCTACGCGTCAACACCGGCCGACCAAATGGGCAAGACAAATGCCTCAAAGAGGTACGTCCGCTGCATGAAGCACGTGAGCGGAGAGCCGGAGAAACCTCTCCAGACCAAGTTCCCGGTCTACAAGGAAAACGGGAAGAATGTCGGGATCATCTACTGGACATCTGAGGACGGAAAGACATCGAAGGTTCTCAGCCTGACTCGGTCCGAGGATATTCCATGGTCCAACGCCGCGGCGCCGGCGTTCCTGAATGCGGTCAGCATGGACGACGGGGCCGCCAACACCGCCACGATCAAGGCCAGCGGCGAGGCCAAGGACATTCCTGCCATAGCGTTCTGCTCAAGTCTGGGCGAGGAATGGTACTGGCCGTCTTTGAACGAGCTTGTCGAGATATTCAATGTCTATAACGGAGTCGCATACGACCCTAACGTCAAGTCAAAGGTTCCAGCCGAGATTTCCGACGAGGAGAAAGAAGCCAGAGCCGCGTTCGACCTCTCGCTCACCACATACGGAGGCACTGTGATGAACTCCGCGGCGGAGAACAAGAATGGCGAAAGGTACTGGGCCAGCACCGAATTACAGGATGCCAAGGGCACAGCCTACGGGTCTTTCATGAGGTTCGGCAAGGCCTACATGTCTACCGTGGCCGACACTCCGGGCAAAGGCAAGAGCGGTGACGGGCGTTTTGTCCGCTGCATAAGGACAATCAAGAACGATTAAGAAGCTGTTCTGATTTTTGAAAAGTGATTGGTACACCAGAAGCCCCTCACGAGTACGAAACCACTTCAAAAAGGTGATTGGTACAGTAGAGGGGCTTATCTTGTACGGTATTGCCAGAAATCTTCTACGATAGGCTAAAGATCTTCATCAGTGAGGCCGAAGCGCTCTGCGATGTCATCGGGGATCTCACCGAGGTCGGTGTTGTAATCGATCTCATCCCAAGCCTCTTCCATGGCGCGGCGGTCTTTCTTGGTCGGGCGGCCGGCACCTGGGTCGCGACGGAGGAAGAATGTCTCTACGGGAGCCTTGAGTTTGTCGATTTCGGATTGAGGGGTCATGTTCTCGGCGTAGTCTGGTACCAGTTTCGCCCCGAGACGGTGATCTGTCAACCGCTTTATTCTGTATGAATATTGCACCGCTCCCTTACGGATTTCCACCACCTCGCCGACCTTAAGCATTCTGGACGGTTTGGCGTTGACTCCACCAATCTTGACCTTGCCACCCTTGCAGGCGTCCGTGGCCTCGGTGCGGGTCTTGAACACCCTGATGGCCCAAAGAACCTTGTCTATTCTTTCAATATCCGCCATATTCACAAACCTAACTGTTCCATTCACGAATATGCGGATCCGGAGCCTCGTCCTCGACGAAGGAGCCCGGCTCGACCTCCTGATTCGTGTAGGAGTCCTTCACAAAACGCTTTTCCACAAGGGCTTCAAGCAGAATTGTCCCACTGGCTGCCGGAATAAGGAAGAAATCGTTCAACTCAGACGGCACAAGGATGGAATGCCCTGACTTCAATGAATATGACTCCACATTCTTTGCGCCTTTGTCACTCTCAACCGGAATCTGGACGGTCGCCTCTCCTGAAGCGCAGTAATAGACAGCAAAACTGCCCGGCTGGTCGGAGAATATGTGAAGTCCGTCCTTCAGATTGAGTTTCGTGACCACAAACTCGGGGCACACAGCCAGTTTGTCTCCAGAGATCGGTTCAGGAACATATTTCTTAAAATCAATCAGATCGAAGGCTTCCTCAAGAAGCAGTTCCTCTGAATCAGGTAGTTCCACACCCCAGTTATGGAGATTGAACACGAGTTCGGAACTCTCGGCGATCTCGACGATCTTTAGCCCGGGACCGGCTGCGAAGACAGTTCCAGGCTTTATCAGAAAAGCTTCGCCCTTATGTGGCTCGACAATATTCAAGACTTCTTTAACCGTCCCTTCCTGACACCTCGCGTAGAACTCGGAGGGATCGATGTCACGGTTGAAGCCCAGCAGCAACTCAGAATCCGGAGCGGCCTCCTGAACGTACCAAAGGGCGGTCTTGCCGAACGAATCGTACCTTTCGGCGGCCACGTCATCAGAAGCGTTCATCTGAAGTGGCTGCCATGCCTTGACATCCATGACCTTCACCATCACAGGGAACTGAAGCCCGTAAAACTCGAAAACATCGTCTCCGACCACTCTCTCCAGATACGTCCCCATAAGTTCGCTCAGGGTGTTTCCTCCGAACCAACCATTGTCGATCATCGAATCCTTGAAGCCAAGATCAGCGATCTGATAACTGACGTGCCCCCAAGGCACATCTGCCCCCTCATCCACAAATCTAAGCGGGTAGAGTTTCCTATTATTGTCTTCCATATTCTTGAATATAATTCACTATTCCGCACCGACCTGCGCCTTGACCTTGGCCACGAAATCAGCCGGAATCTTTTCATAATTAGCGAAATCAGCGATAAGCGACGCCGTGTCAATCTTCTCCAGATACTTTCCTGCATTCTGAGGGTCCTCGTTAATGAAGCTGGCGCATTGCGCGAGGGCAAGGAACGGATCCGGAAGCATCATGTAGGCATCTACATATTTCCCGAAAATCAACTTGGCCTCAGGGGTGATGTCCATCATTCTGTGCATCAAGCATTTCTTTCCGTTCAGAAGATCGCGGTGCGAGGCGGAATATTCATTGAAAGAGAACTCAATCACAAGTTCTTCGGAGGCTGGTGTCTCCGGGAGGTAGAGGACAGCGGAGAGATCCGCTCCTTCGTACCCCCACTCGGCATTCTTTCCGGACACTTCCGCATTGTCGGCGGCGAAGCGGGAATATGGCACCTCAACACCATTCACCGTCACCTTCTCAGGAGCGAAAACACCTGCGAGAACAACCTGCACACGACGGTCATGGTCTATTCCGCGGTAATTTCCATGACGAGGGGCGACAGTGATTCTCAGTGAAGAAGCATCGGAAACCTTGCGGACAAGTGTGGTGGCATATTCAGTGCAGTACGCCTGCGTCGCGCCATCGTCCTCATAGACGGAAACTGTGCTCTCGCCATCGCCCGGAGCCACAAAGAGTTTCAACGTGTTATCCTTTTCCTGAAGCGACTTGATCTTGTCCGAGGCCATGGGAATGACGGCACCAGCCTTGATGTAGTACGGGTTCTCGCTGACAGTATATTCCAAAGTGTCAACCTGGCCTCCTTTGAAGAGCGTTCCGGTGGCCGCATCGTACCAATCGTTGCCCTCCGGGAACCACATCACACGTTTGGCAAGTCCCGTCACTGAATCCGAAGGTTCGCAGACAACGGTCGCAAGGATGTCATTTCCAAAGAGATACTCCTGAGTGAAATCGTAGGCATGAGGCGCTTCTGGATATTCATAATAAAGAGGGCGACACATCGAGATGCCAGTGTCGTAGGCCTCGCGGGCGGCACCATAGATGTACGGTGAGAGGTCGTAGCGAAGTCTGACTGCCGCGCGCATCGCATCAAAATGATCCGGGAACACCCAGAACCGCTTCTCCATCGTCAAGTCCTTGGTAGAATGGGTCTTGAATATAGGAGTGAACACCCCGGACTGGAGCCACCTGGTGTACATCTCCGGGTCGGTCGCCTTGACCCCCTTAGGCTGGAGGTGGCCTCCGATGTCATGTCCCCAGTAACCGTACCCCACATTGGACGCTGTGGCAGTGAAATATGGCAGATAGCCGAGCACCCGCCACGATGCAATGCAGTCACCGGAGAAGCCGATCTGGTAGCGGTGGCTTCCTATGCCTCCCCAACGATGGTAGATCATCGGACGGCGGGCGTATATTCCCTGATCGGCGGACTGGCGCACCATGTCATTGAAGAAGGTGTAGTTCAGCCAGAAAGTGTTGTTGAGTCCGGGAATATACTTGCTGAACTTCCACTGCTGCCAGTCAAGCCACCAGAAGTCAACTCCCTGACGCTCGAACGGACGGATAACGGAGTTGAAATAGGCGTCAGCCCAGTTGATGTCATCCATCCGGAACGGCACCGGAGCCTTGCTTCCGTCCGGATTGAGGTAGCCTTTCGGGCCGTCATATTCATCAGTTCTTGAGAGATAGTCTTTGACGAAGCGGTCGTAAGGCTCCTCGTAAGGTTGGATTCCAGATGCTGGGTGAAGGTTCAGCGTTGTCTTAAGTCCAAGATTGTGAAGGTCTTGGAGACAGTTAGCCGGATTAGGGAAAAGCTTCTTCTGCCAAGTGTAGCCCGTCCAGCCGATCCGCTGGCCGAACTCATCCTTAGGAGCGTTGCGCTTTCTCAGAGACCACGTCTCGTGCCAGTCCATGTCCAAAACCATCACGTCTATCGGGATGTCAAGCGAACGGATCTCCTTTCCGAGCCCGACAAACTCGAAGTCTGAATATTGCCAGAAACGGCACCACCAATAGCCAAGGGCATATTTCGGAGGCATCGGGATGCGCCCTCCGATCTTGGTGAAATCCGAGACAGCGGCCTTGTAGTCGTGGCCGTAGGCGAACAGGTATAGATCCTGCCTGTCTGTGGAATCGCGGTCGGCCACCCAAAGTTTCCAATCCGAGTCAACCGGCACAAACACCTGTCTATCAGACTCCTCAAGAACCGCCCAGCCGTCCCGAGAGACAACGCCTTTGTCGTACGGCTCTTTGGTCTTGACGCCATCACAGCCGTCAAGGGTTCTCGTGGTGCCAAGTAGGTTGCCGCTGTCATCCATTCCAGGATGCCAAGCCACCGTTTTGACGCCCTTCCTTGCGGTGGGATCCACCATCCGGAACGTCACACTCAAATTCTTCCCGTCGAATTTATCGTTTCCTGAATATGTCAGAGTAAGATCCGAGGTCTTGATTGTCAGCTTTTTGCCAGCTTTTCTGACCGTATAGGCAGGAACAGGCAGTTTCCTGTTGACCACACCGAGGGTTGCCCTGTCCTCAAACTTTCCGTCAGCCGCCCATTCCATGCGCACCAGCCGGCTCTCCAGCACCGTGAACCTTGCGTTGTCCGAAACGACAACAGCCCTTGGATCAGCCACCGGATCATCAACTACCCCCTGCGCCGAAGCCGAAAGCAACACCGAAAAGCACAATGCACAGATAGCCAAGCATTTCATAATGACACGTCTCATAGTCTGAATGAATATTTTCGTACAAATATAATCAAAAAAGCGGACACCCATTGCTCAGTGTCCGTGTTGTTATTATAACGGCAACCGCATAGAATCCCTGATGCAGGCCCGCTCCCCACAGTACCTCGCAACCGCCCACCACATCATCGACATTGACGGCCTGACCTTCGCCCAAATCGCCACGCTCATCAAAGAGACCGTGGAACACAACATCTTAAATATCAAACAACGAGGCATTCACCTTTAGTTAATATCGGCTAACGGATGCAGTCATTCATGGCAGGAATTCCTTATGACTTGGAGAACAAGACTGAGAAGCATTTCCAGACAATTATCTATCTTGTTTTCTCACTGCTCCGCTATTATATTCACAGCGAGGTGAAATCCGCCATCGGCCGGGCGGACACGGTCTGCCGCACACAGGACTGCGTCTATGTCTTTGAGTTCAAGGTGGACAGCTCCGCGGAAGTCGCCTTGAAGCAGATAGACGATAAAGGATACCTTATCCCTTACAAGTTTGACACAACCAATGCCGCAAACAAAATGCGCCTGCTGAAAATCGGAGTGAATATCTCAACCGAAACCCGCACCATCGAGGGCTGGGAAATCGAAGAGGCATATTCCTAAATGAACTCGTCGCGCTCCTTGATGTCTTTGATGCGGAGCTGGAGAGTGGTGTTGCCTCGGTAGTAGTTCTCGACGATGGAGTAGCAGATGTCGAATGGATTGCCGGCCTTGATGTAGTCGTAGAACTCGGCCATGTTGAAGGCGATGGCGGGAATTTGGTGGAACGGCTGCTTCTCGTCGATGAGGTCCAGTTTCATGTGGACACCACCGGCTCCCACTTTACGGCCGTTGCCGCCGTCGGAGACGTTCTCGGTCAGGAAGACAGGATTGGTGTTGCCTGGGCCGAACGGCTGGAACTGCTTCAGAAGACGAAAGAATTTCGGAGTGATCTGGCTGAATTCCAACTTGGCGTCGATGTCGGTCATCGGGGTGAGCATCTCCTCGGTGATCTTTTCGGAGATGAACTTGTCAATCCTGCTGACGAACTCCTCCAGATTACCCTCCTTCAGGGTAAGGCCGGCCGCATAGACGTGTCCCCCGAAGTTCTCAAGCAGGTCAGCGCAACTCTCTATGGCCTCATAGAGGTCGAAACCGGCGACACTTCGGGCAGATCCGGTGATGAATCCGTTCGATTTTGTCAGCACGATAGTCGGCTTGTAGAACGCCTCGACAAGCCGTGAGGCCACAATTCCGACAACGCCCTTGTTCCAAGTCGGATTGTAAACTATCGTAGCGGCGTCTGTTGACAACGCCGAACCGTTCTGGACCATCTCAAGGGCCTCCTGGGTGATCTCGCGGTCGATGCTCTTGCGGTCGTTGTTGTTGTCGTTGATCTTCTCGCCGATCATTGTGGCGGTGTGGTCGTCAGAAGCGGTCAAGAGTTCAACGGCCAAACGACCGGTCTCCATTCTTCCGGCGGCGTTGATCCTCGGGCCGATCTTGAACACGATGTCGTCAATCGTAAGATGGCCAAGTTCCAGTTTTGAGAGCGTCGCCATAGCGTGAAGACCCTTGCGTGGATTCTCATTCAACTGCTTGAGGCCGAAGTGAGCCAGAACCCTGTTCTCCCCCACCATCGTCACGAGATCCGCCGCGATGCTCACCACAAGAAGATCCAGCAGCGGAATCAAAGTCTCGAACGGAATGCCGTATTTCAGAGAATATGCCTGCACAAGTTTGAAACCGACTCCACAGCCGCTCAGGTCATCGAACGGATAGGTGTCATCCTCACGCTTTGGATCCAGTACAGCCACAGCTGGCGGAAGCGTGTCCTCCGGAAGATGGTGGTCACAGATGATCACATCGATTCCCTTCGTGGCGGAATATTCAACCTTCTCGTTGGCCTTGATGCCGCAGTCCAAAGTGATGATCAGCCCGAAACCGTTATCCCCCGCCCAGTCGATGCCCTTGTAGGACACGCCGTAGCCCTCATCATAGCGGTCAGGAATGTAAAAATCCACCTTCGAGGAATACCTTCTAAGGAATGAATATACCAGCGAGACGGCGGTCGTGCCATCCACGTCGTAGTCGCCATAGACAAGAATCTTCTCCTCACTCGTGATCGCTTTGCGGACCCTTTCTACGGCCACGTCCATATCCTTCATCAGGAACGGGTCGTGCAAGTCGTTAAGGCTCGGACGGAAAAACGAGCGCGCCTGCTCGAAAGTCTCGACCCCCCTCTTGACAAGAAGGTCAGCGAGAACCCGGTCAATGCCCAGTTCGGCGGAAAGCCTTCCCACTTTCTCCGGATCAGCCGGTTCCTTCAAAATCCATTTGCGCTCTTTTCCCATAATAGACAAAGGTACGGATTTAATTTCAGAATGTGAATTAAAAGTAGTAATTTTGCATATTCAGGGCGTATCTTATTCGCCGTTAGCGAAGAAGGAAACGACGGTCGCCGAAAGAATATTCCTCATTGCGTGAGACAGAAATATTCCGACCGCGAAAAATAGATTTGAATATAAAAACACAACAGATATGGCAAACATCGAACTCAGCGAGCAGGAGAGAATCAGACGAGAGTCTCTCGCAAAGTTAAGGGAATTGGGCATCAACCCTTATCCGGCACCTCTTTATCCAGTCAACGCGACCGCCAAGGAGATCGAGGCAGGTTTTGATCCTCAGAAGGGCAACTATCAGGAAGTCTGCATCGCAGGCCGTCTGATGTCCCGCAGAATCATGGGTGCGGCATCGTTCGGCGAAATCCAGGATGCCACGGGTAGGATCCAGATCTACGTCAAGAGAGACGAGATCTGCCCGGGCGAGGACAAGACGATGTACAACACAGTCTGGAAGAAGCTGCTTGACATCGGTGACATCATCGGCATCAAGGGATTCGCCTTCATCACCCAGACAGGCCAGCTCAGCGTTCACGCCAAGGAATTGACAGTCCTGAGCAAGTCCCTGAGGGTTCTCCCTATCGTAAAGGAGGTTGACGGCGTTGTCTATGACGCGTTCACCGATCCGGAGCTCCGCTACCGCCAGAGGTACGTGGATCTCATCGTGAACCCTCAGGTGAAGGACGTTTTCGTCAAGAGAGCCCAGATCATCGCCACGATGAGGGAATATTTCAACGCGGCTGGCTGCCTTGAGGTCGAGACACCGATCCTTCAGGCCATCCCTGGTGGCGCTACAGCCCGTCCGTTCATCACCCACCACAACGCCCTCGACATCGACCTCTACATGAGGATCGCCAACGAGCTCTACCTCAAGAGACTCATCGTCGGTGGCTACAACGGTGTCTACGAGTTCGCCAAGGACTTCCGCAACGAGGGTATGGACAAGACCCACAACCCTGAGTTCACCTGTATGGAGATCTACGTGGCCTACAAGGACTACATCTGGATGATGGACTTCGTGGAGAAGATGCTCGAAAAGATCGCCCTCAAACTGCACGGCACCACAGTCGTGAAGATCGGCGACAAGGAGATCGACTTCAAGGCCGGCTACCGCAGACTGCCTATTCTTGAAGCCATTAAGGAATATGCCGGTGTGGATGTGAAGGGCATGGGAGTTGACGAGCTGCGCGAGACATGCAAGAAACTGAATGTCGAGTTCGAGCCTTCGATGGGTGTCGGCAAGTTGATCGACGCCATATTCGGAGAATATTGCGAGGAGCATCTCATCGAGCCTACATTCATCATCGACTACCCTGTCGAGATGTCTCCGCTGACAAAGAGGCATCGCGAGGATCCTACCCTTACGGAGAGGTTCGAGCTGTTCGTCTGCGGCAAGGAGCTCGCGAACGCATATTCAGAGCTCAACGACCCTATCGACCAGCTGGAGAGGTTCGAAGAGCAGGCTGCCCTCAAGAGCCACGGAGACGACGAGGCGATGTTCATCGACTACGACTTCGTGCGCGCCCTTGAATATGGCATGCCACCTACCTCCGGTCTCGGAATGGGCATCGACCGCTTGACCATGTTCATGACCGGCCAGACGACCATCCAGGATGTGCTTTTCTTCCCTCAGATGCGTCCTGAGAAGATCGTGAAGAGCGACAAGGGCGCCGAGGCGACAGAGGAATAATCAATTTTGAATATTCAGGGAGGGTGACTGCGACCGCTATGTCCGAGTCACCCTTTTTGATATCAGAAACACCATGAAAGCGACCAACTTTCCTTTTCGTATGGTGCCATCACATTCCACCGTCATTCCAGACAGTCGAAAAACATAGTCATTTTTATTATGAGAATCGAGAACATCACATCTGCTCAGAACCAGAAGATCAAGGAGTTGCTGGCGCTTCAGGAGAAGTCGAAACTGAGACGGTCGGAAAGGTTGTTTGTGGTCGAAGGCCGCAGGGAACTCGGTCACTGCCTTGACGCCGGATTCGTTCCGAAGACTCTGTTCATCTGCGGAGAGCTGCTGACAGAAGAGGAACTGAACGACCTTCTTGGCAAGGCGGAAAGGCTGAATCCGAAAGTCGGCGTTGTCCAGGTTCTGTACGAGCTCTATGGCAAGATAGCCTACAGGGGCGGCACGGAAGGTGTCATCGCCGAAATGGAGTTTCGTGAAAGGACTCTGGACAGCCTGATACTCAGCAGGAATCCGCTCGTCATAGTGCTTGAGGGCGTGGAGAAGCCCGGCAACCTCGGTGCCGTCCTCAGAAGCGCCGATGCCGCCGGAGCCGATGCCGTCATCATCTGCGACCCTTTGACAGACCTCTATAACCCGAACCTCATCAGGGCCAGCATCGGTGCCGTGTTCTCCAGACAAGTGGCAGTCGCTTCCTCCGAAGAGACCATCGCATGGCTCAAAGACAAACATATTCAGATACTCACCGCGCAGCTTCAGGACTCTTCCCTGTACTACGACACCGACATGAAGAAGCCGACCGCCATCGTGATGGGTACCGAGTCCACAGGCCTGACCGACATCTGGCGGAAGGCTGCCGACGCCCACATCCGCATCCCGATGCTCGGAGCCCTCGACTCCCTCAACGTCTCCGTCTCCGCCGCCATCCTCCTCTTCGAAGCCCTCCGCCAGAGGCAGTAAAAACAGAGCCCTCCTATTTCCATTTGCTCATAGTTCTCTCGGGATTTATTGTAAATTTGCAGTAAATCCCGAATATTTTATAGGAACAGCCTTATAAACAAGCAAATAACCAAAGGATATGACGACATGTTTTCTCTGCGCATAGAATAACCGGTGCGTGGAAAGATCAGTCTGACGCACGGTAAATTAGTTGATGGATGGTCGGTGAGTGGAAATGCCGTCGAGACGCACGGTCGGTCGATAAATGGATACCGGTGCGTGGAAATGCACCTTAGGCGCACAGAAACAATGGGAGCCAACGTTTGGGTTGAAATTTGCAACGGGGTGGATGGTCGGCCGGCACGGGGTCGGTGCGGACTGAATAACCTTAAGATGATTGCGTTATGGAAGAATTCTCTTTAGTGACTCCTACGTTGCTGTTCTCAGCCGTGTCTCTGATTATGCTTGCTTACACCAACCGTTTTCTGTCATACGCTCAGTTGGTGCGAAATCTCAAGGATAAATATGTAAAAGATAGGTCAGAGGTAACGGCAGCACAGATCGCGAATCTCCGTAAAAGGCTGAACCTGACCCGGAACATGCAGATTCTTGGAATCACAAGCCTGTTCTGCTGCGTCGTGTCAATGTTCTTCTGCTTCATCAGCCTGAGGATCACAGCGATCATCATCTTCGGAATCGCCCTGCTGCTACTGATCTCATCCCTCGGCCTCTCAATCCGCGAGCTGGTCATCTCCACCAAGGCGCTGGAGATTCACCTCAACGATCTGGAGCACAAATAATGAAAGATTCAGTAGCAGGAGATCTTTCGAGTCGCTTCGACAGGCTCAGCGACCGGAGACTCAGCAACAGTAGGTTCAGCGACCAGACTATCTAGAAAACGACCTCGGACATGGCTTTGAGGTCGGGCTGGTGGCCGGTCATGATGGAGTAGCCGGTCAGGGCTTGGTATAGAAGCCAGCGGCGGCCGGAGATGTAGGTGCAGTCGGCGGAGGCGAGTTTCATCCGGGCCTCATCATCGAAAGACGGAGTCTTGTAGTTCGCCTCAAGGATTACCTTTCTCTGGCCGGAATCCTCACAGGCGAAATCATCGGCGGTAAACTCAGCAATCTCGGGCAGGGCCATCGGCAGGGTGTAGATCACAAGGTCGCACTCCTTGACGGCCTCCTTGAAATCGGAGATAGGGTCCGGAAGGAAGCCATATTCCTGCATGGAATCGGCGATCGCCTGTGCCTTTTCGGGTGTGCGGTTCATCAGGATGGTGGCGAATCCAAGTTCCGCGGCGGCCACGGCGGCGGCCCTTCCAGCTCCACCGCAACCGACCACAAGTGCCTGTGGCTGACGGTTGAACGTGCGGTTCAGTGTCATCAGGAAAAACTGGTGCATCTTCACGAAAAACTTGTCCCCGAAATTACCGATAAACTCCTCGACAATGCCAGGGAAATATGCCTCGACAACCGCCGTCACGATTCCTGTGAAGTCCGAATTGTACGCCTCGATGCCATTGGAGCCCTTCACCAGAAGGTTTGTCGCCCCGATGCGCGCGGCCGGTCCGGAAATAGCACCCTCTCCCTTGCGAGCCATCTCCAGAACCTTTGAATATGCCTGTTCCTTGAAAGGAGCGGTGACATTGACGGCGGCATATTCATCAACAAACCTTTGGAAGGAAGCCTCAAAATCAGCACCTTCGATCAGGTCGTATGAATATTCACCATCCTTCACGCCTTTGTACGCCGCCTCGAAAAGCGCCGGACTGCCGGATCCCTTGATCGGATCGCCTATGAGACCATATTTCGCCATATTCATAAATTCTTTTGAAAAGCAATAAAATTCCGATTACTTTTGACAGGTGCGAAGTTAGCAAACCGCATGACATTCTGCAAATCATAATAGCCATTCACCACTTCCATTTTTTATGGGAATACGGAATATTTTGACTAACTTGCAATGCTTTGGGCCGGCCGTTGCGGCAACTGTTCTTCGCGAGATGATGCGTGGAATCTGGACGTTTGCCGCAAGGAGGTTCAATCAAGGCGCATTTTAACATAACTAAACGACTTAAGATCATGTCACTGAACAAAGTAATGCTGATCGGTAACGTTGGAAAAGACCCGGAAGTACGTTACCTTGATGGAAACAACAACCCTAATTCAGGAAGCACGAAGGTGGCGACGTTCACCCTCGCGACGACTGAACGCTATCGTGACCGCAATGGAGAACTTCGAGAGAACACGGAATGGCACAACATCGTGGCCTGGAGGAATTCGGCAGACGTGGCGGAAAAATACATCCGCAAAGGCACTCAGGTTTACATTGAAGGCAAGCTGAGGACTCGGTCGTGGACTGACCAAACGGGCAACAAGAGGTACACCACGGAGGTCACAGTGGACAATCTTCAGCTTCTGGGCAGGAAATCGGACAATCCTGGAGCGCAGGATGGTGGACAGGGGTACGGACAGGCCCAGGGAGGTTATAATGCAGGACAGCAGGGTGGCTACCAACAGCAAGGCCAAGGGTACGGGCAGCCGGCCCTTCGACAGGCTCAGGGACCGGCGGGCGGTCCGGCTCAAGGTCCGGCGTACGCTCAGCCTCAGTACCAGCAGGGCGGCTATCAACCATCACAACAGCCTACGCAGCAGACAGGTTATCAGCAGCAGGTTCAGCAGCCACAGCAGCAGACTCCTGTGAATCCTATCGAAGTCGCCGCTGCGGACATGCCACAGGATGACCTTCCGTTCTAGTTTCCGCCATGGTCTTTGAGCAATTTCTTTTCGTCACGAATGATTAACAAAAATAATTGCGACGAAGTCCAAACTGTTTTTAAGGAATATACAAAACGAATATTATCAGATATGAGTTCAAAACTTGACGTAGTCCTTGGCCTCCAGTGGGGAGACGAAGGAAAAGGTAAGATTGTGGATGTGCTTGCAGGCCGTTATCCGGCTGTTGCGAGATTCCAGGGTGGCCCGAACGCCGGACATTCCCTGCATTTCGACGGCAAGAACTTCGTGGTCCGCAGCATTCCTTCAGGAATATTCCGTGAAGGCTCCACCAACATCATCGGAAGCGGTGTCGTTCTGGATCCGATCACTCTGCGAGAGGAATGTGCGAATGTGGAGAAGATGAACATCAACCCGAAAGAGAAGCTGTTCATCTCCAAGAAGGCCAACCTGATCCTTCCTACCCACAGGCTTCTGGACGCGGCTTACGAGGCGGCTGCCGGAAAAGGCAAGATCGGTTCCACCCTCAAGGGCATCGGGCCGACCTACACCGACAAGATCAGCAGACATGGCCTGAGGGTCGGTGACATCCTCGCCCCTGATTTCAAGGAAAGATTCGAGAAACTCAAGGCCAGACATATTCAATTGCTCTCAGATCTGCACTTCGAGTGTGATCCAGCCAAGGACGAGGCCGAGTGGATGAGCGCCATCGAGTTCCTGAAGGAATTCCAACTGATTGACTGCGAGTATTTCGTGAACAAATGGCTGGAAGACAAGCCGATGCTTGCCGAAGGAGCGCAGGGATCGATGCTTGACATCGACTACGGTTCCTATCCGTTCGTGACATCATCCTCCACCACAGTCGGCGGAGTCTGCACCGGACTTGGAGTCGCCCCGTCAAAGATCGGACACATCTATGGAATATTCAAGGCCTACTGCACCCGCGTGGGCAGCGGCCCGTTCCCGACAGAGTTGTTCGACGAGACAGGTGAGAGGCTCCGTCAGGTCGGACATGAGTTCGGGGCGGTCACAGGTCGTCCTCGCCGCTGCGGCTGGCTGGATCTCGTGGCGCTGAAGTACACCGTGATGATTGACGGCGTGACCGACCTCATCATGATGAAGTCCGACTGCCTGGACGATTTCGAGACCATCAAGGTCTGCACCTCCTACAAGGTGGACGGCAAGGAGACCGATCAGGTTCCGTTCGACATTGCCGCCCAGATCGAGCCTGTTTACACCGAGTTCCCAGGTTGGAAGAAAGACCTCACCGGAATCCGCAAGGAAAGCGAACTTCCGCAGGAATTCAAGAACTACATCAAGTTCATGGAAGACTATCTCGGCGTGCCGATCAGCATAATCTCCCTCGGACCTGACCGCGAGGCCACAATCGAACGCTAAGCGAAAGAGACACTTACAACAAGCCCCCGAAAGCAAGAAAGTACTTCCGGGGGCTTGTTTTATGAATATGCGGCTGTTACAGATTGACCGTCAGACCGACTGCCCAATGCTTGAATTCAGGCCAGTAGTCAGTGTCCATGATATTCATCGGAGAATATTTCGCGTAGACACCCACATCCCTGAAATTGAGCTGGAACATCAAGTCAACCGTGGCGAGGTTGCAGTGTGCCCTCTTGTACTTGTCCTTCTGCTTTTCATCGTTCAGTCTGTATTTGTTGACAATCGAACTGTAAGCGTTAAGGTTCACGACAGGGCCGATTGTAAATCCGAAACCTGAGGCGATGTTGCAACTGTACATGATAGGGAAAGTGACGCTGAACACCCTGAGTTTGGAGACTTTAGGATCAGAATGTTTCGGCCATTCAACATTAGGGTGAATGATTCCCTCATCATCTTTATACATCATTCCCTTGGTCATAGAGAAGTTCTTCCAGTTGAGACCGACACCATAAGAGAATAGATGGCGGCCTGAATCGGAGCGAAAATCGTTGGAGTTGAGATACAAGAATATCTCATAGGATCGTTGAGTCTTGAAATTCATAACGTCCGAATCAGTTGAAATCAACGCAAAACCGAAATTGCCGGGATTCAGCATCTTGTCCCAGTCAACAGGCTCTTTCTTCAGCTTGCGGTAGAAAGGCACACTAAAGTCAAAGCGTTGGGAATCAGAATTCGCTTTCCTCTTTTTGTTGTCGTTGATGACAATCTTTGTCTCGCCAGGGTTATATTCATCCTTACGGCTATACTTGAACGACTTGTCAGACTCTGATCCGTAGATTGTCACAGTCTGTGGATTACTCTTGTTTGATCCGCATAGCTTGACCGAATCCGGTGAATAAACGATAACCAGAGAGTCCGACAGATAATTCAACTTCTTTCCATCCACGTTGACACGTGGGCGAATCTGCGCGGAAGCCATAGACGCACATACGAGCGTCATTAATACAAATACTATTATCTTTTTCATATCAATTGGTTTTATCTTTTCTTAAACATATAATTAAGATCGTCCATCGTGGCCTTGCCTCTCAGATAAACCACTGTGACATACGCCTTTTTGAACGGCCCTTTAGCTTTCTCGTCCAAGATATATCCAGTTACCTCACGAGGGGGATCACCGGGAAGTCCACCGAAAGTCATTACCTCATCCGTGATCTTTTTCGCCTGAAAGCACACATACATATTCTCGCGAGTTCCCTTGACGGGAATCCTAAGAATTGCGTAATTGAGTTGCCCGCCAACATAATCAATCTTTGTGTCTTCGGCACCGTTTACCGCATCAGCCTCGATCAGTCTTGCGATTCTTGCGATCATTTTGGCGTTGGCCTTGAAACTGATGCTGCGGAAATATTTCAACCGATACGGTCTCAATTCGCTGCCGGTAACAATACTCTCGGAGACATCACGTACACCGGACATTTCCCGGAACAGACTGTCAATCTGAAGTCCTTCCTGCGCGCGTGCCGGAAGCAGGGTCAACAAGCACAGCGCAACTATCAAAATTACTTTTCGTCTCATCATTTTCCGAATATTTCATTTAACTGTTCATCCACATCCGTTCCGCCGGAGAAAAGGTCGGCAAGGATGCCATCGACGTCGTTCATTACGACCTCCTTGTCTGTCACCTTCTGCCCTCCGACATACGAGACGCAGATGTTTTCCTTATTATAGACATTCACCCCGATAGTTATGAATATACCGGCGCACACGGCGGCCACAGCGACCCGAAGCCATGCGGAGCCATGCCTGCGGATGCCTTTTCGGGAATATTCATCCGCTTCCTTCCGTGAAAGGGACTTGCCGACGGCGAAGTAACCCATCACGGCGCGCGCTTCGTCATATTCAGAGGCCTGTCCTTCCGGAGAGGTGAGAGAAGCCTTGAGCTTCAGTTCCTCGGCTTCGGAAAGGGTTCCCTCGAAGTACCTGTCAATATATTCATTGATCCTATTCATCTTCATTTCTGAATTTTCCCCTTAAAATTTTTCTTGCCCTTGAGATGTGCATCCGAACCGCAGCCTGCTGCATTCCAAGGTCTTTTGCTATCCGCTCGAAGGACTGGCCTTCATATTCATGCTTTCTGACGATAATTTTCTGGAGATCGGTCAGTTCACTTTCCACTGACGCTTCGACTTTCCGGAAGAGCAGTTCCTTTTCCATAGCATCGCCGCCCTCATCCTCAACCTGACGTCCTTCGAGAGTCACCGTCTGCCTTCCACTCGCTTTCCTGTGTTCGTCAATCTCAAGGTTTCTGCCAGTCCTTGACAGCAGCCCTATCGCCTCTTTCACGCTTCCGATCTTGTACTTTCTTCCCCAAAGCCTACAGAAGGCGTCTTGCAGAACGTCTTCAGATTTCCATCGGCCCCGAAGGGCCAGGAACGCTTCTGTGAGAAAGTCTTCGATCATCGTTTGAACTTTTCACTAATTTAAACGAAAAGGCCGGGATATTGTAACACAAAGTCAGCGGAAATTAATTTTCAAATTTTGCACGGTAGACCAAAATTTGAAAATTAATTTCCGCTGACCTGCAGACGTGTTCACTCATTTTTTACACACTTACATAGTAAAGCAGAGTTAATAGAGTCCTCCGTTGATGGAAATGACCTGGCCGGTGATGTAGGCGGAATCCGAAGAGGCGAGGAAACCGACGAGTGCGGCTACCTCCTCAGGCTTGCCGAAACGACGGGCCGGGATCTGAGCCTTGAGAGTGTCCTCGTCAAGTCCTTCGACCATGTCGGTCTCGACAAAGCCCGGAGCGACAGCATTGACGGTGATCTTCCTCGGAGCAAGTTCTTGAGCCAGAGCCTTCGTGGCAGCAATCAGCCCACCTTTTGCAGCCGAATAGTTCGTCTGGCCCGGCAGACCTTTGAGACCGGACAACGATGCCATGTTGATGATTCGTCCGTTGCGGTGCGAGACCATCGGCTGAAGGAACTTACGGGTGACATTATAGAAACTGTTCAAATCCGTGGCCATCACCTTGAACCAGTCATCCTGTTCCATCCAAAGCATCAGATTGTCCCTTCTCACACCCGCATTGTTAACCAGCACCTCAACATAATCATCAGGATGACTATCCTGCCATCCTTCTATCGCCTTTACCGTCGACTCAGCGTCAGCCACATCAAACTTCAGAAGCTCGCCACTGCCCCCAGCCTCCTCAATAAGCCGGAGAGTCTCCCGCGCGGCATCATCGTTTGAGACATAGTTAATCACAACACAGAACCCCATCCGGGCAAGTTTCACACATACCGCCCGGCCGATCCCACGGCTTCCACCGGTCACAAAAGCATATTTCGACATAAGATATTCAAAATTAATTTCAGTGCAAACATACACAATAATTCTTCATCGTCATAAAATGATAATCATAAAATGACGATGAGGTTGTAATTTGTCTGAAAGCCATCTTATATTCTCATATGAAAATTATATCTTTGCATACATATAAAACTCATCATAGATGGTTAACAAAAATCCAGATTTCGAAGCCTACGAGCGTGTTGCAGAACCACATAAGCGAGAGAGAGCCTCGGTGTGGCGGACAGCTATCGGTCTGCAGGATGTGGATGGATTGAAAGTGTCAGACTATCTGAAAGAGACGGCTGTAAAACATATTGAGGGTGAGATCACCATTGATGATGTGCGCGAGCAATTAAAGTCTTATTATGTAAGCAAGACAACGCACGATAATGGCGACGCAGAAAAAGAAGAGGCGGACCGTGTGGCGGCAAACATCACCAAATTGTTGAGTGAACAGTCATTCTCGTTCACGGCATTGGAGTTTCTGAATATTCACAGGCACTTGTTCGAGGGTATATTCAAACACGCCGGTGAAACTCGCTCTTATGACATCAGCAAAAAAGAATGGGTGCTGCAAGGTGATACTGTTGTCTATGGACGTGCCGAAGACATCATGATGGCTTTGGAATATGATATCAAACAGGAAAAAGACTTCAGTTATAGAGGACTGACAACGGATGAAATCATCGAGCATATTGTTGATTTTGTCACATTGCTTTGGCAGAACCATCCGTTCCGTGAAGGCAATACTCGTACAACCGCTGTTTTTGTCATCAAATATCTGCGTTCCATTGGTTTCAAGGTAAACAACGATTTGTTTGCGGACAACTCGTGGTACTTTCGTAACGCGCTGGTCCGCGCAAACTATCGCAATCCATCCAAGGGCATAGAGCCAGACCCCTCATTTCTCGTCAAGTTCTTCCGTAATCTGATGTTGGGAGAGCAGAACGAGTTGAAGAACCGCTATATGCTGATAGGATATACAAACGTTGACAAGTCGCCCACAAGCACCCCCACAAGTACCCCCACAAGTACCCCCACAAGTAATAAATCAGTGCTGGAGTCTTTGTCTGATACTGTCAAGCGATTGGTTCTTGTCATTGGACAAGAGGAAAGAAGCGTAAGAGAAATGATGGAAGCGGCTGGGTTGAAAGACAGGAAAAACTTCCTTGAATATTCTCTTGCTCCGGCAATCACAGAAGGCTTGATCAGGATGAAATACCCTGATTCTCCACGTCATCCTCGTCAGAAGTATCTTCTTACTGTAAAGGGGCTGACTGTGTATAAGGGAATCAGTGAAGGATTGTAAAATCCTTGCCGAGGATCTCGCGGCAGGTGAGGGTGGAGGTCATGGAGACACCAAGAATGCCGTGGAGGTTGAGGCTTTGGCCGGTGAAAAGGAGGTTTTTCAGAGGGGTGCGGGGGGACAGGACGGTGCGCAGAGGGGTTCTCCAATCGTGACGGATGCCAAAAGCGGAGCCTTGGGGAGTTGAGGTGTAGCGGGAATATGTCAGCGGAGTACTTGTGCTGAGGCTCTCAATTGAGCCTTCCAGCCACGGAAGCCTTGACGCCACCAAATCAAGGCATTCCCTTAACTTTCTCTGCTTTGCCGACTCGTAGGCTTCTTCAGAACCAAATACGGTCGCCTTCGAAGATGGTGAAGCAGGGCAATCGGTGCCACCGTCGCCACAATGGAAAGGCATCGGGCTCATCAAGTCCAGATGTGTCGCACTACCTTGCGGCCCAGGGTAAAAATGAACCATGACAGACTCGGTGACTGATGGGTCCGGATGCCAAAGGTCGATGCCTTCACGATGAATGAATATGTTCCCGTCGGGACACATCGGGACTCCTGGTTTTAGACAGATGTTTGCGGTAAACACCCCGAAAGTGTTGTCCAAAGCGGAGATTCTCTCCTTGTAAACCTTCCGGAGGCCGTCAGAGATAAGTTCAAGGGTCACTGCCGGATGAGCGTCGGAAATCACCCAGTCGGTCTTCAATGTCTCAGAGCCGTTCACCTCGACCTCGGAGACCTTGCCACACACGGCTCTGATTGAAGTGACCTTGGCGTTGGTCCTGACAGTGCCGCCCATTGATGTGATGGAATCCACCATACGGCTTACAATCTGGTCTCCTCCCCCTTCCAGTTTCCAAGCGCTCTGGATGAACGAATCGCTGATCTGGGCGAAGACATATAATGGCAGCGACTCTCGAAGTTCCATCCGCATGAATGCCCCGCTGAGAACCTGACGCAGAAGAGGATCCGCTATCGTGGAGCGAAGATATTCATAGGCGCTGCGACCCAGAAGGTCATTCATCTCGACGCTGTCGCCCTCAAAGATTTTGAATATGTCGTCTCCGACCCTTTGGAGGAAGCGGGCATATTCCTTAAGATTGTTTCTTTCCGCAGGGAAACGCTCACTAATACGCTCCACGAAACGATCGTGACCCGAGGACAGAGGGAAACTTTGCTTCCCGATGACAATCTCATCGACACAATCAGTGTCTATCCGCCTCCATGGCAGATCCATCAATCCGAAATATTCAAAGAAAGGACGTAAGGACTGGCCTTCGCCGAGGCCTCCGACATAGTGAAGCCCTGTGTCAAACACACGTCCTCCACGCTTGAAGGATTGAAGGCAACCACCTGGTTTGGCGGCCTGTTCCAGAATCGTCACCCGGAAACCTTGCCTGGCCAGAATGTAGCCACATTCCAGTCCACCGAGGCCGCTTCCTATGATGATGACGCTTTTCTCCACTTTAATATTCAGATAACATCTTGTCTTTCCACTCTTGGAAGAAAGCAGGGCCGACAGGGTCGAACTCACCATCCGCAGTAGTAAACAGTTGAATTGTCGAAGCCCTGAGTATCAGGCCGTTGTCTTTCTCGTTACGGATTTCGTAGTCAAAGCAGAGCTTGGCACCCTCGGCGGGTTTCCAAGTGATGGTAACAAGCAGGGTGTCATCGACTGTCGCAGCGCGAAGGAAACGTACCTGAAGGTCGTAAATCGGGGCGTAGTAGCCATGCCCGCTGATCTGGAGATAACTGATTCCGTAGCGATGGCCGAAAGCCTCACGGGCATCCTCAAGGTACTTGATGTAGTTCCCATGCCAGACCATCCGGATCGGATCCACCTCCGAGAACCTGACCTTGACACGAACTGTCTCGCTGATGACCGCCATATTATAGATTCTTGATAATCAATGTGGAATTAGTGCCTCCGAAGCCAAATGAATTGGAAAGGAACACATCGAAATGCCTGGAGATCCTCTCGGCAGGGATCAGAAGCCTTGCGGAATCCTCGTCCGGATTCTCGAAATTCAGATTAGCGGCGATGAAGTCGTTCTTCATCATAAGCATCGAGTAGATCACCTCGCTGGCTCCTGCCATCCACATCTCGTGACCTGTCTGGGACTTGGTGCTCGTCACCGGCACGGTCCTGTCACCGAAGACAGAGGCTATGGCCTTGGCCTCGTTGGCGTCCCCGACGTGTGTGGAGGTTGCGTGGGCGTTGATGTAGCCGATCATATTCCTGTCAATTCCGGCTTGCCTGACCGCCATTTCAAGGGAGCGTCTCGGGCCGTCCACGTTCGGAGTGGAGATGTGGTCGCCGTTGCCGGAGAAGCCGTAGCCAAGCACCTCGCCGTAGATTCTCGCTCCCCTGCGGACAGCCGACTCGTAGCTTTCAAGGACAACCGTCGCCGCGCCGCCGCTCGGCACAAGTCCATCACGGTCACGGTCGAAAGGACGACTGGCCTTTTCCGGTTCGCTTTCCCTGACAGAGAACGCAGAGATGCCGTCGAAAGAAGCGACCGCATAAGGATGGACCTCCTGGGCGCCGCCGCAGACAACCATCTCCTGAAGACCGTGCTGAATCAGAAGCGAGCCAAGCCCGATGGCGTGCGAACCGCTGGCGCAAGCTCCCGACACGGTCAGGTTCATTCCCTTGAGCCTGAATATGCAGTCGAGGTTCATGGTTACAGTCGAGTTCATCGACTGGAAGATCGCTCCCGAGCCGCACATCATCGTGTCTTTCTTCTCACGGATGATGTCCACGGACTCGATCACGGGAAGCGCCGAGGAATCGTTGCCATAGAGGAGTCCGACCTCGTGAGAGGCGAGATATTCCTCATCCACTCCGGCGTCACGGAGAGCGTCCCTCGTGGCGCAGTAGGCGAATTTGGCCTGCTGGGGCATGAACACCCTCTGGGAACGGCTCAGTTCCTTCTTGAGGTCAGGGACTTCCACCTTGCCGGTCAAAGCCGAGCGGAAGCCGATCTCCTTCCTTTCCGGATCGAAGACTATCCCGGACTTCCCATCGTAAAGGGAATCACGAACCTCGTCCAAAGTCTTTCCAAGGCATGACCAGATGCCCATTCCTGTTATCACTACCCTATTCATGGCTTCTCTCAAAACAATTGTCTACAGGATTTGAATATATTCCAAGGAATATGTCCATCAGCACCTCCGGCTCATCGACATCGTATTTCTCCAGTTTCTTCAGATGGTGCAGGAACCGCTCCTTCTGCTCCTCGGTGTATTTCCCGCCCTTGAACTCGTGCTTCCCGAAACGGATGTCGTGGGCGATGAAGTTGTTTGGAGTCAGTCTGTAGCCGGCATGGATCCTGTGGTCCAAAAGACTTGCGACCTCACGGTTATATTCAATGCCGGGAAGGGCATCATAGGCCATCAAGTCCTGCTCGGTGATCATCGGGCAGAAAGTAAGATGCACATCGCCCTTGAAAGAGGTGATGCCGGAAAGGATGCTGGAAAGGTCCTCACCCTGCTTTTTGACGTATTTCTCAGACCTGGACTGGTACAGCTCAAGAGCCTTCATGTAGTCGCAGGTCTCCCATTCGTAGGAAATGGAAAGCGGAACGATGTTCAGTTCGGACAAGGCCTTGATCTTGTCATCACGCTTGCTGATTCCGAACATCTTGATGATCCCCTGGTCTGTGGTGTCGTCGCCGTCCTTGGTGCGGCCGTTCCTCTGTGCAATCCAGACGGACTCTCCTCTGTCCACGATGGCGTGCCTGATGTACTCTGACAGATGGACGGAGGATTTGTAAAAATCCTTCATATTGCCGCCTCTCTCCACCCTGAACATCTTGTTGGACTTACCGATGTCGATCACCAGACTGGAGCTCATCAGATTGGCTCCGAATGTGATCTCGGAGGTCTGGAAGCCATGGACGTGAAGAACGTTCTGAAGCACTGATGCGTCCAACATGATGTCCCTGTGGTTGGACACGAAAAGATAGTGTCCTGCAGGGTCCAGGTTCTCGATTCCGGAGACCGTGTAGGAAGACATGCTGCGCTTCACGATCTGCTCGTTGACGTACCACATGATCTGCTTCTGGAAGCCGTACACAGTGTTTATGTTCCGCACAAGTTCACGCACCTCCTCCACATTTCTGTCCGGGAAAGCGAACGAGGACAACAGCGGAAACAGGTCGTTGTCCGCTATGCGGTGCATCGCAGCAGGGATCTCGTCGTCCATGTAGGGTCTGATGTCGTCAAAGATGGTTTCGTCAATCATCATTTCTTGGCTCTTAGATCCACGAATTTCACTGGTTTGCGGCTTTTGGCCGGGAAGAGCACCTTCTGGATTTCCTCCTTTGGATGGATTTCCACATTCGGAGCCACACGAAGCCTTGAGCGGAACCTGTCCTTAAGGTCCTTGACCACGTCAAAGTCCGGTTCATTTGTCAGGCCGACCTTCACGACGACATCGTCGGTGCCGGCCTCGGTGTCCTGCACATAGACCACATAGTTGGCCACATAGTCCACATTATCCAGAACGTCATTGATGGACGGTGGATAAAGGGTCGTGCCCTTGAGTTTGATCATGTTGTTCTTGCGCCCGACCAAAGGTGTGAGGCGGTAGGAGTTCCTTCCGCATTTGCAGCGCTCGACTCTCTTCGCCGCGATGTCCCCGGTCCGGAAGCGCAGAAGAGGCATCCCCTCGACTCCAAGGGTGGTCACCACTATCTCTCCTTCTTCTCCGTCCGGGACAGGCATGTTGTCCTCGCCGATGATCTCCACGATGATCAGCTCAGGATGCACATGACCACCCATCCCGTACTGACATTCCGAGAACGTGGCTCCCATCTCTGTCGATGAATATGTGGCATAGAGATCCACGTCCCATTTTTCCTTTATCTTCGAGCCGAGCAGATTAAGTGAAAAGTCCTGGTTGCGGAGTCCTTCACCTATTCCGATGATCCTCCTCACGCTGGAGTTACGGTAGTCGATGCCGTGCTCCTCCGCGTACTGGATGAGGCGGAGGATGAACGAAGGCACGCACATGATCGTGTCCGGCTTTATGCGCTGGATTGTGTCCCATTGAAGCTCAGGAACGCCGTTGCCTACTCGGATGATTCCCGCGCCCAACTCCCTGATGCCAAGGAAATAAGCAAGGCCGGCCATGAAGCGCTTGTCGATGGTCGTCATAAGCTGGACGACGTTGCCGGGATGCACTCCGGCGCACTCGAATGACTTCCTCTCATTGTAGGCGAGCCTCTGGAGATCCTTTTCCGTGCAGCAGAAGGTGACCGGATCCCCAAGCGTGCCGGAAGTGGTGATGTAGTCGATCACCTTGTCCCTCGAGACACACAGAAAGTCCTCGTTGTAGAGCTGAAGGTCCTTCTTCTCCGTGAATGGAATCTTGACAAGATCCTCGATATGGCGAATGGCGGAGACATCTATCCCGAAACGGGAGAACATCCTCTGATAATACGGTGAGTTGGCCTCCAGATAGTCCAGGGCTTCGCGCATTTTCCCCTCTTGAAAGTCTTTGATGACTTCCACCGGCTGAAACTCAATATCCTGTGTCATTTCAATAAGTCGAATATTATGCGAATTTAGGCAAAAACAGCGGTAAATCAAAATCTTATCCTAACCTCAACCAACCTAAAAATGCTGGAACTCCCTTAGGCCGGGCCATAATTTCATCAAACCAGTCCAGGAAAAGGGGAAGCCAATCGGCTTGAGGAGAAGAGGCGCCGAAGCCGTGGCCGCCGGAGGGGAACTGAATATACTTGTGGGGGATTCTGGATGCTGTCAGGGCGCGGTCCATCACGACGGAGTTGCGGTAGTCTACGGTGGGGTCATCCAGACAGTTCACCAGAAACACCGGCGGCATGTCCGACGGGATGTCCAGTTCTATAGAGAGCTTCCGCCTGAGAGAAGTGTCTTTCCTGTGCCTACCCAGCAAGGCTGTACGGGAGCGGTTGTGGACGATTGTCTCATCGGTCATGGTGACTACAGGATAGACGGAGACGATGAACGACGGACGCGAGGATATTCCCTGATCCTCAATCGCTTCCTCGCCGCTGTTCAGGGCGAGATGACCGCCGGCCGAGAAGCCCATCACACCAACTTTTGAAGTATCGATGGAATATTCGGTAGCCTTCCGCCGCACTTCGAGCACGGCATCTCTAAGGTCGTCCAACGCATCGGGATAATGATTCTGAGGGACCGCCATATTCCCGAAAAGGAAGTATCTCGTGCCGGCGTGGCGGTAGTGAAGGACAAAGGCAGTGAATCCGGCATCCGCCAGCTTCCGCGCCACTTCCGTGCCTTCGGTTTTTCGGGAAAGCCAATAGTAACTTCCTCCGGGACAGACAATCACGGCGGCACCGTTGGCTTTGTCCTTATCAGGAAGGAACACGGTAAGCCTGCGTGCCTGCGAAGAAAAGACTGACATCAGGACAGTCAAAAGGATGATCAAAGTCCGTCTCATGGCTCCAAGTGGAAATGAATATTATCGGGCAGGCAGGAGCAGTTCGAGGCCAGCAAGACGTTGTCCTCGTCTCTGTCGTAGGCATCCACCTGAATCTCAGGATGCATAAGGGCGAAGATCAAGGCGTGCTCCCCTTGCCCGCAGTCATGGATCTCAAAATGATCACCTTGAGGTGCCTCCCGCAAAAACGCGACATCAGCTACACTGGCCAACGCCTTGCGGCAGCGGGACTCCACGTCGGCGCCTTTGTAAAGGTACTTGTACCTGACGTAAACGGAAAGATATTCAGGTGTCTCCAAAGTCTTGCGGAGCTCGGAATAATGGCTCACGAAAAGCCGGTGGCACTCTTTCGTCATCATACGGTAATCCTGCGGGCAAGGAATCCGAGTCCCCACCTCAACGTGGACAGAACCCTCACGGAGCATGAAGTCCGTCTTCGGAAGCACATCGTAAGCCCCGTGGATGAACACCGGAGTGATGTCCAGACCAAGTTCGGCGGCCACATAGAAAGCCCCCTTGTGGAAACGCCCGATCGAGCCGTCCGACGTCCTCGTCCCCTCCGGGAAGATGACCAATGAATATCCCTGAGCGACCAAAGAGCGGATCTTATCGAGATGAGCCTCAACTCCGTCATTCACAGGAATATAATCAGCCTTGCGGATCACATAGCCGTAGATAAGATTCTTCCACACCCATTCGTTTGTGAAGAATATCAACTTGGGATTCAAGGCCATAAGGCAGAGAAGATCCAGATGCGACTGATGGTTGGCGATGATCACGGAAGGCTTGCTGAAATCGCACTCTCCGGCCTGCGTGAACCTGACTCCCGGCACGTGTCTCAACAAGAAGCGGGACATCCTTTGGATGAACTGATGGAACTTCAACTTACTGCCTTCCGAGTTTCCTCTGAAAAGGAAATGGAGGAAAGTGTAAGGGTAGGCGAACAGGAACATCAGCAGCACATAGCCGACAAGAGCGTAGATTGAATATGCCAACCTCTTCAAAGTAAGAGGGATGTCCCGTTTGACTCCGTTCTTTTCCGTCAGCCATCTGAACATCACCGGAGGCAGATAGTAGGCCATCACCACGACGATGAACATCCCGATCACGGTCACCTCTCCGAGCGAGCGCATGGCCGGATGCTTGGCCAACACCAAGGCTCCGATGCCGATGAACATTATCACGGCCGAATGGAACACGCTGTTCTTGTAGGTGGCAAGGCGTTTCTTCCCGTAGGCATATTCATAGACAAGCCCTTCGGTGATGAAGATCGTGTAGTCGTCGCCCTGGCCAAAGATGAACGTGGCGAGGATGATGTTGACGATGTTGAAGCGGATGTCCAGAAGGCCCATCAGCCCAAGGATCCAGAACCAACTGACCGCCAAAGGGAAGAAGGACAGGAGTCCCAGTTCAAGACGGCGGAAGCTGAGGCACAGGAAGATGAAAACCACAAGGCTGCATATCGCTCCGATGTAGTCAAAGCTCTCGGAAAGAACAGTCACGAGACGATTGCTGATGTCGCCGGTGTCGAAGACAAGCGTTCCGTCCATGCGCAGGGCATCCTTTATGTCAGGTCCACTGGAAGCGTCCTTGAAGTACACTTGATTGACAACCAGACATTTCCCGTTATCATTGAGGATATATGTGCCGTCGAATGACTCTTTCAAAGAAGAATCATCGGAGGATGAGACTGAATATTCATTGGTCAATATGTCCGTGAACGGGCTGAACGCCGACTCTGAGAATCCTTGTCTCCGGCTTTCCTCCGCCAATTCATTCAACAGTCTTTCCGCCCGTCCTCCGGCCCGGAAAGCATTCCATCTGGCTATCCTTTCAGCCTGTGTTTTCTCCGAAGGAGCGAAAACACCGGCCCCTTTGACAAAGGCCACACTGCCTTTAAGGGAGTCCAGCCTCGCCAGCAGCTTGTCGTTCAGTTCAAGCGCGGTCTCCTGATCCCGGCCCTCGGCGATGGCGTAGATCTGGTTGTAGCCGGACTGCTCCAATCCGCTCTGAAGCATCTCCAGATCACGTTTCTGACTCTGGGTCATGAAGTTGATGTTCCTCATGTCGGAATCGAACTCCGTCCGGCCGCTGAGGAAATACATCACAACCGTAACAGCCATCACGGCGGCAAGAAGCCAACCGTTCGAAGGAGCCTTGTCCGGAAGAATCCGTCCCAGTTCAAGTGTGCCGCCGACTTTCTTTCGTGCCTTGGTGAAAACCGGCAGGAAGACAAGCACGAATATTATCGTGCCGGCCAGCATCAGCGAGCCAAACAGTCCCAGATCCTGCATTGCCACCGCATCCAGCCAGACAAGGCACAGGAAGGCAGCGATCGTGGTGATGTTGCCGATAAGCAAAGGCGCGACCATCTCCTTGAGGTTCTGGCGAGGGCTCACACCGGATTTCAGGCCGTCCATAAAATGCAGCGGATAGTTAACGGCGATGCCGATGATCACGGAAGCGACTCCGATGACGATGATCGACATACTGTCCCGGATCAAGGCGATGCCTCCGATGGCGAAAAGCCAGCCGAATGTGATTGAAAGCACTATCCAGAGGATGTCCGAGAAGCGTTTGTAGGTAAACAGCAGCAGAAGACCGATCAGAAGCAGGGCCAGAGAGATGGCCAATATGCTGTCCTTCTTGATCTGTGTGGCGTTGGTCACGGCGATCAGCGGAGCGCCCACGGCGGACACGGAAACCTCAGGATGTTCAGTCTCAAGTCTTTGGATGGCATCATCAACCAGATCGGCGACCTTGGAGTTCATCCCAGACTCGCTCGTGCCGTAAGGAGAGGTCAAAAATGCGAGTCCATGACCATCCTTTGTGAATATGCAGTCATCGACAATGTCGTAGTTCGAGTTGGCGGCACTGGTTCTCAACCGCTGAAGCACAGGTGTGAACAGATGCAGAGGATCCGTGCGGACATTGGCGACCATCGCGTCACCGGTCGGGAACAACAGGGACTGACGGTCAGCGGCAAGCTGAGCGGAAACGTAGCCTTGAATATTCAAGAGTGAGTCTATACGCTGATAGTCAGCTTCGGTCATGTACAAAGGATAGCCGGATGTGACATCCGCCATCACCTCGAACGCCATTCCGCTGTCAACGGTGATCTGTCTTTGAGGAACCATTCCGGTGGAATCCACGGCGTCGAACACGTCCTCGAAATCGTGAATCGCCTCGGAAATCTCATCCTCGCCAGCCTCCGAGCCGTCCTTGGCCGAGAAAATCAGGATGATGTTGTTCTTTTTGCCAAGGGCGTTGTATGCCTCGGAATATTTCGAACTTTCCTCATCGCCAGGCAGGAATCTGGAGATGTCCTCCTCGTAGTGAAGCCGTGAAGCGAGAAACAGGCAGACACCCGCAAGAAGGACCGACAGCAGGGCCGCCAGCCATTTTCTTCCGGACAAGAAGTCATAGATTCTGAGAAAAAAATCCGTCACGCCGCATCTTTAATCATAATCCTGCGAAGATACTCATTTTTTACGAAGCAGCCGAGAAGGCAGACCGTAAAAGAGAGCCAGCAAGCATAATACCGTGTTCAGAACGCTGATGCGGAAGAAATCCCAAAACGGTCGGAAATGGGTGACACGCTCCCCTTCCGGCGGATAATAGACGTTGATTCCGACAGGACGCATCGGCACGCCTTTCCAACATTGGAACACAAGGAGTTCCAATTCGGCCTCGTAGCGGTAGGTCAGGAAACGGAGCCTCCCTATACGATTCAGTTGATAGAGACGGAAACCGGACTGGGTGTCAGGGAGGTTCACTCCGGTCTGAAGTCTGAACCAGAAATTCGAGAACTTGTTGGCGAAGGTGTTGCCTCCGGGCATATTCTCCATCTGAAGGTTACGGCTGCCCACCAGCATGGCTTCGGGATCTTCCTTGGCCTGAGCCGCGAACACGGGGATATCCTCCGGAAAATGCTGGCCGTCAGCGTCAATGGTGATGGCGCGTTCGAATCCACGAGCCTTAGCCTCCTTAAAGCCAGTCTTCAAAGCGTAGCCCTTACCACGGTTATCTTTATAGCGCACGACCACAGCACCCAATTTCTCCAGGCCTTCCGAGGAGCCGTCTGTGCTGCCGTCATCAACCACAATCACGTCTTTGCAGCACATCAACGTTCTCCGTACCACATCCTTGATTGTTCCGGCATTGTTATAGACGGGGATTATGACGCAAGTTTTCAACTGCTTCAGAATGGTCGCCGTGTCTGCCGAGGTGATGGTATATTCAAGACTCATCCGCGAAAAAACTTTTTCCACCGAACGGACAGTGAGATTCACTTTCAGTCTCTCATCAGTCTCCACAAGTTTTGTGAATGAATATGTTACCTCGGCCCCAGGGAAAAGCGGCTCCATGAACTTGAGGTCAGCGACCCGTGAAAGGGTCAACGACTTGTTCAACCGCATTTCCAACAGTTCTGTCGCCACACGGATCTGCACGGCTCCGGGAGTGATAGGATAGTCAGGAAAATGGGACTTGAAGATCACGTTGTCAGGTTCGAGCCTGATTAGTGGTTCGGCAGAGCTCACCAACCGTGGTTCGAATCTTCCACCAGTCTCTTTTGTGGAGAGGATAGTGAAGAATGTGCCTAAAAGTCTCATTCGGGGATGTTCATTTTTGAAAAAGTGTAGCTTCGGTTCGGCCTCCTCATAATGATTTTGACCCCTTCAACGGAGACATATTCATCAGTGGATGATGAACTGAACAATTGTCTCAAGTCACGAGCTATTGTCTTGCGAACAAGACATTTGTCTAGAGTCTTCATGACGTTCAGTAGCTTGACATGCTTTCTGTCCAAACTGACGGTAAAGTCAAATGCTCTAATTCCGAATTCGTTCACTATGGTGCCTACAATGATGTCATCCTTCTGCTTGACCACGCATATTCCTGAAAAAGAGGCGTTTTTGAAGGTTATGGCCACTGTGTAGCGGGTGGGTTCATTGTCGTTGAAAGGGAAAATATAGGGCGATTCGGTTGTGTCGGTCACTTCGGCAAGCTCAGTGACCGATATATTTCTGGTCGCTGAGCCTGTCGAAGCGACATATGCACCAGAAGAAAAAGCCGAAATCAGCAGCAAGCTAATCAACAACAAAAACCTTCGCATCGACCGTCTTGTTATATTCAGCGTTCAGAATCGTGATCACCGTCTCGCCACTGTTGTCAACCAAATCCACCTCATTGACTTTCAAGTCCTTGCCGAAATGCAGGCGGACAATCTTGAACATCTGCTTCATTTCCTTTTTAAGAGGCTCCAGCTCAGCCACATAGCAGTCGCCATCCAGAAACATCCGCGCCTTGAAGTCCCCGCCACCGGCCAGTCCCTGCCCGGTTATGCTGTTCATTATAATCCTCGCAATGGACTTGAAAAGCCTGTTCGAGTTCACGTCCATCTTGCTGGAGGTCTGGCTGCTCTGCAGAAGCACCTTCTCCTTGTTCAGAATGAAAAGGTAGGTGTACGGGGAGACATATTCCCACCTCAACATTCCGTCGGCGAACCACATCTTGCCTGTGGATACCATCTTCTCCTGAAGGATGGCTATGTCCTTGACCTGCCTGAAGTCAGCCTTGAGGCTCTTGATTCCGGCGCACGAAGCGTCGATCTTTTTGATGGCCTCTACGGTCTGCGCCTCTGTGAGCGGCTTATAGTCAGCGCCGGAAGCCGATAAAGCGGCGAAAAGCAGCGCAAGGCCAATGAATAATATCCTTAAACTTCTCATAATCACTTAGCTATAAACACGCACCCACTGATGATCAGGAACACCCCAATCCAACGTGTGGCAGGAATATTCTCGTGGAAAATGAATATCGCGGCGAGCATTCCGAACACATAGCTCAGGCTGATCATCGGGTAGGCCATGCTGAACGGAAATCTTTTGAGGATATACATCCACAGGACCGTGCCGCCGGCGTAGCAGAGGCCGCAGCCCAAGAACCACCAGTTCACCAGCAGTCGGCCGAAGAACGCCCACGTCCACTCAAAACTGCCCATCTTCTCAAGGGCGAACTTGAGAAGCACCTGGCCTCCAGACAGAAGGAGGCTTTGGACAACGGACAATGTCAGCAGTCTCCACATAGGCCTTTAAGATAAACAAGCCCGACATCCTCTCCGGCGTCGTTCACGACGAGGATGTCCTTGTCAAGTCCTCCGGAGATCCTCATCGCCGCCTCATAGACCCCGAGACCCGAGGCAGAGAAGCATTTGCCGAAGAGCTTGAAATAGTCTGCGCTGCGGATGACGCGCGAGGCATGATATTCATTGACAATGGTTTCCAGATTCTTCGGGGAGTGGAGGATCTGGACGTCGGACAGTTCGCAGAGAGGTCCCTTCGACAGGCTCAGGGACCGGTCGTGTGACATCATCCTCCGGGTCTCTGAGCCTGTCGAAGAGACATGGGATGCGGACAGCACAAATGCGGAAGAAGCCTCGGCGGCGGTGACGCCATCGCCGAAGTAGCCGCAACCTTTCAGAAGGTCGTAGGTGGCCGGAGTTGTCTCATCATGCGCACCGACGAGGGCGTTGGAGACCCCGCCGTTTTGAAGCTGGATGAAAGCGTCCAACAATGCGCTCTCAAAGGAAATGTCCTTCTGAGAATAGGTGCAGTTCTGTCCGTGGCAGCGAAGCAGTATGGCCACAGCCGAACTGATCGTGTTGTGGGTGGACATCATGAAATAGGTCGGAGGAAGCATCTCTTCCCCATCCCTGCACATTACAGTCAAGAAATTCTCCGTGTTCTCCATGCAGCCCAGCCCTGTGCCAGTGAAGATTGCGTCCGGACATTCGATTCCGGCATTCCTCAAGGCGGTCAGGGAAACCGCGATCGCGCGTTTCAGAATCAAGCCCATCCTTCGCGCCTGCATAGGATTCAGGAACGGTTTGAAATCCGGATCCTGGCTCCTGAGATAAGGTTCAGCACATGATGCTGGATCCGTCATCCCGTCCTCACAAAGAGGCTTCTGGACAGAGATCTGAGCCGCTGAACGTATGTAAATCCTATTTGTCATAACGAGAGATCAACAAGGATGAATCATTGCCACCGAAACCGAAGGAATTGCACAGGACGTGATCAAGCCGAACGCCCTCACGTCCCTCCGCCTCCGGAATCACACCACCGTCAAACGGTTCTTTCCAATTAAGATTGGCCGGAATAAAGCCATGACGGAGAGCCAGCAAACAAATTACCGCTTCAATGCTGCCGGCGGCGCTGGTCGTGTGGCCGGTGAACGCCTTTGTGGAAGACACAGACGGGATCTTGTCGCCGAAAAGACGGATCATAGCACGGCTCTCGCTTGCGTCATTGTTAGGCGTAGCCGTTCCATGAGCGTTCACATAGTCAATGTCTTCCGGATTCAACCCCGACATATTCAAGGCTTTGGACATCGCAAGGAAAGCGCCCTCTCCGTCGTCCGAAGAGGCTGTCTGGTGGAAAGCGTCGCAGGCGTTGCCGTAACCATCGAGAATTCCAAGCGGCTTCGCGTCTCTTTTCAAGGCATGTTCCTCACTTTCAAGGACAATGAATCCGGCTCCTTCGCCGAGATTCAATCCGTTACGGGTCGCGTCAAAAGGCCGGCAAGGCTCGCTGTCCAGTATCTTGAGGGAATTGAACCCGTTGAGATGGTATCTGGTCAGGCATTCCGCACCGCCGGCGACAACGACATCGCACCGTCCGCTCCTGATCAGGTCAGCCCCAAGCATGATGGAATTCGCCGCCGATGAACAAGCCGTGGAAATTGTGGTCACTAGACCGAAACCGCCGAAAAAGTCAGCGATCTCGTCAGTGCAACTTCCACAGTCGTGAAGGCGGAAAAGAGCTTTACCTCCTTTAAGGTAATGACGCTCGGTCACATCCATCCCGCCGACAGTCGTTCCCGAGATCAAGGCCGAACGGTCGGAAACTTTGACTCCGGCCTCCTCCAGCGCCTCCTTGACAGCGATAATCCCGAACAGAGCAGTCCTCGGGACCACCTTGTCGACCGGGATTCCGAGAAAGACCTTCAATTCCTTATCTGACATATTCACTTCCCCGCAAGGAAGGTCGGAATGTGCGGTCTGCAGATGCCTGAGGCCTCCGACGCCGCTTCTGCGGGCGGAAAGGGAACGCAATGTCGCCTCCTTCCCCACCCCGATGGCGGAGATGATTCCGGCTCCAGTTATGACGATTCTCCAGGACACTTACTTCGACTGGTTAGCCTTGATGTACTCGGCCATAGTTCTTACTGACTTGAAGACTTCCTTGCCCTCGGCAGGATTCTTCAGTTTGATCCCGTAGTTCTTCTCCAGAAGAAGCATGAGTTCCAATGCGTCAATGGAATCAAGTCCAAGCCCCTCTCCGAAAAGAGGTGCGTCAGCGTCGATGTCCTCCGGCGTGACGCCGTCCAGTTTCAAAGCCTCTATGATCTTTGTCTTCAATTCGTTGATAAGTGCATCCATATTATTTTTCGATTAAATATAATTCAGCCTCAAAATGTTCCGGATCAGAGCATTCCAGCCAGCCGGCAATCGCGGATTCCGTCACCGGATCCTGAAACGCCTGTTCCACAATCTCTTTCATCACCGCCTCGTCCTTGTTCTCAAGCACATAAAAGGAAGTCTCTCCGTAGTACTTGTTCCGAATGGCGATCTCCCCCGTCACAATGTTCGGAAGCGTGTAGACGAACACCGCCGGGCTGGGAAAGAAGCCATCTTTCCCTATTGTTTTCTGGTACTCGGAGTCATCCGCAAGGGATGCGCTCCTGTTGAACAGGACCACAGCCCTGTCCTCACAATCAGTCCTTCTCGGATTCTCTTCACCCAGAAGCAGTTCCGTTGCCAAGAATCCCAAGCGTGCCAAAGGGTCCATTTTGAAGAACTTGGGATAGTCCCCAACCTTCTGCCGGTAAATCTCCACCAGAAGGTCCGCCCCAGTGGAGCCAAAGATAAGTATTTTTTCGCCAACGACCACTTTCTCCGGAGTGATCAGGACATGAGCCTTGACCTTCATCTTTCACCTCCTTTCAAAAAGATATCACCTTTCATGAATATGGCGGCGGCATTGCAGCCTCCGAACCCAGACAGCAGCTTGGCGAACGCCCGCTTCGTCGTCTTTCTCGGTTCCGGCGAGATGTCCAGCGGACAGGAGACCCCGCACTCTGAATATCCACGAGTGCCAAGCACAGTTCCGTCATCCACAGAGGCCATCGAAAGGATGGCCTCAAGGATTCCCGCCACTCCCATCGTGTGACCGAAATAGCCTTTCAGGCTGTTCACAGGCAAGTTCTGCAATCCGGCTCTGGTCAAAGCGATGGATTCCATCTCGTCGTTGTAGGCGGTTGATGTGCCGTGTACCGAAACAAGTGCAAGAGACTCAGGATTGACATCACCGAGTGCCGCTTTGATCGCCCTGAAACTTCCCTCCCCGGTTCTGGACGGCCCGGAAATGTGGTTCGCGTCGTTGCGGATCGCCCCACTGACCAGAACCCAATCATCAGGTCCTGGTGTCTTGTACTGGAATATGACCGTTGCGGCGGCCTCACCGAGATTCAGCCCTTTCCTCTGGGCATCGAACGGTCTGCAGGCTTCCTGAGACAATGCCTTGAAAGATTGAAATCCGGAAATGATGAATCTGGACTGGACATCTGATCCTGTCACGATCACCGTGCCGTATTTTCCGGCCTTGAGCTGCCTCATCGCGGCGATCTGGGCGCAAAGTCCTGAGATGCATGCGTTTGACGCCACAACAGGGGTGTTTTTGTTGCCGAAGAATCCAGCGACCTTCTCCGCCGAGTTTCCGAGTCTTTCCCTCTCGACCGGATCTCCGCCGCAAGGCTCGGCCTCGCTGTCCAGCAACTCGACATTACCTTTCGTGGAAGAAATCACAAACAGCACGTCATCAGAAGCCGGATCTATGCCGGTTCCTTTCAAAGCCTTCGACACAGAGAGAATCATACGTTTCTCAAAGCGTGTCAGACCGTCCAGCCCAGTTTGTCCGCCAATTCTTGCCGACGAATCCATCCCGGCATATTCATCAGCCAAAGACTCTTCATCTATCAGCGATGCGAAGAATGGCTCCGGAAGATCTTTCGAGGATTCGTAAAGCCTCAGCGCCGACTCTCCGGCCTTCACCTTCGCATAATTTTCTTCTGTAGTCGTCCCCAACGGGGAGATTATGTTGTCAGAAACCTTGACCACGGCCTTATGCCCGCCGACCGGCTTGGTTTCGTCCAAGGCTATCACCATCGAGCCTTCCGCTATCATATTCCCGTCTGATTTTATCTCTGCATCCACCATCAGCATAGTTCCGAATTCCCCTTTGAGGTTGATTTCCGTCTCGATGGCTTCTCCGACAGACGGGGTTCCATGAACTTTGAAATCCTTGAGGGCGCAAACATAGCCCACACTGACCGGTTTATGAAGCAAGTACTTGTTGATGAAGCCGATCCTCGCGGCGCAGGTCTGGGCAATGTTCTCCACAAGTCCTTCAGGTACAAGTCTCCCGCCATCAACAAAAACATTGTCATCCTGAATCAGAAATCTTGTCACGGTTTTCTGGTAGGAGCACGACAACAGACTGGAAATCATGACAAAAGGCTTCCGCTGGGGCAGAAGTTCCGTGATGTCCACCGACGTGAAGTCAAAAGTTTTCAGATCGTCCTCAGTCATTTTTCCAGAACTCGTAAAAATTGAACCATTGATCTGGGTAGAGCTTCAGAATCTCCGTGATGGCGCCGGCGTAGGCTTTCGCCATCGCCTCAGCCCTTTCCCTCACATCCAAGCCTTCCAAACCTTCGTCCGGGCGGAACAGATGCACACGGTACTTTCTCAGCCCGACCTTCATCACAAAGACCGAAACCGCCGGGACACTTCTCATGGAAGCAAGCAGAAACGGTCCCAAAGGAAGTTCAGCCTCAGCCCCAAGAACCACGCAGCGGACTGTGCGGTTCGACCCGAAGACCCTGTCTCCGTGAATATTCACAATCTCACCGTCAGCCAAGGCGTTGTTCAGGATCACGAGATGGGACATATCCTCTGAAATGCTCACCAGGCGGACATTGTTTCCGCCAAGAATCCTTTCCCGGTTCTCTGTCAGAGCCGCACCCTCCCCACCGAACACCAATGCGTTCATCTTCTTGGGAGGTCTCAGTTCATAGCCGGCCAGTTCATCGTTGCCTATGTGCGAACTCAGTTGCAGAAAGCCACTCTTTTCTGAGCAAAGTTCCTCATACATCGGCATCTGCGGAACTTCCACCTTGAATTTCTTTCCTGAATATGACGCGAATCTGTCCATTATGACAGTTCCGAACATCCAGTGGCATGCGAGCACATGAAGGAAAGATTCCAGAGGTCCGAAACTTTGCCTGCGGCGGAAGTAGTGGTAATTGGAAATGTACCCTTTATGATTGAATATCATGTAGAACGGAATCACAAGGCTCATCAGCAGGTAAAAGAACCACAGCGGAATGACCTTCATCATCCCGATCAGAGACCTGTGCATCCACGAAGTCCCGTCAGTCGTGCCTTGCCACTGCCTTTCTCCGCTCTCGGACATATTCACTCCTATAAGCGCCCATCAGGTTGGAGCGTGGTTATATTCCTAAGCTATCTTTTCCTCAATGAAATCGTAAAGGCTGCCCAAAGTGGTGAGCCTGCCGAGTTCCTCTGACTTGACCTTGACGCCGAATTCCTTGTCTATCAAGACTATGATATCCACAATGTCAAGACTGTCGATGCCCAGATCCTTTTTGAGGGCGGCATTGTCGTTCAAAAGCGCCGCATCGATCTCAAACTCGTCAACGAGGAATCCGTTGACCTTGGTGATTATTTCTTCCTTACTCATTATTTTGTTGTTATTCTTTAACGCAAATCAATATGTTATGACCTTGGCCTATGCCGTCGATGATTTTCTCGACTCTCATGCCGGCTTTCTCTATCAGCCTCGTCAGATCCTCGGAATAGTACATCTTGCTGTTGCCGTTGGCCATCGCAGTGAAATACAGGCTGGTCATAGTCAAGCAAAAGGCCGCCGGCTCAAAACGTTGTCTGTTCCAAAGGAGTTCCATGATGCAGAGTCTCGCTCCGGGACGGAGAATCTCCGCCGCCCTGCGCAGAATGCTCAGGATCTCGTCCTCGGAGAAACAGTCCAGAAACTGGCTCATCCAGATGACATCATATTCCTTGTCAACAGGGAATCTGGTCTCCGGATCGAGCAGGTTGCCTCCACAGCCGTGGATCCTCTCCGCCCCCGGCCTGCCGGCAGTCTCTTTCCTCATCAAACCGATCTGCTGAGGCAGGTCAAAGATAGTGACCTGAACGTCAGGATCATGGCAAACGCACTGAAGAGCCCATTTTCCGGTGTTGCCGCCGACATCAAGCAGATTCTTCACAGGACGGTCGAATATTATCTTCAGAGCCGCCTCGAAAGAATTGTTTGAATAGAAATGATCAAATGCGAACCAGCTTGTCCGGGCCGGCTCTGGAAGGGCGGAAAGACCTTCGTAAATCGTGTTCCAATCTCCCAGACATTTCAGGCCGGCAGGGCGATGCTCCCTGAAGGACTCATCCAGATGAAAGAAGCCCTCGTAGTTGACATCGTTGTTGAAATCCATGTTGACCTTCGTGGCCTCATCCGTAAGCAAAAACCAGCCTACCTTGGAGATTGTGAATCGGTCTGTCTCGGTGTCAACCAGCACAGTACCAATGCAGAGGCCAGCTTCCAGAAGACACTTTACGGCATATTCAGAGACTCCGACAGCCTCGACGATCTCTTTCTCCGTCAGTCCTTCGCGATGGTCGCGAAGAAGATCCAGGATGCCGTATTTCACCAGCAGGCGGGAAGCCTGGAAGACTATCGGACCGAAAGCGATGAACTCAGCCATCCGCTGCGCCTCACGCGCTGTGTACTGATCTTTGGTGTACCTCTTTTCGAGTTCAGGGAAAAGTTCCATCTACTTGAGATTTAAAGGATTGTCTCTAAGATATGATTCCACGGCCGCAATCTGTTCGTAGAACGGATTGTCCTCCACGAACTTAGGGATTATCGCACGGACATCATCATAGACCTTTCTGGAAGTCGGGGCGAGTCTGCCGGCGATTCCGAGACAGTCAACAGCTTGAGCCAAAGCGATGTAATGGATAGCGAATACCTGATAGGTGTTGTCGATGACACGCTTGGTAAGCAGAGCCGTGTTGGTGCCCATGCTCACTATGTCCTGATTGTCGTTGTTGTTCGGAATGCTGTGGACGTAATTCGGCATAGCGAGAGTCTGACATTCAGCCGTTGTTGAAGTGGCCGTGAACTGGCATGCCTGCATTCCGTAGTTCAGTCCGAGCGTTCCCATATTCAGGAACGGAGGGAGGATGCCGTTGATGCGGTCATGGAACAAGTAGTTGAGCTGACGCTCGGCCGTCATGGACATCCTTACAGTGGCGATCTTCACCTTGTCCTCCTCCAACGAGATGTAGTCCCCGTGGAAATTGCCGCCGTGGAAGACATTCTTCGCCACATGATCCACAATCGGGTTGTCACATGCGGAATTCAGTTCCTCCTCAAGCACCCTGCGGGCATTGGCGAACGTCTCATAGACAGGACCTAGGATCTGCGGAGTACATCTCAACGAATAGTAGGCCTGAACCTTATGGTCAAAAGTACGGTCAGAGGCGTGGCCGTTGTCGTAGAGTTCGTGCTCGCGCTTATGCAGACAGCCACTTCCCTCCGAAAGAGCCCTCATCCTGGCGGCAATCACCTGCTGCCCTTCGTGGCGGCGCACCTCGTTCAATTCCTCCGACATAAGGTCATCGAACGACGAGGCGATCTCGTTCATCATCACGGAAGCCAGCGTGGCCCAGTCCAGAAGCCTGTCCGCATAAATCTGGTTGACCACGCCGATTCCTGTCATGAACGAAGTTCCGTTGGAGATTGACAATCCTTCGCGGATATGAATCTTGAACGGTTCCAGGCCATTCTCTTTCAGAACCTCGGCGGACGGACGCCATTCTCCCTTATAATGAACCTTACCCTCACCTATCATGCAGAGCGCCATGTGGGCCAACTGAACCAGATCACCGCTCGCTCCGACACTGCCATGCTGAGGAATGAACGGGAATATATTCCTGTCGATCATCTCCACCAGCAACTTGACCAGATCCGGATGCACACCCGAGCGGGCCTGAAGGAAAGTTCCCAGACGGGCGATCATCGCCGCCTTGACATAGATGTCATCCAGAGGCTCACCCGCACCTGTGGAATGGCTTCGGATTATGTTGTACTGAAGGTCTTTCAGGTACTTGTCATCCACCCTCCACTGCGCCATAGGGCCGAAACCGGTATTGATTCCGTAGATCACCTTCTCGGAGGCGAACCCCTCAAGGAATTTATAACACGCCTCAACCTCACCCATAGGAAGGTCACCCAGTGAGATTCGTTTATTATTGAATATTACATCTTCCGCCCAGCTCATGGTGAGCGAGAAATTCCCTGCCATAATATTACCGTCCTTTGATCGCTAAAAGCAATTTTACAAAAATACCAAATTATCGCTCCAAAAGCATAAAAAAGTGCGGGTTTCCATCATGAAAGCCCACACTTTCCTAAATATTATCCTTTAATATTAGTAATCCTGACAGATTACCTGCTTGTTAGAATGCGTAGCGGACACCGATGCCCAGGGCAAACGGACCATCGCCTCTAATGCCACCGTCACCGAACATAAGTCTCGGGCGGAAATCCACAGACAGTTGAAGAGGGAAATCAAATGTGTACTCCAAACCGACATTGCCGACGAATCCGGCATACACAGTGTTCTCGTTCTCATCATTCTCCCACACAGCCACGCTGGCACCTGGACCGGCATAGAATCCCCATTTCCCTTTTGGAGTCCAGTCTGGCTGAACAATCATGAAGTTATAGATGCCGTCCACATGGAATGCGCTCGTGCTGAACCCATTGTCCAGTCCAAGACCGAACTCAAGGAAATCGGACCCTCCCATGATGTAATTCTCGTAGCTGACATCGATGCCATAATTACCGAGGCGACCTCCGATTGACTTTGGCTGGGCGAATGCGACCGCCACCGAACCGATAAGAAGCGTGAGGACCAATAATGTCTTTTTCATAACCATTGTAAATTAATGAAACCAATAAGGCAGATGATTTCTACAAAATCTATACTAGACCAGAGAATCCCATGAAAGCCATGGCGAGGATTCCTGCAGTGATAAGGGCTATCGGAATGCCTTTGAACGGCTTAGGAACATCATTCAAGTCGAGGTGCTCGCGAAGGCCGGCGAACAGCACGAGGGCCATTCCGTAGCCGACGGCAGTGGCGAAGGCATACACAACGGACTCACCGAGGTTCAGCATGTGTGCGGGGCCACCGAAAGCGAACTCCTTTGTGACCACGTTGAGAGCCACACCAAGCACGGCGCAGTTCGTGGTGATCAGAGGAAGGAATATTCCCAGGGCCTGATAGAGGGACGGACTGATCTTCTTCAGCACGATCTCCACCATCTGCACGAGAGCGGCGATCACAAGGATGAACGCTATGGTCTGAAGGAACTGAAGTCCGAAGGCTTCCAGAAGATACTGATTGATCAGATAAGTCACCAAAGTCGCGAGGGTGATCACAAAGCACACCGCACCGGCCATACCGGTCGCTGTGGAGATCTTGTTGGAGACACCCAGGAACGGACATGTGCCCAGGAACTGGGCGAGCATGATGTTATTGACGAATATCGCCGAGATTATTATGAGAAAATATTCCATGGCTTAGTTCTTTTTAGCGATTTTGTTGAACAGTACCATAAGGTAACCCAGGGCGAGGAACGCTCCCGGAGCCATCACAAACACGAGGATTCCGTCGCCGGAGATCAACTTGAGGCCAAAGACAGAGCCGCTTCCCAGAATCTCGCGGACAATTCCGATTACTGTCAGGGAGAGTGTGAAGCCGCATCCGATTCCAAGTCCGTCAAGGGCGGAGTCGAGGATGCCGTTCTTGTTGGCGAACGCCTCCGCGCGTCCGAGGACGATACAGTTCACCACGATCAGCGGGATGAACAGACCGAGGGTGGCGTACATCGCCGGAGTGTAGGCCTGCATGGCGAACTGGAGGATCGTCACGAAAGTGGCGATGACCACGATATAGACAGGAATATGCACCTTGTCAGGAACCACAGGAGCGATCGCCGAGATGGCGATGTTCGAAAGCACCAGGACGAAAAGTGTGGCGAGACCCATGCTGAGGCCGTTGATGGCCGAGGTCGTGGTCGCCAGCGTAGGACACATACCCAGAAGCAGTACAAAAGTAGGGTTTTCCTTCAGGAAACCTTTGGTGAAAAGATTCAGTTTATTGCTGCTCATAGCCTATTCTCCTTTGATTGAATTGAAAGCCTTCACGGCGTTGTCAATGGCCAGCGCGTAAGCCCTGGAGGTTATAGTGGAGGCTGTGATTGCATCCACATCGCCACCGTCCTTCTTGACTGTCAAAGTCTTGGAAGAAGGATCAAAGCCCTTGAACTGGTTCATGAACTTCTCATCGGTGTTGCACTTGGCCCCAAGACCAGGGGTCTCGTTGTGGGACAGGACGGATGTGTTGTAAACAACTCCGTCGGCGGTGATGCCGACCATCAGGACGAGCGGACCGCCGAATCCGACGGTTGTTGACTTCACGGCGTATGCCACCGGAGCGCCGTCCTTGGTGCTGACATAATATTCAGAAGCCTGCCCGCCGACCTCGACAGGTTTGGCCTCGGAGAGTTCGCCCCCTTCCGGAAGCACGGCTCCGATGGAAGCCTTGAGGATGTCAGCGTTCGCCTTTGCGATCGGCTCGGCGGTCAGGGCGTACATTCCACCCAGAAGAGCGGAGCAGACAAGGCTGACAATTGTCAGGCAGACCACCATTGTGGTGAGATTTGATTTTACAGCCATGATCTATGCCCTCCCGTATTTTTTCTGATGGAACCACTTGTTCAGAAGCGGAACCACAGAGTTCATGATAAGAATAGCGAAGCTGACTCCTTCCGGATACGAACCGAAATACCTGATCATCAACGTGATGAAACCGATTCCAACACCGAAGATGATGCCGCCTTTCGTGCTCATCGGCGAGGTCACATAGTCGGTCGCCATGAAGCAGGAACCGAGGAGAAGACCACCGGTGAGGAGGTTGAAGGCCGGGTCGGTGAACTGAGTCGGATCGGCAAGCCAGAAGATGCATGAGACCGCGGCCACTGTTCCAAGGATGGAAAGCGTGATCCACGGCTTGATGACCTTGCGGACAAGCAGATAGATGAAACCGATCAGAATGGCGATGGCGCTCGCCTCTCCGGCGGATCCGCCGATGTTGGCGAAGAGCATTTGCGACGCTGAAAAGCCATTCTGGGCGATAAGGTCTGAAGCGGAAAGTCCTTTCATCAAGCCCTCGTTGATAATACCGAGAGGTGTCGCTCCCGAAATCGCGTCCGCCCCGAAAAGGCCTCCAGGGATTGTCCAGTTGGTCATGTAGGTCGGGAACGAGATGAGCAGGAACACACGGCCCACGAGAGCCGGGTTGAATACATTCTGTCCGAGACCGCCGAAAGTCATCTTCGCGACTCCGATGGCGACCACGGCTCCGATGAACACAACCCACCAAGGGGTCGAAGCCGGCAGGTTGAGCGCCAGCAGGATTCCGGTCACGGCCGCCGACCAGTCACCGACGGTGGACGGAGCCTTAAGCAGATATTTAGTGATCAAATACTCCAGCGCCACGCAAGAGATGACACTGACAGCCAGAACCAACAGTTCGGCAAGGCCGTAGAACACGACCGAAACCAAAACAGCCGGAATCAAGGCGATCACGACATCCCTCATCAGGACCGGTGTGGTGGTCTTGGAATGAAGGTGCGGAGAAGGTGAAACCAACAATCTTTCCATATTCTTAAACAGTTTTTGCTTTTGCGGCTTCAGCTGCGGCCTTGGCGGCAGCGGCGCGAGCCCTCATTATTCCCATGACCTGACCTCTCGCCATGCTTATGATGTCCAGCAGCGGAATGTAGGAAGGACAGGTGTAAAGACAGCATCCGCACTGGATGCAATCCTGAGCGGCGTTGGCCTCAAGCTCATCCGTGTTTCCGGCCTTGGCGAGACGGTAGAGCAGGAACGGCTCAAGTCCCATAGGGCAGGCGTCAGCGCATTTTCCGCAACGGATGCAATGCCCTTCCGGATGTCTCTTGGTCTGTTCCTCGGTGAGGAAGAGCAGAGCTCCAGTCCCCTTGAGGGTGGCGGCGTCGAGATTGGCGATCGCCTTGCCCATCATAGGGCCGCCGCTTATGATCTTGGCGGCATTCTCAGGAACGCCTCCGAGGTAGTCGATGATGTAACGGAGCGGAGTTCCGACCCTGACAAGCAGGTTGGCCTGCTTAGGGAAGCACTCACCGGTCACGGTCACCGAGTTGTCAATCAACGGCTTGTTCTTCTGCACGGCGTCATAGACGGCAAGAGCCGTCGCGACGTTCTGAACCACAGCGCCAACATCGATAGGCAGTCCGCCTGACTTCACCTGACGGTGCATCACAGCGTCAATCAGCTGTTTCTCACCACCTTCCGGGTATTTCTTCATCAGCGGAAGCACCACGATGCCGTCGTACTTGGAAGACTTGCCTTTCAATTCCGCAAGAACTTTCTGAATATGCTCGATCGCCTCCGGCTTGTTGTCCTCAATGGCGATGGTCGCGTCGGCGACACCAAGGGCCTGCTTGATGAGAGCCGTGCCCACAACAACCTGCTCGCCCTTCTCAAGAAGGGTACGGAAGTCGGATGTCAGATAAGGCTCGCACTCGCAGCCGTTGATGATCAGCATCTCGCACTTCTTTCCTGGAGGCGGGGTGAGTTTCACATGAGTAGGGAATGTGGCTCCACCGAGTCCGACGACTCCGCCGAGACGAATCTTCTCGATGATGGCCTTTCCGTCCTCAGGGATGTCTGTCACGAGGGTTTCTGAACGGTCTATGCCCTCAGCCCAATCGTCTCCTTCCACGGCGATCTCGACGTAGGTCTGTGTGTTGCCGGCGAGATCCTTGCGCGGGCCGATGGACTTCACTGTTCCGGAAACGGAAGAGTGGATGAAGGCGGACACGAACCCGCCCGGCTCAGCTATCGGCTGGCCGACCTTTACTTTGTCACCCACAGCGACAACCGGCTTGGCCGGAGCGCCGATGTGCTGGGCAAGGGAAATGTACACGGTCTGAGGCAGCGGAAGAGCCTCTATGGCGCAGTCGCGCGATATCTTGGCGTCATTCGGGTGGACGCCTCCGATAGAGAATGTTCTGTTAGCCATTGTTCTGTTCCTCCTTCTTTACAGTGGCGGCGGCCTCTCTGGCCTTTTTCTGACGTTCCTGGACACGGGCCTTGACGGCATCCTTGTCCAGTGGCTTAGGGAAGTTGACCCCGACGATCGCTCCTGTAGGGCACATAGCCTCGCACTCACGGCAAAGCTTGCACTTCGTGAAGTCAATGTAAGCCACGTTGTTCTCGACGGTGATGGCGTCGTGGGTGCAGGTTTTGGCGCAGATTCCGCAGCCAATGCAGCCGGCAGAGCAAGCCTTCTTAACGGCCGGTCCCTTGTCCTTGTTCACGCAGGAAACGTAAACCCTCATTCCGCGCGGACCTTTTGCACGAAGTTCAATGATTGACTTAGGACAGGTCTTGACGCAGGCGCCGCAAGCCGTACATTTTTCCTGATCCACGACAGGCAGGCCTGTCTCAAGATTCATCGACAAGGCTCCGAACTGACAGGCGGCCACGCAGTCCCCGCAACCGAGACAACCGAAAGCGCATCCGGTGTCGCCGGCGTAAAGGGCGGCCTTGACCTTGCAGGAGGACGTGCCGTCATATTCATTGACCCTTGGTCTGGCGGCGCAGGTGCCACCGCAGCGCACCACAGCCACCATCGGTGCCTTCTCCTTGACCTCGTAGCCAAGGATAGCGGCGACCTTCTTCATTGTCTCATTGCCTCCGACAGGACAGAAATTGTTGTCCAGATTCGGGGCCTTCACCGCAGCCTCCGCGAATGCGTGGCAGCCGGCGAAACCACAACCTCCGCAGTTCGCGCCTGGCATAGCCTTCTCAACCTCCTCGATGCGCGGATCCTCCTCGACCTTGAACCGCTGGGCGACAAGGTAGAGGGCCAACGCCAGCAGGAGGCCAAGCCCCGTGATGACTGCGATGGTCCAGATGATTGTTGTTGTCATAAAGCCAAATAAAAGCTAATTAATTAGTTATTTCCGAATATAAAACACATACCCTTCCGCAAGGCGGTTCCTGCAGAGGTAGAGTATGAGGTAATACACTGCGATCCCCCCGATCGAAACCAGCCCGGAGGCCAGCTCGCCGAGTCCAATCGACGACAAAGATAACACTAAAATCAGTAATATCATCAAAGGAATCACATAAGAGAGCAGAACAGCCTTCAGCCCCATCTTTCTTGCAAGGCAGACCTCCACCTCCTGGCCTATCGAATATGTCTGTCCTCCATATAGCGGAACCTCCACAATCTTCTTCTTGGACTCCGCCGCACCGCAGAGACCGGCCGCATGGCAGGAGGAACAGGCTGATTCGGACACAATCCGTACGGACACGCTGTCCTTCCCGACAGACACAACCATACCCTTATGTGAGACTTCCCCGGACGCCATCCTATTCAATCTTTGAAGAAAAAGGATTCTTGAGTTCCGAATAGCTCCTCAGGCGTCCCTGCACCTGACCGACCTTCAAAGGGGCCGAGAACCATACAGGAATCCTGTTGTCATCGTCCGAGAACCATCCGTAAAGATCCGAATCCCCGGAGAAAACCTCACCGGAGACCACCTCGAAGCTGAACTTGAGGCAACGGACGGTCCCGATCCCTGAGACATCTTTGTTTTCTTTACCTAAGTATTTGAAATGCAAGGTATAGACATCATCATCCACAGCGAAGGTCATCGGATAATCCTCGCCCTCCCTAAGCAGACTCACGTCAACGTTACGGAGCACATAGTACATCAGCGGGATGTCGTAAGTACATCTGTCCAACGGCAATGTGGCCGAGAATTCCCCTTTTCTGGAATTGCTCAGCGAGGCGTTTATATGCTCATTACCGGGAGCATGTACATACGAATATAGGTTCGTGCAGGTGTACTTCCCTTCCCTTGCGAACCGGGTGAACTTCATCGGCCGCATGCCGTCGCGGGTGAACCATGAATCAAGATCCTCCTTGACACGGAACAATTTCTCATAGAATTTCTGCGTCTTGCCAGTCAAGGACGCATGGAAGACTTTCCGTCCGTTCAGGACAGTCGTGTCAACCTTCAGTGTGGCCTGGGCCACATCCGCATTGACCAGCCCCCATTTGTAATGAATAGTGAACACTAACTTCTCGCCTCCCTTAAAAGCCAGATTCTCCTCCTTCAGCCTCTTGACAGGAATACACTTTCCCTCACCTGAGGCGAAAGCCGTCACGGAAGACAGAATGAATATGGCCGCAAGGGCGCCGAAAAGTTTCGATGCGTTCATCAGAATTCAGTGTTATTGTCAAACTCGCTGTTCATCGCCGAGTTCATCGCGGATTCCGTGCCTCCCATGTCCTCCGCCCTGGCGGTCAGAGTGTCTCCCGGCTCGACAAAGCGAACCTGCTCGGCCTTGAAGAGCATGTCGATGTCGCACACCTCACCGTTACGGTGCTTGGCGATGATTATCTGCGTGGTTTCTTTCCCATCCGGAGTCTCTCCGAGCCCCACATAATCAGGACGATGAATGAATATCACCATGTCGGCGTCCTGCTCGATTGATCCAGACTCGCGAAGATCGCTCAGCTGCGGCTTTCCGCTGCCGCCTGTTCTCTTGACAGCGTCACGGGACAACTGGGACAGGGCTATGATCGGGACGTTAAGTTCCTTCGCGGTAGCCTTCAAGGTTCTGGAAATGGCAGCCACCTCCTGCTCACGCATTCCGCGCAGCTCGGCCGGTCCCTGCATCAACTGAAGGTAATCGACAATCACCAGACGGACATCCTTGGCCTTCACCAACCTCTTGATCTTGGTTCTGAACTCCATCAGAGGAATGCTTGGAGTGTCGTCAATGTACAGCGGAGCCTTTGATAGGTTCGCCAGCCTGGTCTCAAGCTGCTGCCAGTCCCATGGATCCAGTTTGGTTCCGCCTTTGAGCTTGTCGGCCGACAGGCCGGACTCGGTCGTCATAAGTCTCATGACCAGCTGCAAGGCGGACATCTCCAAGGAGAACACAGCCACCGGCATGTGATAATCCACGGCCGCGTTCCTGGCCAGGTTCAAGGCGAAGGCCGTCTTACCGACGGAAGGACGGGCGGCAAGGATGATCAAATCGGATTTCTGCCACCCCCTTGTGACTCGGTCCAAAGACGGGAAACCGGACGGAACACCACTCAGGCCACCTGAGGCGTTCTGATTCTTCTCCACCTCCCTCATCGCCTCGTTGATCACCGAGCCGACTTCCTTGATGTCATTCTTCACGCTGCTCTGGATGGCGCTGTAAATCCTTGACTGAGACTCGTCAATCAAGAGATCCACATTCACAGAGTCATCGTAGGCTTCCTTGAGAATCTGGTACGAAGCCGTGATAAGCTCCCTCTGGATATTCTTTTGCTTGAGGATGCGGACATAGTACTCGATGTGAGCGGCCGCTCCGACCTTCTCGGACAGCCCGGCAAGGGCGACAGGACCGCCGACGGCCTCAAGGTTGCCTTTCTCCCGGAGTTTTGTGCTGACGGTCACGATGTCGACAGACACATGCTCGTTCACGAGCTCGGTCATCGCTTCGAAGATCATCCTATGACGGGGATCGTAGAAGCATGACGCGGTAAGCTCCTCAAGCGCCGTGTCGACGGATGAGGGCTCGATCAGCATGGCTCCAAGGACAGCCTCTTCGACTTCAAGAGCTTGAGGCGGTTTGTTTCCCATCTCAAGCCCAAGTGTGTCAAGATTGACTGGCCTCGCCTTTTTTTTGGTGGTCTTTCCGGGTTGGTCAGGCATATTCTCCGAAGTTGAGCGCCGGTCTATTCAAAATCCGGATTGACGATGATCCTTCCGCAATGCTCGCAGATGATCAGCTTCCGGTTCGAAGCGATGTCGACAAGACGCTGAGGAGTGATCGTGCTGAAGCAGCCTCCGCAAGAGTCTCCGTTGTAGACAGAGACAACGGCAAGATGGTTGTGAACGCTGGCGCGGATTCGGTCGTAGGCGCTCATGGTTCTCGGATCGATTTTTTTGGCGCATTCCTCACGGACGGCACGGAGTTTCTTTTCCTCCTTTGACGTCGACTCCACGATCGTGGCGAGCTCTTCCTTCTTGGCCTTGAGATCATCGGTCCTGATGGAGATGTAGTCCTTCAAAGACTCGATGTCATCTTTCTTCTCAGCGATGGCCGCCTTGGTGTCATTGATGTTCTTCTGGGCGATCTGACGAAGAAGTCCCTGATTCTCAATCTCCTTGTTGATGGAATCGTACTCACGGCTGTTGGAGATGTCGTTCAGCTGCTGCTGGTACTTTTCGATCTGGGCGTCACAGTCCACAATGTTCTGCCTGTTCTCAGCGATGGTCTGGTTGTAAGCCTCGATGACAGCGGCATCCTGGGTCTGACGGGCCTTCAGATCGGCTATCTCGTTCTCAAGAGCCTCGACCTCAGACGGAAGCTCACCGCGCATCTGCATGATCTTGTCAATCGCAGAGTCCGCCTCTTGAAGCGCGTAGAGTGTCTTAAGCTTTTCCTCAACGCTGATTTCAGAGTCAGCGAAATTCTTCTGAAGGGACACAAACGTCTCCCTCTGGTCTATTGGAGTCTCGACTTTCTTGATTTTTTTAGTTGCCATATAGCTATCTGACTAATAATAATATACCGGATTACTTTTTTCCAGCCTCGCGCTGGTACAGATTGCAAAGTTAGGAAAATTTTTCCTTAACAGAGAAAATAATATGTCCACAATCTCAACTTCACCTTCAAAATGGCCTATATCCATGACCATAAAATCCTTAGTCGTGAAGAAATGATGGTAGGAGATGTCTCCGCAAAGGTACGCCTGAGCGCCAGCCTTGCGGGCGTTTTCAATCAGCGACCCGCCGGATCCTCCGCACATAGCCACACGGCTCACCGGCACTTCCGGGAGACGCGAGCACCGGGCTACCCTAAGGCCGAACCTCGACTTGACATATTCAATGAATCTTACGGCTTCCATCGGTTGCGGAAGGTCGCCCACAGCGCCAAGGCCATAGCCTTCGGGGTCTTCGTCAAGTATCTGAATATCCTTGAGCTCCAATCGTCTCGCCATCGCTCCGCTGACCCCGGCGAGGACCTTGTCGGCGGATGTGTGGGCGGCATAGACCGCGATTCCGGCCGAGGCCGCCTTCAGGATCGCCAGTCCGACCGGATCCTCGGGAGAGATCTTCCTGACGCCACCGAATATCAAAGGATGATGCGTCACAATCATGTCGGCGCCTCGCTCCACAGCCTCATCCACAAGTTCCGGGGTACAGTCAAACCCCAGAAGGACTCCGTGGACCTCCTGCAGCGGAGAGCCTATGATAAGGCCGCTGTTGTCCCAACTCTCCTGAATGGAAAGCGGGGCGAACGACTCGATGGCTGAAGTGATGTCCCTTGCTATCATATTCACAAAGACTTCTTTACCTCCACTAACTGGCGACGGATCTCCTTGAGGCTGTCCAACGCCTTCACACGCCCATCCACGGTCTTTCTTTCGGCGGCCATTTTCTTCGCAGCCCCCTCAAGGGTCAGTCCCTGCTCCTTGACAAGCAGGTGGATCTGTTTCAGGCAAGCCAGGTCCTCAGCCGTGAAAAGACGGTTGCCCTTGGCGTTCCTCTTAGGCTTGATGTACTTAGGGAACGAGTTTGACCAAAACCTCACCAGCGAGGTGCTCTCCCCCAGTATGTCCGCGGCCTCTCCGATAGTATAATACAACTTTTCCATTATCCATTTTGTTTTGTTAATCCATTGACTGTCCGGTGTTGGCGGACATGAAAAGCATACCCATGTAGTCATCCGGGCTGACTGACGCGAAAAGATAGTTCAAAGGATCCATCCGCAATGTGTCCCTGAACACCTCATAATGAAGATGCGGGGCGAACGAGTTGCCGGACATCCCGACCTGGCCGATCCTCTGCCCTCTCGTGACTTTCTGTCCTTTGGAGACCCGGGTGTTCTCGAGATGCGCGTAACGGGTGATATAGCCGTTGCCGTGGTCGATGGACACGACATTCCCCAGCCCCTTCGTGGAATGTGTCACCTCCTTGACAATACCATCAGCCGCCGCGCTCACCGTCTCACCCTGCTGCGAGATAAGGTCAAGCCCGCCATGAAACGTCTTGACCTTATAAAAAGGATTGATTCTGTCTCCGACAGAGGCTCCAGTCCTAGCGTACGAGAAGGTTCCCAAAGGATTAGTCATCGGAGGAAGTACGGCCGCATCGTCCGAAATCACCTCCATTATCTTTCTGAAATTCGCCTCCACGCGGTCAGACACCTTGGCCAAAGTGTCAAGCTTGACCTTCGAATAACTCACGATCAAACCATCCTGAAGCGAATCCACGTCCGACAGCATGGCATAGTTGTAGATGCTCCCGGGATCCGGGGCGTCAGAATTGAACAGACGGCGGTAAATCTCGTTGTCTTTGGCCCTCAGCCCATCCAGCACATCCCCGACAAGTTCCTCCCTTTCAGACAACTCCTTATACATCTGACGGTACATCTGGTTCTGCCTCTTGAGCCTGCGTTCCGAGTCCGTGCTTATCACAAAAGAAAAGACCACATAGTAGACAACAGCCAGAGAAGCGGTGACAAGAAAATACTTCGCCGCCTTTCCAAGAACAGTCCATACAGAATGTGTGACCTTACGGAATTCCATCCGTGTCTTGTCAAACTCGTACTTCGCCCCCATTATCCTTCCTCCCTAACGACGTCTGACACTGAAGGCCCGTCTTGTGGAAGAGGGCGAAGAGCCTGACTCATCTTCCCTCATCCTGACCATGTCCGAATACTCCGACGCGGACATCGACAAGTCCAGATAGTTCGCCGGGTTCACCTTCTGCCCCTTATAGACAACCTCATAATGAAGATGAGGGCCACTGGAGCGCCCGGACTTTCCACTCTCGGCGATGCAGTCCCCCCTCTTCACCTTCATGCCCTCGATCACCTTGACAGAATTAAGATGGGCGTAGATCGTCTTGTAGCCGAACCCATGGTCTATCGTGATTGAATTGCCGTAGCCGAAAAATTCGAACTTCACAGACTCCACGACACCATCACCTGTAGCGTAGACAGGGTTGCCGGTCTTCATCGCGAAGTCGAGTCCGGTGTGCATCTTTGCGGAACCCGTGAACGGGTCGGTCCTGTAACCGAACCTGCTGGAGAGCCTGTACTTTGACTGATCCGGCACTATAGGAGGGATGGCCGGAATGCATGACGCCATGTCACCGGCGGTCTTGGACACCGCGGCCACCTCATCAAAGGACTTGCTCTGGACGTAAGTCTTTCTCGTAAGCCTGTCTATCCTCAACGCGGTGTTTTTCAGCCTGTTGTCCGGTTCAAGACCATCAAGGAACGAGTACCTGTCGACTCCTCCGATGCCTGCCTCGCGGACCCCTGCGGGAATCTCGTTCATTCCGAATATGGATCTGTAGATGTCGTCATCCCTCACCCTGAGGGCGTCCAATATCTCGGCGTAGCGGTCAAGCTTGGTGTTCATGAGGTCTATCCTGGCATCCCAGCGGGCGTGCTCCGCCTTCAGAAACGCGGTCTTGGGCAGATCGTAGCCCAAAACCGACGTGAAGAGCCATATATAGAGAACCGCCATCGCCACGCTTCCGGCGAACAGCAGCAGCCCCTTGAAGACTTTCGACTTCAAGGACACCTCCTTTATCTCATATAATAAGGTCTCCGGATTGAGAATATACTTCCCCATAGTCTACAAATATACCCTTTTTTGCGATATATCCCGAAAAATGTTATAATTTTGCCAATTCCGTGCCTTTCTGAAAGATATTTTCAGATGAAAACGGAAATATATTCATGATGTAATTGATTTTTAGATATGTACACCGCCAAAGAGATTCGACAGCAATTTTTGGACTTCTTCGCATCAAAGGGACACACAATTGTACCGTCCGCACCGATGGTGATCAAGAATGACCCGACGCTGATGTTCACCAACGCCGGTATGAACCAGTTCAAGGACATATTCCTCGGAAACAGCGTTCCTAAGATGAAAAGGGCGACAGACTCACAGAAGTGCCTGAGGGTCAGCGGAAAGCACAACGACCTCGAAGCCGTGGGACACGACGGAAGACATCACACGATGTTCGAGATGCTGGGGAACTGGAGCTTCGGGGACTATTTCAAGACCGAGGCCATCAGTTGGGCCTGGGAACTGCTGACAGAGGTTTACAAGATCGACAAGTCTAAACTCTACGCGACAGTCTTCGAGGGTTCAGCAGAAGACGGGACCACGCTTGACGAGGAGGCCAAGGCCGCATGGATGAAGCTGATGCCGGAGGATCACATCATCCTTGGCAACAAGCACGACAATTTCTGGGAGATGGGCGACACGGGCCCCTGCGGGCCTTGCAGCGAGATTCACATCGACCTGCGTCCTGACGAGGAGATCGCCAAGGTCCCCGGAAAGGATCTCGTCAACACCGACAACGACCAGGTCATCGAGATCTGGAACCTGGTGTTCATGCAGTATAACCGAAAGGCTGACGGATCTCTGGAGCCGCTCCCTGCCAAGAACATCGACACAGGAATGGGCTTCGAGAGGCTCTGCATGGTGCTTCAGGGCAAGACGAGCAACTACGACACCGATGTGTTTTCCGGAATGATCCGCAAGATAGAGGAACTCTCCGGACACAAATACCACGAGAACGAAAAGACCGAAGTGGCCATGAGGGTGATCGCCGACCACATCAGGGCGATAGCTTTCTCGATTGCGGACGGCCAGCTGCCGTCCAACGTGAAGGCCGGCTACGTCATCCGCAGAATCCTGCGCCGAGCCGTGCGCTACGGCTACACGTTCCTCGGTTTCGACGAGCCGTTCCTCTGCTCGCTTGTTCCACAGCTTGTCGCCGACATGGGCGATGCCTATCCGGAGCTCGGCAAACAGCAGAGACTCATCGAGAGCGTGATCCGTGAGGAAGAGATGTCATTCCTCAGGACCCTTGACAGGGGAATCAAGCTGATGGATGACTACATAGCCAAGAACTCCGCCACAAAGACTATCCCCGGGGAGGACGCTTTCATACTCTACGACACTTACGGATTCCCTATCGACCTGACCGAGCTGATCGCTTCCGAGAAAGGCTACACGGTTGACATGGAGGGCTTCGGCAAGGAACTTCAGAAACAGAAGGACAGGGCGCGCAACGCCACCGCCAACGAGTTCGGAGACTGGACTGCCTACCACGAGGGCGAGGAAGAGGCTTTCCTCGGCTACGACAGCCTTGAGCTGAAAGACGTGAAGCTCCTCAAGCAGCGTACCGTCAAGCAGAAGAACAAGACGATGTTCCAGCTTGTCTTCGACCGTACTCCGTTCTACGCTGAGATGGGTGGACAGGTGGGCGACACCGGTGTCATCATCTCCAAGAGCGGCGAGGAGATCAAGATCCTCAACACAATAAAGGAAAACAACCTCACGATCCACATCGCCGAAAGGATTCCGGCTAACTGCGAGGAGACCTTCACATTAAAGGTGGACGTGGAGCGCAGACTCAGGATCACGGCGAACCACACGGCGACTCACCTTCTGGATTTTGCCCTTAGAGAGACTCTCGGGACGCACATCGAGCAGAAAGGCTCGTTCGTGGGACCGGACTACTTCCGTTTCGACTTCTCGCATTTCGCGAAGGTCACCGACGAGGAGCTCAGGAAGGTCGAGCACAGGGTAAACCAATTGATCCGCGCGGACTACCCGCTTGAGGAAAAGAGGGATGCCACGATGGACGAGGCCAAGGCAATGGGAGCGATAGCGCTATTCGGCGAGAAATACGGTGACAGGGTGCGCGTGGTCAAGTTCGGCGACTCAATCGAGCTCTGCGGCGGAACCCACGCCAAGTCCACCGGACGCATCGGATTCTTTAGAATCGTCTCTGAGTCAGCCATCGCCGCCGGGGTTCGCAGGATCGAGGCCGTGACCGGAGAGGCCGCCGAGGAGATCCTCGACACACTCACAGACACCCTCAAAGGCATCCGCACTATGTTGGGCAACGCTCCTGAAGTGGCGGCGGCAGTGGCCAGACTCGTCAGCGAAAACTCAGCGGCGAAGAAGAAGATCGAGGAATATGCCAAAGAGAAGGCCGCCTCGTTCGCCAAGGTGATTTCAGAGAACGCCGAGGAGATCAATGGAATAAAAGTTGTTAGGTTCAGCCGGGATGTTGATCCGTCAATGCTCCGCGAGGCCGCAACGATCCTTCAGAAGGAAGTCGAGAATTTCGCCCTCGCGGCGGCTTTCAGCCATGATGGCAAACCACAGCTTGCTCTGATGTACTCCAACGACCTTGTGGCCGCAGGTCACAACGCCGCCAAGGACATCCGTGAGGCCGCCAAGTTCATTCAAGGTGGCGGTGGAGGACAGCCGACTCTCGCCACGGCGGGAGGCAGGAATATAGATGGGCTCCAAGCCGCGCTGGACAAGATGGTCGAGGTCATCACGGCATAGACGGGAGAATATTCACGAATATATTCATAAAACAACTCATTTGGGATGAAGAAGATCGACAGATTCATACTGACCTCATTCATAGGACCATTCTTTATGATCCTGCTTGTGGTCATCTTCATCCTTATGATGCAGTTCCTTTGGGTCTACATCGACGAGCTGGTCGGTAAAGGCCTTAGTCTGGGCATTGTGGCCGAATTCCTTTTCTGGGGAAGCTGCACCGTGCTGCCGCTGGCTCTGCCTCTGGCCACACTGCTCGCCTCGATGATGACCATCGGGAACATGGGCGAGAACAATGAGCTCATCGCCCTCAAGGCGGCGGGCATGTCGGTCCTTAGGGTGATGCTGCCCATCCTCATCGCCTCGTTCTTCATCAGCGTTGGGACATTCTTTGTCATCAACAACCTCGTGCCGGTCTCCTATAACGAGATCTTCACGCTCAGGGATGACATCGGAAAGACCAAGGACGAGATCAAGATCCCTTCAGGGACATTCTACGACGGGGTTGACGGTTATGTGCTCAGGGTCGGAAGCAGAAACGACAAGACCGGCATGATGAAAGACGTGATGCTCTACGACCACAACGGCAAGGGCAACACCAGGCTCACCCTCGCGGACTCCGCCATCATGAAGATGTCCAAGGACAAATCCTATCTGACCTTCAGGATGTACCACGGGACCAACTATCAGGAAACCAACGAGAAAAACTACCGGGACACCTCCCTTCAGCTCCAGAAGATAGATTTCTCAAGACAGGAGATGGTCATCGCGCTCCAGAACTACGCTTTCCAGAAATCAGACAGCGCAAGGTACGGGGATCAGGTGAAAGCCCTTCCTCTTGAGAAACTCCGGACACAAAAGGACTCTCTCGAGGCTTTGAGGGACAGCACCAAATCCCAGCAGATTTTCAGCACGGCCGCCTCCTACATTTTCACGCTGAACAAGCAGCTGGACACTACGGCAAGCGGAATCAGCAGGAATTTCAGCGACCCTGAATTTCTCAGTTTCAAGGATGACCAGTCCACGTCACAGGCATTGAGCAAGGCGGCTGACAACGCCAGGCAGCTCAAATCCAATCTGGAGAACTACGAATTCGGAGCGTTCGACTACACGGTGCGGCTCCGCTGGACCGCTCTTGAGTTCCTAAGGCGCTACGGCCAAGCGTTGGCATGCTTCATCATGTTCTTCATCGGAGCTCCGCTCGGAGCATTGATCAGAAAAGGAGGAATCGGAGTCTCAGCCATCATCTCCCTGCTGTTCTTTGTGCTTTACTGGATAGTGGACATCACCGGAGTGAAGCTGGCCAGGGACGGAAGCATCAGCACGGTGGCGGGGGCCTTCATGTCGGCGGGAATACTCCTTCCGATCGGATTGTTCCTGACATGGAAGGCGATCCACGACACGGACATTTCAAACTTTGACAGCTTAAAGAATTGGTGGAGAAAGACTAAGAGTATGTTGGCAGGAATATTCAAAAAGACAAGGATCGTCTACATGGGCACACCGGAGTTCGCGGTGGAGCCACTTAAGGCTCTTCTTGAGCGGAAGTACAACATCGTGGGTGTGGTGACAGTGGCGGACAAGCCGAGCGGCCGTGGACAGAAAGTCAATGAAAGCGCTGTCAAGAAGTTCGCCGTCGAGCATGACATTCCTGTGCTCCAGCCCGTGAAACTTAAGGATCCGGAGTTTTTGAAGCAACTCAAGGCTTTGAAGGCCGACCTCTTCATCGTGGTGGCGTTCAGGATGCTGCCGGAAGAGGTGTGGGGCATGCCTAAACTTGGTACGTTCAACCTTCACGCCGCGCTTCTGCCTCAGTACCGAGGGGCTGCTCCTATCAACTGGGCCGTGATCAATGGGGAGACCAGGACCGGAGCCACGACATTCATGATCGACAAGGACATCGACACGGGAGGGATTATCCTGCGTCAGGGAATAAACATTTCTGACACGGACACCGCGGGAGACGTACACGACAAATTGATGGAGATCGGGGCTGAGTTGGTTGTTCAGACCACCCAGGGCATCATCGAGCATAATGTGGACACACGTACCCAGAGGAGTTTCATCCAGGGGTCCGAGGTCCTGAAGCCTGCGCCTAAGCTGACTCGGGAGTTGTGCCACATTGACTGGAACGACTCCACAAAACAGATTTACAATCTCATACGGGGTTTGAGCCCTTATCCGGCGGCGTTCACGGAATTGGTGAAGGAAGGCGGTATCCCGACTCAATTGAAGATTTTCTCCGCCGAAAAAGTCACCGCTTCCGCACTTGCCGGTGCGCTTCGGCAAGATCAGCGACCGGTCGGGATGGTCGCTGAGCCTGTCGAAGGGACAGTATCTGACACTACCATTCCAGGCAAGGTTCTCACCGACGGCAAGACGTATCTGTACATCACAACCGCCGACGGTGCCATCTCACTGAAAGACGTGCAGATAGCCGGAAAGAAAAGGATGGACATCAAGTCTTTCCTCGCAGGATTCCGAGAGCCGGAGACCTATACCGCCACCGCAGGCACATCCAAGGCCGAGATAGCCAAGACAAAGGCGTGATGGAAGCTGTCATCATCTGTAAGGGCGACTTCCCGAAAAAGGAATATCCCCGCGAGCTTCTCCGCAGGGCCGATGTTGTCATCTGCTGCGACGGGGCTCTTGAGGCGTTTCTCCGCAACCGCGACAAGATATTCAAAGAGCGACGTGACCCGGATGTCATAATCGGCGACATGGATTCTCTTTCCAAGAGACTGATGAAGGAATATTCCAGCATCGCCGTAAGGGAGGAGGAGCAGGAGACAAACGACCAGTCCAAGGCGTTCCGCTACCTGCTGAAGCATTGGCCGGAAGTGAGGACCGTGCATATTCTAGGCGCGACAGGCAAGCGGGAGGCCCACACCATCGGCAACCTTGGACAGATCATGGAATATGCCAGGCTTTACGGGGCGAGCGGCAATCCTGAGGAAGGCGAAGTCTATGTCGATGCCGTGTCAGACTACTCCACGGCTTTCGCCTTGACGGATTCTTGCGAGCTGTTTGTCGGAGAAGGCAGGGCCGTGTCCATATTCAGTCCTGACAATTCCTTGAATATCAAGTCAGAAGGTTTGGTTTGGCAGACAAGTGGCGTGGTTTTCGACAATTGGTGGCAGGCGGCCCTCAACCGCGCGTCCTCCGATGTCGTCAAGTTGACATTCTCTCATAAGTCGATCGCGCTCATCATTCTGGACTAACCTGCCGGTCGCTTCGATGCTTCGACAGAATCTCATATAATATCTACAACCATTTCAGTTTTTTTCGTTATTTTTACGGAACATTTGGCTTACACAAAACTATGCTCCGAAAAATTAGAATCACTCTGGCGGCTGTCTGCTTCGTTGCGGTCACACTGCTGTTTCTGGACTTCACCGGAACAATCCATCTCTGGTTCGGCTGGCTGGCCAAGATCCAGTTCCTGCCGGCTGTCTTGGCTCTCAATGTGGCCGTGGTAGCGGTGCTTCTGCTTCTCACGCTGATCTTCGGCAGAATCTACTGCTCGGTCATCTGCCCTATGGGCGTGTTCCAGGACTGCGTCTCCAATCTCAGTTCCAGAAGGAAAGGCAAGAAGGCAAGGTTTTCATATTCAAAGGAAAAGAAATGGCTGCGCTATGGGATGCTGGTGCTTTTTGTGGCGACGCTGGTCGCCGGCCTCAATGCGATCGCCGTGCTTCTGGCTCCTTACAGCGCCTACGGCCGGATGGTTCAGAGCCTTCTCGCGCCGGTTTGGCAATGGGGCAACAATCTGCTCGCTTGGATAGCCGAGAGACAAGACAGCTATACATTTGTCACCAAGGAGGTGTGGCTCAAGAGTCTGCCGACATTGGTCATCGCGGCCGTCACGTTCGCCGTAGTGGTGATCCTTGCATGGAGAAACGGCAGAACCTATTGCAACACAATCTGTCCGGTCGGGACGGTCCTGAGTTTCTTCTCACGGTTCGCGATGTTCCGCCCGATGATCGACAAGTCCAAGTGCAAGAGCTGCCATGCGTGCGAGAAGAAGTGCAAAGCGGCGTGCATAGATGTTGACAATCACCAAATTGACTACAGTCGGTGTGTAGATTGTTTTGACTGCATAGATTCTTGCAGGTTGGGAGCGCTTAAGTACCGTTTCGCTTGGGGCGGTTCAAATTCCGCAGGGACTGACGCAAAAGGGATTTCCGGAACTTCCAAGACGAGTTCCACGGGAACAAAAAGCGCACATAATGATGCCCAAGAGTGTCAGACAGCACCACTGGGAAGCAAAAATGCCCAAAATCGCGCCTCTTCAAGCCCGGCAAACGAGGGAAGAAGAGCTTTCCTCGCAGGCGGGGCGGCTGTCATAGGAGGTTCGCTGATGTCTTCACTGCCGTTGAATGCCGAGGAAGAGATCAAGGACAAAAAGCGTGACGGAGGTTTCGCCAAAATCATTCCTAAGAAGGCGCCTAAGAGAAAGAACCCGATCACTCCATTTGGATCACGAAGCATAGATCATTTCTACCAGCATTGCACGGCCTGCCAGCTTTGCGTGACAGTCTGCCCGAACAATGTACTCAGACCGTCTTCCAGACTCGAGCATCTGATGCAGCCTGAGATGTCATTTGAAAAGGGCTACTGCCGCCCGGAATGCGTGAAATGCTCGGAGGTCTGCCCGGCCGGAGCGATACTGAAAATCACACCGGAAGAGAAGACCGATTGGAAAGTCGGTACAGCCAGCGTTGACTACGACCTTTGCGTGGTCAACAGGGACGGGGTACACTGCGGCAACTGCGCGCGTCACTGCCCTGTGGGTGCCATCAAGATGGTAAAAAAGAATCCGGATGACGAGAAGAGCCTCAGGATTCCTTCGGTCAACGAGGAGAAGTGCATCGGATGCGGAGCGTGCGAGAACCTCTGCCCGTCCAGCCCGATCAGCGCCATCACCGTCAATGGGTACGAAGTTCATCACAATGTTTAACCGGTCACGAGACAGCCTCTCGAAGGATGCAACCCCTAAGAGACGTCGTCTCATCAAATTCTATGAATATGAAAGAGAATATTAACAGAAGAGAATTTCTCAAAAGGGCCGGTACCTGTACAGCGGCCGTGGGAGCTTTGGCTCTTGCCGGGGCATGCGCACCTAAAAAGACAGCCGAGACACTCCTTGATGGAGACAATGACAATGTGCTGGAGAACGGCAAGATGGAGATGCGCAAGAATCCGGGCAACGGGGACATGGTCTCGCTGCTTGGCTACGGCTGCATGCGATTCACGATGAAGAAAGACGAAAACGGCAAGGACATCGTGGATCAGGACAATGCCAACAAACTGATTGACTACGCCTTGGCTCACGGAGTGAACTATTATGACACTTCTCCGGTTTATCTTCAGGGACTTTCCGAAGAGGCTGTCGGCAAGGCGCTGAGCAGACACCCGAGGAACTCCTACTACATCGCCACGAAACTGTCCAACTTCAGCGACCACTCCAAAGCTGCGTCCATGAAACTGTACAACGATTCGTTCAGGTACCTCCAGACCGACTATCTGGACTACTACCTGCTTCACTCTCTCGGCCGGGGAGGTCTTGAGGCTTTCGACGACAGATTCGTGAACAATGGTATGATGGATCTGCTTCAGGCAGACCGAGAGGAAGGGAAAATCCGTCAGCTCGGACTTTCCTTCCACGGGAACCAAGAGCAGTTTGACCAATTGCTGGATCTGCACGACAAATACCACTGGGACTTCGTGCAGATCCAGATGAACTATTTCGACTGGAAACACGCTGACGGCCAGCGCAATGTCAACGCCGAGTACCTGTACGATGAACTGGACAAGAGGGAGATCCCGATAGTGATAATGGAGCCTCTTCAGGGAGGCCGCCTGGCCAACCCTGCCGAAAGCGTCGTGAACAGGCTCAAGGAACGCGACCCGAAGGCATCGCTCGCATCTTGGGCGTTTAGGTTCGTGGGATCGTACCCGAGAATCCTGACAGTCCTCAGCGGTATGGTCTATCAGGAGCACCTTGAGGACAACCTGCGCACTTTCAAGAACTTCAAGTACCTGACCGACGAGGAGAAGGAGTTCCTCGGCACGGAGATCGCTGGCATCATGGCCAGTTTCCCGACCATCAACTGCAACGACTGCAAGTACTGCATGCCATGCCCTTACGGAGTTGACATTCCGGGAATATTCAAACATTACAATGAGTGCGTCAACGAAGGGGAGATTGCCCAGAGCACCGAGCAGGAGAACTACCGCAGACTACGCCGGGCCTATCTCGTGAGCTACGACCGCGCCATCCCGTCCGTCCGTCAAGCCAGCCACTGCATCGGCTGCAAGCAGTGCATCGAACACTGCCCGCAAAGCATCTCGATCCCTCGTGAGCTCCGCCGCATCGAAGCCTATGTCGAGAAGCTCAAACGCAACACGCTGTAGATAATTCAATAAATCACTGAATATCAAAGGGTGGAATACCACGCACTCACTCTCAATAAGTTACAAATTTGTAGTGGGAGATTTGGGAGGGCAGCGTTCCAGAACATACACATTTACAGCGCATTGCAAAACACGGGCTACGGTTCATAAAAATATTCGCAACAGATGCTGAATATTCAAAGGTTTTGATTATCTTTGCAGTCCGCTACAAAAACAGCGGGTCATTGGAGAGATGCTCGAGTGGCTGAAGAGGCACGCCTGGAAAGCGTGTGGCCTCCCAAAGGGGCTCGCGAGTTCGAATCTCGCTCTCTCCGCTGAAAACGGCTTTGCTGACATGCAGAGCCGTTTTATTTTTAGTGGCAAGTTACGAGACGGAACAAATGGGAACAAAAAAAAGAGACCCGCGCAGCCTGTGCGGATCCCCCTTCCAATAATAAATGAAATCGATTCTTTGAGAGATTGTTACTCTACTTTGATCGAAACCTCACCGGTCTTGCCGTCCTTGTCGGTAACGGTAAGTGTGGTGGTTCCGGCCTTGACACCCTTCACAGTGACGGCAGACTCATTCACGGTGGCGGTAGCGACAGTCTCGTCAGCAACTTTCACGGTGTATGGAGCGGTGCCTGAGTTGACCGTCACAACATCTTCCTTCTCCACCCCGACAGTGACCTCAGCCTTGTCAAAATCCAACTTCTCGGCAGCAGCCTTGACTGTTACGGTAAACGAGCCAGCCGCCTGGTCTTTGTCTGCCACGGAGATTGTGGCTGTACCCTCTGCGACACCTGTGATGGTGATTTTCTCTTTGTCAACCGTCACTGTGGCCACCTTCTCATCGCTGGACTTGACCGAAAACGGCTGCGTGCCGTTCTTCACGGTAACCTCAGCGGTCTTCCCAACCTCCACCTCAACCTTTATCTCGCTGAAAGAGAGTGGATCCGGAGTCTTGTTGTCGTTCTTGTCGCAAGAGACAAATGCGAATGAGCCAAGGCAGAGAGCTGCCGTCACTACTGAACTGAAAAAACTTTTCATTAGTTTAAATCTTTAAATTGTTAATAATAGTTTAAGTACATAAGACCGTTCCCGGTCTGACGCATTACTAAATCACTCCACATGGAAACCTTGCAAGACACACAGAAACTTTTTTCAGTGTGGAGGCTAAAGCATTGTTTACAAATATATCAGCAGACCCTCCTCCTACCGGTTTTCAGTAGGAGGAGGGTCTAGGATTTCGTTGACTGACAGTAATTTAGCCGCCACGCACGGACTTAGCCATGCCTATCCTTTAGAAATTGACTCTCAAGCCGATGGTTAGGTCCGCATGGGAGAGGCTGACGAATTCATCGTCCAATTTCGTCGTGGTCTTCACGTTGTTCTGTTCCATGGTCATCTCGTAAAGGGAACCGGAAATCCAAGACAATTTCGCTCCGACAGAGAATCTCTTTGAGAAGGCATATTCATAGCTGACATCCCAAAGATAGCCCAAGGTGCCGCCATAAGTCTTGACTGGATCAATCAGCACGCCGCCATCCATATAGTGCATGTAGCCCAGCCCAAATTCAGAGGAAACAATGCGCCGGCCGTCCTCGCTTGTGGATCTGTAGCAGAATGTTGGTCCGGCGAAACTGATGCATATATTGTCTTTCATCTGGCCTGTGCGGGTTGAACCGTCGTTAAATTTCACACTTACATTCTCCGAGTTGCCTGAGCGGAACACCTTGTACTGCGCGCCAACTCCGAGAGATTCATGAAAGAACCAGGCAGCGTTGGCTGAATAGACATAGCCGAGCCTGAGTTTCTTGGCATAGGAGCGGAAATCCATCGGGACAGAACTGCTGATCTTCGCAAAATTGTAGCCAACACCGGCCTCGATGCCGATGCGGAATTTTGAATATTCCTTCTTCTCGGGGACGACTGTTTCTGAGGATTCCGAAACGGAATTTTCCTGAACCGGACTCATGAAAAAAGCCTCGTCGCTGAGTTTCAGGATTTCTGCGTTGATTCTATGAATGGTGCTGTGTCCATCGGGTGACTTATGCTCCGTGATCCGGATAGCATTGCCTCCGGCCTTACGGGCTTCTTCCTTGGCACGTTCAAGCACGGATGCGTAGTCACCCCCCTTGGTAGTGAATCCAGTGTCGTCAATCTTCACGGTACCAAGCACTTCCGATCCGGCGGGGAGAGCTTGTCCGGCTTCCAGAACCGCAATGGTTCCACTCTCTTGCACGTTATCAGCAGGGAAGGATCTCTGGATATTTGTCACCACTTTCGGAGAACAAGATATAAAGGCCAGAACGATGGCTAATTTAGTCAATAGGTTCTTTTTCATAAATATAATAATTAAGATTTCTGATTAAGTGCTTCTTAAAACGTTTACTAAGTTTGACATTTACAAAACGCGGCAAAGATAAAACATTGCATAAAATTTTCCTATAAATCAACAGTGAAACATGATAAATGCAGTGTGTCGGCAATGGTCAGCGTGGCGGCTAAAGTATTGTATACAAAAATATTAGCAGACCATCCTCCTGCGGTTTTCAGCAGGAGGGCAGTATAGGATTTCGTTGATTGACAACAATTTAGCCGCCACGTCATTCTATCACGACGCTGATGCCAAGGGCGGAGTTGACAAGGGAAAGGATCTCGGGAAGGGAGGCTGTTGAGAATTCTCCGCTTAGGCGGCGGGATTCCGAGTCCGACACTACAAGAGTCACACCGTAATAATCAGATAGTTCGGAGAGGACTTCGGGCAGTGGGGTGTTGTCGTAGATGAACTCGCCAGTGGCCCATGCGGCGGGGTTGGGATGTTTCGGGGTGAGCCGCGTCGGAGTGGAGGAGCCTTGGCGGAGAACGGCGGACTGGCCTTTGGTCAGGACCAGACCTTCTTCGCCGGACCGAGTGGCCGAGAACAGGACCTTGCCGGAGACAACGCTCACGCTGATGGAGTCCCGGGAGTCAACCAGGAAGCGGGTGCCGAGAACTATGACGAAACCGGATCCGGCGTCTATGCGGAAAGGGGTGCGGTCATCGTGGCGGACGCTGAAGTAGATTTTGCCGGTCATCCGGACCAAGCGGTTGTCTTTGTGGCGCTGGAGACTGAGGGTCGCTCCGGGGGCCAAGGTCACGGACGAGGAGTCAGGGAGGGTGAAGGTCTGGGGAATATCGTAGGCCATGTAGTCCGTCCACGAGGTCCGCCACGATGTATAGAGGAATATGCCGACGATGACAGCGGCGGCGATGCCGGCGGCTCTGACAAGCTGATGTCTAAGCGACGGATTCCGGTCTCTGAGTTTGCCGAAGTGACGATACGTTGAATTTCCGGCATGCTTCGGCGCTTCGACAGGCTCAGCGACCGAAATGGAATCTGCGACCGAGCGGAGAGCCTTGTCAGGGTCAAAATGGTTCTCTTCGTAGGACTTGGCCACGAAGTCTATCATTCTGTCTTCCTTGGTTTTCATAACAATCATCATTTATGCGGGCGCTTCGACAAGCTCAGCGACCGAGCCGTCCGGTTGGTGAGCCTGCCGAACCATTCCTTTACCGGAGACGCATTTGAAGGAATATGTCACCTCTCCCCTCAGCACAGAATCAGAGGCATAGTCAAAAACCGCGGTCTCCGCCTTGAATATCAGACGGCCGTTGTCCTCAAATGAATATTCCGCATTCCTCAGGTAGCAAACCTCCTCCTGGCGTCCGTTGACATTATCGTAGTCGATGAAAGAGTTATAAGGGAAGGACACAATATTACCGTCCTCGTCAAGTTCAATCTCTCCCCCGACCGGAAAAGTTCTCCAGTTCATCATCTGGTATGACCTGCCGGCACGATAGTCAATGTCCTCAACAAGGCAGCATGACCAGTTAACCTTAACCTTGTAACGCTCCTGTCCATCCATATCGACGGTTAATCTGGAATAATCATCGTAGCGGTAAGGATACGCCGCGAACAGTTCCTTGGCAAAGTCCGCATACGCTATCCCGTCACCGTCAAGGTCGACAGGCCCGAGACTCCAGCCAATGGATTCAAGAACATATTCACCGACAATCCGGTCCATCGTGGCTGTGGCCGCGTCGGTCATCCAACAATCGATTTTTTCCTGACAGGAGCAAAGCAGCAGGAGACCTGCAAGGACATATTCAATTCTTTTCATATCAATTGATTTCATAGTCAGTGGATGTCATCACGGAGACGAAGCCGATGCCATCGCCAGTCACATTCGTAGGGTAAGGCTTGTCAGGAAAGAAAGCCAATGCGGAAAGATCCGTTTCCTCGAACCAGGCGGCATTGATGTAGTTGTAGGTCTTGCGGTCGAGAGCCAGAAGACGCACCGTCACCTTTGCCGGAAGACTTCTGTCCAAAGAGACCTTGAACACGTGAGTACCGCCCTCAAAACCCTTATCTGTAAATATGTTGTATTTGTTGGCAAAATAATTGGTCGGGGAAGGATCCTCACTGTCATAGTTAAGATTCATACCAGAGTTGAGAAAGGGTTCGCTGGAATTGTCAATGTCCAGCAAACGGGGGTAAGAGCCACCGAAGTCCCAGACTTGAAGCATATAGTAGTTCTTCTCGTCCGGATTGTCTTTAACACGTACTCCCATTCCCAATGCTTTATACGGATTGCCACTTTTGTTCTTCTTATAAATGTGAGCAGTGTCCACACCGACAAGAATTGGAGTTTCCAAAGCCATGGTCGTAGCCTCGGCCCTCATCCCTTCTGACTCCACGACAATCCGGACTTCGTCCCCGGCCTTGAAATCAGCCCTGAATCTGAACACATTATGGTACAACAAGCCATGCGTTTCCTCAACATTGTCAGAGGTCGCCACCAGTTCACCGTTGACACAACATTCAAGATGCCCGGACTTCAACTCTTCCGCCTTTTCGTGAGTGCTGACACCGACACAGACCGTGTGCGACGTGTCGCCCGTTGACATCAATGCGTTGACCAGCAGCATCCTTTCAGGACCTGGCAGTTCCACGGGGATATATTCCTCACAAGAGAAAAAAGCCATCGTGGCAACGAGGAAAAGTATGAATATCTTCGTTCGCATATTCATTAGAATTTAAAGGTGTAACTGAACGACGGCAGGAATGTGAGGAACGAGCGCTTCGAGATCGCCGGCTTCCACTCCCCCTCCTTCTCGTAGGCATCATAGACGCACCAGGAAGGGTTCTGCGCGCAGTAGAGATTGTATATTCCGAAATTCCAGATCCGCTCGCCGTGACGCTTTTGCTTCCGGAAGTTGACGCTGACATCAAGATGATGCGTCGGAGGCAGACGGTAGTTGTTGCGCCCGCTGACATAGTCAACAGCCACATCGTCGCCGGAAGGTGTGATGAGCGCCGAGCCTCTGGACGGGATGGTCATGCAGTTTCCGCTCAGGAACGCCCAAGACGCGGTGAAATCGATCCGGGAGTTGAATTTATGGTTCACAGTTGCGTTGATGACGTGTCTCCGGTCGAACTGCGCAGGGAACCAACGGCCGTCGTTGATGCTGCCGTCACGGAAGATTCTCTCCGCTTTGGAAAGCGTGTAGGCCAAGGTGCCGGTGGTCTTTCCGACCACTTTGCGGGCAAAAAGTTCCAGTCCGTAGGCACGTCCCTCCCCCATCGAGACGTTGTCCTCCCAATTGACTGAAGAGGAGAAGGCAAGGCGGCCGTCCTTATATTCAAGGACATTCTCAGTTCTCTTGCAGTAGCCTTCAAGAGAGAACTCCCAGCCTTTCAGGCCGATGTAATACGCTCCGGTGGAGACGAGGTCAGATGTAACGGGGCGGATCTCGGCGGTGATCGGCACCCAAAGGTCGGTCGGGATGTTCAGAGTCCCGGAGGTCAGCTGATGGACGTACTGGGACATTCTTGAATATGCCGCCTTCGCCGACCAGTCATCACTGATGTCGAATTTCGCCGAGACTCTCGGCTCCGGGCAGAAATAGAAGCGGCCTCTCACATTGAAAAGGCTGATGTGCAGGCCCGGATTCACAGTCAAGCGGTTGCCAATGGAGATGTCGTCCTCCACATAAAGGGAAATCTCATTGCCGTTCACCCGTCGGCTGGCCGCATCGCTGTAAGTGGTGTCGGCGAAGACACGGCTGTCGTTCACGTTCCTTACATTGGATTTTGTGATTTCCGGACGATAACCGTGACGGACATATTCTCCGCCGAACTTGATCAAATGGTTAGTTGAAGGGGTGTAGTCGAAATCAGCCTTGAGACCCACGTCAAGGATTCCGGAGGAGTAGTCGCTGACGCTCTGGAAAGAAGTCTCACCAAGTTCGGATTTTTCCGAATTCTCCGCGACGGAGTGTATTCCCATCCTGTAGAGGTTGCCGTAAGCCGTGAAATCAGCGAACAGTTTGTTACTGAATATGTAAGTCCATCTTGCGGACAGGACATTGTTGCCCCAGCTCAGGTTAAGGTTGTTCTCGTTTTCGGTGATCATTGTGTACGGCTCATAGTCAGAGCCGTAGAACCGCTTGCTGGACTTGGATTTGTCCTCGTACCGGAAGTAGTCCCGTCCGCTGTAAAGCCCGATCCAGCCACGGCTCCGGTCGGAGAATTTGTGCGAGACCTTGGCGTTGACATCGTAGAAGGCATAGTTCAGCGGGCTGCCCGCCCATTTGATGATGCGGTCGAAAAGGAAAGTGTGCATCCCTCTGGCGCTCAGCGAGAAAGTGGTATTCTCGTTCTTCAGCGGACCTTCCAGATGGAATTTCTCGGCAAGAAAACCGGCGGTGACGCTTCCGGTGATCTTCTTCGAGTTGCCGTCATTTGTCCGCACGTCCACCACGCTGGAGACCCTTCCGCCGTACCGTGCAGGGAACGAGCCTTTGTAGACAGTGACTTTCTTGACAGCCTCGGGAGTAAAAACGGACAGCAGTCCGAAAAGATGGCTGACATTGTAAAGCGATGTTCCGTCCAACAACATCAGATTCTCGTCCGCACCACCTCCACGGACGTATATTCCCGAGAATCCTTCGTTCCCACCTTGAACTCCGGGCATCATCTGGAGGGTTTTCAAGACATCCTTCTCACCCAGGACGACCGGAGTGTTGTCAATGAGTTCGTTAGGGACTTCAATCGCCCCCATATACGTGGAACGGATTCCGGCATCCTTGCGGGCGGTTATCCGAGCCTCCTTGAGTTCGGCGGATGGCGCCAAGGCGACATTGATCGTCAAATCCTTTCTCAGAGAGATTCTCTTTGTCTTGGCGGCGCAGCCTATGTAGGAATATGTCAGCTCGACCTCGCCCTCCGGCAGTGTCAAAGAGTAGAAGCCGAAGTTGTTGGTGGAGGTACCGGTCGCTGAGCCTGTCGAAGCGACCGTGACCCCAGCGCCGATCAGCGTCTCCCCCGTAGCCTCGTCCGTAACATAGCCACAAACCGCAAAACGTATCCTGCCAGGAACGTCACGCGTCAGAACCACATAGCCGCCACGGACCTCCCACTTGATTCCCATGCCTTCCAGAAGCCTGCCCAAGGCCTGTTCAAGCGGCAATCCCTCAACAGTCGTTCCTTCATAATTCTTTTCCAGAAGTTTTTCAAGTTCCGAATCATAGACTAAACGTACTCCACATCGTTCTTTAATCCCGTCCAATTCCTCACGGACCGTCCGTTGCGACAACATGATTTCAGCCGGTTGGTGAGCTTGTCGAACCACCGGTTCCGCTCCCTGGACCCATATCACAGGAACAGCGGCGAGAAAACACGCCAATATAAATTTCAACCGCATATTCATCTTAATCATTGGACATCGGCGCTTCGGCAGGCTCAGCGACCAAGACATATCATGCACTTCGAGGGGCTGGAGAGCCTGTCGAACCATGGTTGGTGAGCTACGTCGAACCACCCCGACATCCATAATAATGACGCAGCGGATCTAAAAAGTACCATCCATTCTCGGGAACAATTTCAAAAAAAATCGCAAATCACCTCAGCTACAGCGACATCAGGAACAAGACAACCTTCCTGACACCTTGACGGATAGCCTCCAGAGCCCTGCTGACCTGATTGCGGACTGTGTTCTCCGATAGACCGAGAGCGACGGCGATCTCGCTGTACTTCATTCCGTCCCGGCGGCTCATCAGGAATATTCTCCGCCTTTTGGCCGGAAGGCGGTCGATGGCCGACCAGATCCGCGCCTCACGAAGCGAATTGTCCACGGCCTCCTCATCAGAAATCACCACATCATCCTCAACCGGAAGTGTTTCCTCCTCAAGACTGTCCAGTTCCACGTCCTGACGCCGTCGTCTTATGGCATCAATGCACCGGTTCCTCACAGCCGCATAGAGATAAGCCCTTGGACTATCAATCCCGCCATCGGTCGTCTGTTTCATCCAATATGCCATGAAAGTCTCCTGCACCAGATCCTCTATCTGATCCTTATCTCTGAGATAGTGCAGCGCATAGACACACAAAGGCCTGTAGTAAAGCCTGAACAAAGACTCTATGCCATTTGCCTGCACCATAATGTCACAAAGTTAACCACTCTCCGGCAGATTGTCAAATTCTTGCCCCGGCAAGGCTGAAACACAATCCTCCCCGCTTCGGTTTTCAGCAAGCAGTAAACACAATCAAGAAAACGCACGACCTGACAATTTCCGTGCGTTTTTCATGCAAAAAAGGACTATGGACGCCGACTGCAAGGCGATGCGGGAATCGCTCTACATTCTTGGTGGCGGTGGCCCCATCGAGCCGCGGCCCATGCCTGGGCCACCACGACGACCGTCTCTTCCACCGAAGTTGCCGAAGCGGTAGGTCAGGGAAACGACTATGTAACGACCGAGGGTGTTGTTCAGGGTCTCGGTGTGGTAGTTCGAGGAGTCGGAGATCGAGAGGTTCTTGGCCTGATCGAGGATGTCGTAGGCGTTCAGGGCAAGGGTGAACTTGTCCTTGAACAGGAGCTTGGTGATCTTGGCGTTCAGAATCAACTGGGTTCCCTGGTCGGTAGTATAGCCGTTGTACCAGTTGTAGTTGCCGTCGGCGACGATTCCGAACCCGCCCGGAACGGTCCAGTTCATCGAGGCTGTGACCTGATTGCTCCAAGTCATGTTCGTGGACTGATTGGCGATTGTGTACCAAGACTTTGACATCCTTGTTCGGCCACCAGCGGTAAGTTCCACGATGTCATTGCGATAGGTTATGCGGAGACGCTCGGTGAGACCTACAGTCTGAAGTTTGTTCAGAGTGAAGTCAAGATTATGAAAATCCGCAAGGAATTTGTCAGCGAGGAAGTTCTCAGCACTGAAATTATCTCCTTCATAATAGCTGCTCATGTCGAAATTCGATGAGCCAACATAAGATGATGACCTGGAATAACTTGCCCTTGTCATATTGAATATGCTGAAGTTTGACTTCGCGATCGGAGTGTTCAGCATCACTCTGAAACTACCGTTGTAGGAATCCTTACCATTGACAGGGATTGAATACTGCACACCGTTGGTGCCGTACCATTGTGCGTTCACAATCGGATTCTTTACGATGCCTCCGTCAATTCCTGCGTTGACCGAGAGGAAGGTCTTCTTGTTGGTGTGGCGGAAATCGCTTCTGAAATCGTGGTTGAAATATGGCTCAAGGTACATGTTACCGAATGAGACGTTGAGAGGGTTGGTGTTGTCAGGCACTCTCATCAACTGACTCACAGAAGGCTGCTGAGAGCGGCCGAAGTAGAAACCGCGCACATTGGTGTTGTCATCGATGTCGTACCACAGCATGGCCTGAGGTGCCCAGTTAAGGACGTGGCTGTCGTAGGTGTCGAAGCCGCTTGTCTCGTTGTGGGTGTCGGTAGGGTTGGCGCTGACTCCGGCCTGAGCGCGGAGTTTGTCCTTCTGATAGACGAAGTTGGCACCGATCGTCTGATTGATGTAACGATTGATGATCTCGCTGGAATAAACGCTGTTCGCTGTCTCACCGGCAGTGTTATAGGCAAGATTGGAAGCGCTGAAATCAGAGACCACGCCGCTGTCGAATGTGTTCTTGACGGATGAAGTCCTGTTCCATGACGCCTCGTAGTTAGCCTCGACAAAGAATCCCTTGCCCAACGGCTCTGTGTAAGTGAGACGGCCACTCAAAGACTTGGTGTCCTGATTCTGGTTGTAACGTTGGTTGATGATGGAGTCCACAGCTGTCTCGAACTCATCGTAGGTCCTTGTCAAAGACTGGTTGAATCCGTTGGTCTCGTTGCCGCTGAAGTTGTAACGGGCGTTGAATGAGAGCGTCCTGCCGGCCTTGCCGAGTTTCTGACGGAAGAGGAAGAAACCATTTGTCTTCCAGTTGTTGTTGGAACCTGTGTTGCTGGTGAAACCGTCATTGGTTCTGGAAGTCGCACCGTTTCTCTCAGTCAAGGTCGAGAACTCCGAAATCTCGCTGAAGTCTCCGTTACCGAAACTGACTTGAGGCTGGAACAGAATCGAAGTGTTCTCCGAAAACTTATGCTCAAGACGGACTCCGAAACGATGCCCGTCGGAATTGGTCGTACTGGAACCCTTGTTGTTGTAGATAAGGTTGTAGTTGTCAAGGTAGGTGATCTTCTTGCTCTCCTCCTCGACGTAAGTCTCATTGTTGTTGTAGAGGTAGTTACCACCGAGATCCATCTTGCCGTCAAACAGGCTGGTGTTGCCGTTCAGACCGCCCATCCAGGATGTCGTGATTCCGTTGCCAGGGCCCCAGCCTCTGCTGCCACGCCCCATTCCGCCGCCACCTCCTCGCATTCCCTGCATCATACTTCCGGCCAGGTCGTTAAAGCCTCGGTTGTTGGTGTTGTTGCCGTTGATGATGACACTGAGTTGGTTCTTGTCAGTAAACTTTCCAAGGAACCCGGCACCCTGATAGCGCCAGTCACCGTCGCCGGATGACAGTTCAGAACCCGACACCTGCTTGCGCACATCATGTCCCGCCCCGGCCATGACGTTGCCGAAAAGGCCGTTCATCATGCCTTTTTGAATAGAGAGGTCAATGACAGTCTCATCGTTGCCGTCGTCTATGCCGGTGAACTGAGCCTGCTCGGACTTCTTCTCCACAACCTTCACCTTGTCGATGATCTTCGCGGGAATATTCTTGGACGCAAGTTGCGGATCGTCCAGGAAGAAGGTCTTGCCGTCGATTGTTATCTTACTGATTGTCTGACCGTTCGCCGTGACGGTCCCGTCCTCGGAAACCTCCACGCCAGGGAGTTTTTTCAACAGGTCCTCCAAAACATCGTTCTCGGTCGTCTTGAATGACGAGGCGTTATATTCAATCGTGTCTTTCTTGATCACAATCGGGTTGCCGGTCGCGGAGACACTGGCCGCATCAAGGACCTGCTTGTCAGGATCCATCTTCAAGACTCCGAGATCCAGCTTTCCTTTGACCTCCACATCCTTGGTGAGAGTCTTATAGCCAAGGAGTTCAGCCTTAAGGACATATTTCCCGGCGGAGACTTTCTCAAAGATGGTCTTGCCCTTGTCGTCACTGAGGGCATACTTGTAGGGTTTGGTACTTCCCGGCTTCGTGATGGAAACGGTGGCAAATCCGACCGCCTCTCCTGTGGAGGAGTCCGTGAGCGACAATGTGACCGTGCCGCCGCCCTGGGCAGAGGCCAAAGAAAAAGCCGACACAATGCCGGCTACAAAAGTGATGAATTTCTTTAAGTTCATAAGGAATACTCAACTAATCAACCTAACGATTTCTTTGACAGAGAAACGCAGTGATGGTTTAATCCAGACGCTCAAAAAAAAACGTCATTCTGAGTTGATCCCGTTGAAGCGCGAAGGGACACGAATGAATATTCCACCATCATTCACCCTCTCCGGATGATCTTTGATGAATTTCTCCCAGCCACCGGAACCTTTAACCTTCGCCAAAGGGCTGGAAATATTGTAGTAATGGCAAAGCGCAATAGCAAGCGCATCCGTGGCGTCCAGATGCTCCGGCTGGAAATCCACGCCCAACGTCTTGCGCAGCATCACGCTCACCTGCTCTTTGGAGGCGGCTCCGTTGCCTGTGATCGCCTGCTTGGCCTCACGGGGAGCATATTCATGAATATCGGTGATGCCATATTCAAGAGCAGCAATCATCGCAGCCCCCTGCGCGCGCCCCAGCTTCAGGATGACCTGGGCGTTCTTTCCGTAGAACGGCGACTCCAGCGCCATCTCGGTGCCGTGGTAGGTCTTGCAGACTTCGGTGACGGTATCGTAGATCTGACGGAGTTTTGAATATGCGTCCGCCTCCTTCCGCAAATCCAGCACGCCCATGTCCACGAACACGGGTTTGCCGCTGATGACATCAATAACCCCGAAACCAAGGAGATTGGTTCCGGGGTCTATTCCAATTATTGTTGTCTTAGGCATAATAACACTCGCTTCAAATTCTTACAATATTCTTTCTCGTTCCAAATGAATTGCAAAGACAACTTAATTCACGTTGGCCTTTTCCTAAATCCCTCCCCTCGGGGGAGGGACTTACCTCCGCAAGCGGTGAGTTTTAGTCAATGCAGTCGAATCCGGTGTAAGGACGGAGAACCTCAGGGATGACGATCTTGTCCTCCTTCTGGTTGTCCTCAAGCAGGGCGGCAACCACGCGAGGGAGAGCGAGTGAACTTCCGTTCAACGTGTGGCAGAGCTGCATCTTGCCCTCCGCGTCACGGTAACGCAGGTGCAGACGGTTCGCCTGATAGGTCTCGAAGTTGGAGACAGAGGAGATCTCAAGCCAACGTCCCTGAGCCGCTGACCACAGCTCGAAATCGTAGGTGATGGCGGATGTGAAGCTCAGATCACCGCCGCACAGACGGAGGATCCTGTACTTCAGACCGAGTTTGTTGACAATGCCCTCGACATGGGCAACCATCTCGTCCAGAGCCGCATAGGAGTTCTCCGGCTTCTCGATGCGCACGATCTCGACCTTGTCGAACTGATGCAGACGGTTCAGGCCTCTCACGTCCTTGCCGTAGGAACCGGCCTCACGACGGAAGCACGGAGTGTAGGCGGTCATCTTCTGCGGGAAGTCATCGTTGCCGAGTATGACATCTCTGAATATGTTGGTGACCGGAACCTCGGCGGTAGGAATGAGATAGAAGTCATCCAGACCCACGTAGTACATCTGGGCCTCCTTGTCAGGCAGCTGGCCGGTACCGAAACCAGAGGCGGCGTTGACCATGATCGGCGGCTCGACCTCCTTGTAGCCGGCTGCGGTGTTGATGTCGAGGAAAAAGTTGATGAGGGCTCTTTGGAGTTTGGCTCCCTTGCCCTTGTAGACAGGGAATCCGGCTCCGGTGAGCTTCACACCAAGGTCAAAGTCGATGATGTCGTATTTCTTGGCGAGTTCCCAGTGAGGAAGGGCGTGCTCGGGAAGGTTGACCTCAGGGCCACCCATCTTCACAACCTGATTGTCCTCGGCGCCCTTTCCAGGGATAACGAGGTCGCAAGGCATATTCGGAAGGAGAACCAACTGGTCGTTGAGTTCCTTGTTGTTCTCATCAGCCTTCGCAAGGAGCTCTGAGGATTTAGCCTTAAGCTCGGCCACTTCCTTCTTTACCTCTTCGGCCTCGGCCTTCTTGCCATCCTTCATCAGGCCGCCAATCTGCTTGGTGAGTTGATTCTGCTTGGCCACGATGGCGTCGCTCTCTGTCTGAAGAGCCCGTCTGTTGGTGTCCAGTTCGAGGACTTTTTCCACGATGGCCCTCGCATCGAAATTCTTTACTGCCAGCTTCTCGATCACGTGCTGCGGATCGTCACGAAGCGTCTTGAGTGTAAGCATAGTATATGAATAGTTTAATTACAAACAAAAAAGAGGACAGGCACGATAACTCGAAGCCAGCCCTCTTTCATTATCAATCCTCCGAGTCTTAGTTCTCAAAAGGGATAACCGAGACGTAGGATTTGTCCTCTCTCTTCCTTGTGAACTTAACCGTTCCGTCAACGAGAGCGTAGAGAGTGTGGTCCTTGCCCATTCCGACGTTCTTGTCAGGATTGTGGACAGTACCTCTCTGCCTTACGATGATGTTGCCGGCCTTTACGACCTCACCGCCGAATTTCTTGAGTCCAAGCCTTTTGGAATGAGACTCACGACCGTTCTTTGAACTTGATTGTCCTTTCTTGTGTGCCATAATCTGTTACTCTTTAGAAATTAAGCGATTTCATCGATACGGATCTTGGAAAGCTTCTGGCGGTGGCCATTGAGCTTCTGGAATCCCTTGCGACGGATCTTCTTGAACACGAGCACCTTGTCAGCCTTAGCCTCGTCATCGAGAACGGTGGCCTTCACGACTGCGCCCTTTACATAAGGATTACCGAGCTTGATCTGCCCTTCGGAGTCAACGAGCAGTACCTTGTCGAACTCAACTGAAGAATCCTTGGCCGCTGCGAGACGGTTAACAAAGATCTCTTTTCCAGCCTCAACCTTGAACTGCTGTCCTGCAATGTCAACAATTGCGTACATAAAAAACAAAACTTTATTAAGTTTCAGCCGCAAGCGCCCGTACCCTCGGCACGGAACTTCTGGAGCTCCACGACCATCAAACAGACCGCAAATTTACGCAAAATCCCCTAATCCGCAAAATATTTCGCAGCAGCAGGATCAAGGCAAAGTCAATTCGGCAAGATCAATCCGTGCGTAATAACCTGGATTCCACGCACGGAATTGACAGTGGAATGGCAGATTGAGGCAAAAGAGCTACCGCTCAAGCAACTTGCGGAAGGTCTCCATGCCTTTCGTGGCGACCTCGCGGATGTGGGTGATGCGGGGATCGTTGACCGCCACATCCTCGGGGTCAATGAGATAGATCGGGGCGGCGTTCGAGGCGTAGCGATAGAGGCCGGCGGCGGGGTAGACGTTCAGGGACGTGCCGACGATCAGCATGATGTCGGCGGCAGAGACGATGTCGATGGCCTTCTCGATGTTCGGGACGGCCTCGCCGAAGAAGACGATGTGAGGACGCAACTGGCTGCCGTTCGGAGCCTTGTCCCCAAGATGAACCTCATCGTAGCCGATGTCGATCACCTCTTTCTCTGAATATGTACGGTCATATTCACCCTCCTCTGGACGGACCTTCGTAGCCTCGCCGTGGAGGTGCAGGACCCTTGTGCTTCCTGCCCTTTCGTGCAGATTGTCAACGTTCTGGGTGATGACAGTCACTAAATATTCCTTCTCAAGTTCAGCTATGGCATAGTGGGCGGCGTTAGGCTTCACCTCACTTAGCCTCTTACGCAATCCATTGTAGAAATCCAGAACCAGAGCCCTATTGCGGTACCAACCCTGGATCGAAGCGACCTCATCGGGATCATATTCACCCCAAAGGCCGTTGTTGCCTCTGAACGTGCTGAGTCCGCTCTCGGCGCTCACCCCGGCGCCTGTCAGGACGGCGATTTTCTTTTTAGCTGAGTTCATATATTCATTCCTCCGTTTCTTCTTGCCGGCAGTCATCTAAAACCCACGGCGAGATAGGATATTCGTAATTTATTGGTTCTTCTTGAAATAGTAGTTTCTGAGCCAGTACTCGAAGAGTGGGTCAAGGATCACCGGCTTGGCGTCCTCTCCGGCAAAGGTAAGGATCTCCTTCTTCATCAGGGCGTCCTTGAGGCGGCGCACATTGGCGGACGAGTTCAGGGAATATTTCCGGATAACCTCCGCCGTGCTGAACTTGGTGTAGCCGTCGATGATCGCCTTCAGCAGGCTCACCTGGAATGTGGTGAGGTCGTCCATCATAGAGATGAAGCGGCCGCGGTTTATAGCCATCACGGTAGCGAGAGCCTCAAGAAGGACTGGTTCCATAATGTAACCTTTCGACAAAGAGTCGCAGATGGACGTGAAATGATTGATGTAGAAAAGGTTGCACTTAAAGAGGCGGCACGCCCCACTGATCAGGTCCCTGTCGATAACCTTTCCGCTCGCGAGGAAGCCCTTGATGATGTGCTCGACGATCTCCCTTTCATCCACCTTGCTGAGTTTCAAGCGGGTAGCGCGGCGATAGAAGAAATGACGCTTTATGAATATGTCCTCCATCGCATTGACTTGAGAACCCAAGAATATATAGGAGAATATCTTCAGTCCCTCGGCCTTGGCCTCGTCCATCACCCCTTCCATCAACTTGAAGATCCGCTCACCGTCGTCGGCGAGGTCCACGTTCTGGAACTCATCCACAATCATGAACATCTTCTCACCTCTCTCGGCAGCAAGCGCGTAAGGCAGGCGCAGAACTGCCTTAAGATCCGCCTCATCCAAGTCCCAGTTAGTGGAAAGGATAGTGTCCGTGTCCGAGAACGCCTTACGGTCGAACACCCAATGTGTCCCTTCAAGATGCACCGAGACAATCTTTTCATATTCATCAGGAGTAGAGGCCACAAGCCTTATGACAGCCGATCCGAGCCTTTTGACAAAGGCTTCTCCTTGCCGGATGTCCAGGGCGGTCATCTCGCCTACCGTGAAAGACGCGCCATCAACCTTTAGTTTCGTCAGCACCTGATGGACGAGAGACTTCTTACCAGTCCCAAAGGGTTCCCAAATCACAACGTTCTCATTTTGGGTCAACAGATTAGCCAAAATCGAGCAATCCTCTTTCCGGCCGATGAAATGTTGTCCGGTCACATATCGGTTGTATAAAAACGGGCTGTCCATTGAAATAACATTTTTGTTTTTACAAAATTAACATTTTTTTCCTATCTTTGCACCCGCTTTAGAGAGCGCTTGGGAATTTACCGGTGAAAGTTGCCGGAATATTCCAAAGTTTTAGAAAAAAAGGAGGTGGTAACAGCATTATGATCATAGTTCCTATCAAGGAAGGCGAGAACATCGAAAGGGCTCTGAAGAAATTCAAGAGGAAATTCGAGAAGACCGGTGCCATCCGCGAGCTCCGCGCCCGTAAGAACTTCGAGAAGCCTTCTGTAAAGAGAAGAGCGGCGAAGATGAAGGCCATCTACGTTCAGCACCTCCAGCTGCTTGAGGAGCAGTAATCCGCCCACTCCAATTTTGAATCCACAATCGGACCGCTTCGTGGCGGCCCGTTTTTTTTCATTCCTATGACCCAAAAAACGGGGCAAGATACGTCCACGAGGTCGTGCAGCGTTATGTGGCTGTAGCCTCTATCGGAGAACTCGGGGCAAGTCCAAACCCCGTGTTAAAGAACGGGCTCTGCCTTGTTAACTGAATTTTGTTATTTCGCGCCAACGCCAAAGTCAACACTGTCGGCCAAAGAGGTTGTTTGCTGACGACTTGCCACCGGTTGGTTCAACAGTTTGTCCGGCGAAAGGCTTGTTGGCCGGAGGAAATGTATTTTTCTGATTTAGGTTGACTCGGTTTTGAAGAAATCATGCGTTCTGTCCGACCGGAGCGCAATCCACCGGACGAAGAGCGCTGAGGGATTATGGACAGTGAGAATCTTACAAACGGCTTTCAGCCGCAAGTCGAATCTGTGCCGGTGGAATCTGGTCCGGGCTGAAAAACTTAAGTGCAAAGGAATCGGATTTTCATGGGAATGAGCCTTTCAGGCACTTCAGGTAGGTTTTGACGTGAAGGCGTTCCGTAAATCCACACCAACATCAGCACGAGTGGGCCGCAATAAGGACCCGCCTCCGCTTGTACCCTGACACGAGACCGCAAGGCTCAACATAAATGACAGTCGAAAATACCCCCCGGAATCAGCGTGTACCCTGACGTGGGGCCGCAAGGCATCTGGATACGGGTTCACATTCCAGTGCCGGAGCGATCGGACGACATTCTTTGGCCATAATGTCGTTCAAAACCGACAAATGGAGGGGTTCGACGGCACTTCGCCGCAAAATTGTCATTCTGCCTCTCAACTTTTAGCCTGTACCCTGACCGGAGGTCGATGATGCGGTTCAATGTCTGGCCACAAGTAGGAAGGTCTTCTTGGCGTGATTTATAAATCATTGTTAATAAATAATTTAGCTACTAGTCTTTAGTTGTTTAACACCTAAGACAAAGTACTAACTATATGATAATTAATGCATTTTCTGCCACTCGTTGACACTGAGCGTGTTGCGTTTGGACATAGAGTGGGTGATATTAATTCTTATGAAAATGAATCAGACAATGATTTACCTTGCGTTGGCACCGTTGCTTGGAGGGCATGGCGACCTACGCGCTTCGCGCGCCCTGTCCGGGTAAAGGGTCGCCATGGCCTCCAAGCAACGGTGCTCCTGACCGAAGATAGCCCTGTGGCAGCCTCCAGCAACACTATGCTTTGTAAGAAAACTTTCGAGGTACAACTCAGTGGTGTTTCAGATATTAAGTATTTCTTGTACAGGCTATCTAAGATATATGCCTGAACACATACTTTTGGACTTGATCAAAAAAACAGCACAGCAAGTCCTCAAAAAAAACGTCAAAAAGTTCGTAAAAAACTTGCATATATATATATATATTTGCCCCACTTTTCTTTATAGCTCATAAAAGCGGCGAACCAATACCTAAAGAAAAGTTGGCGATTAGTATGAGTGTCTCATATACGTGTTGGCTCCCTCTTGTACTTTTTGTCATTCCTTTGTATAATTTTATTGACTGGTCAGGAGCCTCGCCAGTATGTGAATCTTTATGAAAAAAATTAACGAAAATCACTATGTGAAACCAGAAGTCGAGGAGATTGACCTGACTCTTTCCGCAAGCGTTTTGGACGGAAGCGGCTCCGTATTCGGCGAGCAACCAGATAATGAAGATGATTATTAGTAATCAAGCGGCATTATGAAAAGAATCTGTCTTTTAGCCATCACTACATCTACGCTCATCGCCGGCTGCGAAAATGCCAAAGAAATCACCCCGGCCATGGAACATCGTGATGGTGTGTATGCGACTATCGAGCAACCAGACGGTTTCTCTACCAAAGGTTTGTCCTTCAACGATGGCAAGGTGTCTTTCGTTTGGGAAAACGGCGAGAGACTTGCTGTTTATGGTTCCTCCACATATTCAGTGCTGACAATCAATGACGGAGGTAGTTCTGTCACCAAGCTCGACAGTCCGGACTTCAAACTTGACACAGAGGTGGACTACTATGTATTCTCTCCCGTGTCCGGCACTCTGTCAGACGCATCCAAGGAAGCGATAAACGTGTCGTTCAGCGACCAGCGACAGACCGCCAACACTGACACAAAACATCTCCGTCTTAACCAATACGCATGCGCCACAGGCACAGTTGACGGCAATTCCATCAATTTCCAGCTTTATAATCAGGTCGCATGGATCAGGTATTCCCACACCTTCACAGAAGCCGTGAGCGAAGCGAAGACCATCACCATCAGCGCATCCGAAGGAAAACCTTTCGTCCTGAACGGAACCATTGACGCGACAAAACCTGTGTCAGAGAAAGGTTTCACCACATCAATCACAGCCTCCCAGACTGCGTCTGAAATCACCCTCAACCTCGGAGAGGAATCCGGCAATGGAATTGACATCGCCTCCGGAGAGGTTTTGAATGCGTTCTTCACGATTCATCCAGTCGATCTTACCGGAAAGACTATCACATTCACAGTCAAGGACGCTGACGGGAAAACCGTCTCCATTGACAAGTGCACGGGCCGAGCCATCAAAAGGAATGCGGTCGTTCCTTTCACGGACAATTCCTCCAAACCAACTGTGGCGACCATTGACGGAAAAGAATACTCAACATTGAACGCCGCCATCGCGGCAGCTGCCGACGGCGCCACAATCAAGCTGGTAAGCGATGTCACCACGGTTAAGGTTTCTATTGACAAGAGCGTCACTTTCGACCTTGACGGCAACACTGTAACAGCTGACGACGATGTCTTCTTCGTAGCGGAAGACGGACTTACCGTCAATTTCACGAACGGCAACATTGTTTCTACCAAATACAGTGGACTCTTCTTCAAACAAGGACTTAAGGATGAGAACATCACATTCGACAACTGCAATATAACCGCTGTTGAGGGGGCAATAGCCACAAGCACGTTGACTGGATCTTCGATAACAATCAACGGAGGCTCATTCGTGTCCTCGAACAATGCGGTGATCCTGACCAACGGCAATTCCCGTGAGGGCGAGGCCAACACCATCACCATCAATGGAGGAACCTTCAAAGGCCAAATGTCGGATGAAGCTTATAATGACAGAAATTCGATCGCCTGTGGAATCTATGCCGCTTGGAAGGACAACATCATCGTCAATGACGGCACATTCAATATAGAAAGAGGTGTAGGTGTGCTCTGCCGCGGAGGTAAGGTTACCATCAACGGTGGCACGTTCACCACAACAGACCCGGATGACAAGACAGGCCGCGTGGGCGACAGCCGTGTCGTAGTGCCATGCCAGACAGTTTACGTTGACAAGGACTCCCGGCACTCAGATTATGAGAACGCAACGATCGAAATCTCAGGAGGTTCGTTCTCAGATTATACTTGTCAGAATTACATCGCCAATGGTTATGGTGTTGCGAAAAAAGAAGATTTGTACAGAGTATTAAAAGCACAAGAGGCAACGGACCAAAAGACTTTAAAAGCAGCGATAGAAGGTGCTGACACTGAAAGTCCTGCTTTGGTCAACAGCACCATTAAAATCACGAATCAAATTGGGCTAGCCAGCAACAACACGCTTATAATTGGAGAAAATGGAAAAATAATGCCATCCTCATCCAATAATGTCACAAACATTATCACAACTGTGATATCTAAAGGCACTATGAATCTTTGTGGAAGCGGATATATAGAAGCAACAACTACTACCAGAACTGAGGGTTCAGCAGCCGTGCTTTTGCGTGGAGAGAATAGTGCTAATAATGATGTCACAATGAATATTTATGGAAACCTTACCATTAATGGTGGAAGCGGAAGTACAAAAGGTAATAGAGCAGTACGCATAGACAGAGGTATCCTTAACATCTTTGGAGGGCATTTCTATTCCGGTCTTGACAAAAACAATGACCCAACTCAAAAAGTAAAAGTAATTCAGGTAAGCCCTGCCCAAAGCAGCTATACTGCAACCCTGAATATTTACGATGGAGTATTTGAATGTGCCGGAGACCCTTCCGCCATGATTAGTCACGGGAATGCTTCTCAAATCAGCCAAAGTTATATCAACATAATGGGTGGAATATTCGTAGGATTCAACCCTGCCAACGTCACCCAGATTGACGATACAACCACCAGCTATGTTCCCGACGGCTATGAATCCGTTGAAATCACCTACAACGGAAAACAAGCCTGGAAAGTGTCCAAGAAACGATAAGTGATTTTCGCATACTATAATCAAAGGCCGCCTCCCACAAAGAAGCGGCCTTTAATTATCCACCACATAATAGCAAGCCAAATGTCACACGAAAAAGCAAAAGTGCTTAAACAGCTATATTGTCCGATGGCAAAAACTTACGACGGTGGCATTTTAAGGCATATTCGCCGCCAACATGGAGCAAAAGGATACCGACGGGAGCGTTTGGTGGCATATTCGCGGCCAAGAATGACAATAGTCACTTAAAATGTTGTCAGCGGGCATCATCCGGAACTATTGGGCGACAAATAGGGCCGAAAACGTCGCCGAAGAGTGATCCGAAGCACCGTGGGGCGACGAAAATGGGCAGAAGTGTCGCCGTAGAGGATAATTTCGCTTCGAAAAGCTCAGCGACTTGTTTTATTTCACCTGAAATAGATCACGTATGGTTCGCCGACGATTTCGTAGAGGGGAACGAAACGGAAGATTTTGTCTTGGTTCAGGCCACGCCAGTGAAAAGGTCATAAAGTGCCACAGACATGTGTATGCCGCTCATTCGTCAATGCCTCAAGTTTCAGCCACGACCAATGGTCAGTCCGTCAAAGATAGCCATTTTACAGACATGTACACTCTGAACTTATTTTAATTATCTTTGCGTTCTATGGAAAATGAAGTCAAGGTCATGGGGAAAAGAGCATGGCGCTGGCTGAGGCCGGTACTGTGGGTGCTTCTGGGAATATGGGCGGTCGTCGTGATCGTCCTGCAGGTGGCGCTGAACACCAAAGTGTTGACACGCATTATGGACAAGGTCGCTGATGAATATGTTGACGGAGACATCACCTTTTCCGGCATCAAGGCCTCCATGTTCAGAAGTTTCCCGAATCTCAAAGTCACTATCGACAACTTCTCCATCACATACCCGCACGGCAGGTTCACGAAGTTCGATTCCCTGGAAGTTTCCGGGAGCCATCTGCTCAAGGCCGGACGCGGAGAGACGGAGGACACTCTGGCTCATTTCAGGAAGCTCTCCGTCTCCGTGAACTATCTGGCCGCCGCTACAGGCAGGATACGAATCCGGAAGGCTTCCCTGGAACACCCAAGAATCTTCGCGCACCAATATGATTCGACCCGGGCGAACTGGAATATGTTCGGAGACGGGTCGGCGAAGGAGGACGGGGACACGACCGCCTCTACCCTGCCACCGATCTCAATCGGCAAGGTGAGTCTTGAAGGACGGCCGTTCGTGGTCTACACAAATCCGGCGGACACCATATTCGGATGTATATTCCTAAAAAGTCTCACAGCGAAAGGGCATTACGACGCAAGAAAAGGGAAGATTGAGAATGTCAGCGTCACCTTGGACTCCTTGTTTGCCGCAGGTAGGATGCCGTCGGACACAGTAGCTTTCGGACTTGAGAGCCTTGACATCAAAGAGAGGTCAGGGCATTTTGATGTCAACATGACATCCCGCCTATTCCTCGGCCTGAAGTCATCGGGGAGGATGTCCATTCCGGTGGAAATAAGAGGAGACATATTCCCGGAGCTTGACAAGAAGGTTGTCAGCGTGGAAAGGATGAAAGCAAGGATAGCGACCGTCGGGCTCGACGCCAGCGGGAAAGCCGATTTCTCGGGTAAGAATATTCATTTAAAGGCGGAGGCCGGAATCGACAAGGCTTCCGTCAGCGAGGTCGCCGGGTATTTCGGGAAGAATTTCCCTTTTTTGACGAAGCTTAGCACCGATGCGCTCCTGACCGTGGACGCCTCTTGCGACGGCTACTACGACAAAAGTTCCGGAAGTCTGCCGCCACTTTCCGTGAGGGTGCAGGTGCCGGATTCGCGGATCGGATGGGAAGGGATTGACGGGAAGGGACGCTTCGATCTCGACATCACGGCAAAGAGCCAGGACGGCAGACTTACCGCCGAAGTACCGGATTTCTGCTTCAGCGTCAATGGGATGAAAGTGACACTCAACGGGACCGCCGAGGACCTGCTTGGCAACGATCCGGAGTTCGACATCAACTCCAGCCTTCATTTCGTTCTGGATTCTTTAGCCACATACCTGCCTGACAGCCTCGGAATCTCCCTTCACGGTGACCTTGAGGGCAATGTCAAGGGTGGATTCCGGATCTCACAGCTGGACTTGTTCAACTTTTCCGGAATCGGACTGGAAGGGCGGCTTGAAAGCAACGGTATAAAGGTCAGCGTGCCAAAGGACTCGCTCACCGCATACATCGGCCACACGGACATAAGCCTCGGGGAATTCAATCATGACGAGGATGGGCAGGCCTCCCACGCCAAGCGAGATCACCGCCACTGCGGACTTTCCATCACAATCGACAGCCTGTTCAGTGAATATGGATCCTCAACATTCATCCGCGGCACCGACCTGAGACTTTCCACCCACAATGCGGAAGAAAGAATGGGCGGAGACCCGTTCAGACATCCGGTCCACGGGCATCTTGACATAGCCTCGATCGGGATGAGAGATATGGACTCATGTTTCGTCGGAGCCTTGCGTTCGGCCAACACGTTCAAACTCACGCAGAATCTGATCGGCCGGCACATCGTTCCGTTCTTAAGTCTTTCAAGCGACAACAACAGGATCACTATCAGAGATGGCGCCAACCGGTTTTCCGTCCGGGACGCACGGCTTGCCGTGGAAGCTCACCCGAACTCGGTTGAAAGGCAGTCTCGACGGAAGCATATTCTTGACTCATTGCAAAGGGTTTACCCTGGGGTGAGGCGGGACTCTCTTTTCAAGAAGGCTTTCAGCAGGTACAGATCCGGGGTCACCCTGCCGGACTATCTGTCAGAAAAAGATTTCGAGAAGAGTGACATCAAGATCCAACTGGGCGAATCGATCGCAAAATACATTAAGAACTGGGACATTTCCGGAAGCATTGATATGGCTGAGGGCCTTGTCATCACACCTTCCTACCCTCTTGACAACAGGATCACCGGATTCAGCGGCAAGTTTTCCAACAATGTGATTGAGCTGAAGGAGCTTTCTCTCAAGTCAGGTGTTTCTGACATCACGGCGAAAGGGAGACTCTCCGGACTGAAAAGAATTCTGACTTCAGGCAAGGGACGGTTAGATCTGGATTTGGGAATCTCCTCCAATGAGATTGATGCCAACGAGATACTTATCGCTCTCAACGCCGGGAAAAAGTTCGAGGCGCCCAAGCACCACACCGAACTCTCCGGATTGGATGATGATGACTATCTGAACACCATCAAGGAATCAGCGGCAGCCGACACAACCCTCACAACTTCCTTGATAGTGCTGCCGGCGAATCTAAACGCGAAAATCTCACTTAAGGCCAACAAGATAAGGTACTCGAATCTTGAGACTTCCCGGGCAGCCACCGACCTCGTGCTGAAGGAGCGTTGCCTTCAGGCCACAAACACAGTGGCCACCACCAACATGGGCGATGTCTACCTTGAAGGCTTCTACTCGACCCGGACGAAGAAAGACCTCAAGGCCGGTTTCGATATGACCTTCTCCGGAATCACCACAGAAAAAGTGATCCAGCTATTCCCGGCCGTGGACAGCATAGCACCGATGATCAAGGCTTTAAAAGGGCGGCTCGACTGCGAGATCGCGGCGACAAGCTCTATCGACACGTCCATGAACATCGTGCTTCCATCCTTGAACGGTATTGTCAAGATAGACGGAAAAAATCTCTCCTTGTCCGAGAGTGAAGACCTGAATAAGTTACGCAGGACACTGATGTTCAAAGACAAGGACTCAAGCAATATCGAATCGCTCTCAATCCGAGGCATCATCAAGGACAACCAATTGGAGATATTCCCTTTCCTGCTGAAGATCGACCGCTATTCGATTGCGGCCAGCGGTCTCCAGAATTTTGACCAAAGGTTCAAGTACCACCTTTCTGCCCTAAAATCCCCTATCCCGTTCAAATTCGGAGTGAATCTGAACGGAACATTTGACGATTGGCGGTGGAAACTCGGCAAGACCAAGTACAAGAATCGCAGGATTCCTCTGTTTGACGATCAGGTCAACAGCCTGAAGCTCAACCTGACAACCGCCATCCACAACATATTCGAGAACGGTGTGGAGCAGGCCATCAAACAGACCGAACAGTCCCAAGAGGCAATCGAACAGAGGAAAAAGGCTCTTGAATATTCCTCCGCTCTGACCGGGGATCTTTCCGAGGAGGAGAAGAAAACCATCGACGCCCTCGAGAAAGTCACAACCAGCGCCAACGATACGACATTCCTGCCAAACAAATCCCAGAAGCCGTTTTGATTTATTTGAAATGTTCTTTGAGGTGAAAACCTTCAAGCAAACAAAGCAAGACAGCTTCTCGTTTGGCCGCAGAGTCGGCGGAAGGGATCCGCATGCCAAACAGATGTCAAACAGCAAAATAATATTTGAATATTAACAGATTTCAATTATCTTTGCAATCCTTTCGGACTCGGAGTGAAGGCAGCTTCCAATCGCCCGGACTCCCTGCGGAATCCCTATCATCATCTAGATTCCCCTGCCGGAAGGCCTTGCGGGTGTGTTGAAATTGGTAGACAAGCCAGACTTAGGATCTGGTGCGCAAGCGTATGGGTTCGAGTCCCTTCACCCGCACAAGGGGACAGCTTCGGAAGAGGCTGTCCTTTTTTCATTCCCATAACCCACTGAAAATCCATCCAATAAATCAAAAACAGAGTTCCTGTTTTCGGTTCGATAACTGCGGTTTTTCTTGTCCCAAAATATTTCGTTCGGATAGACAAGATATTCGATTTTACGCTTGGTCTCATAGTTCCCGTCTCTCCACAAACTTCTTAAATCAGAAGCCTTTGCGATTATCAAAGGGATGACTTTCTCAAAGTTCGATAAATTATTTCCGACATTTTCCAAGTTCAGCAGGATTTCTCCCCTACGTTCATTGAAATCTTTCATTATCTCGGCATAGTCCTCATTAGAGACCTCACCTATGGCGTGTCGTGTCTTGACTGCCTTAATGTTCTTTTCAAGTTGAGACAACTGTTTCTTGTACTGGCTCCGGCTTTCCTCTTGCTCTTTTGAAACGCCCTCGAATGATTCTTTCAACAAGTCTGAAAAGTTCATCAACATATTCTTTGATAGGTCATACCCAGGCAACAAGTCTTCATATTTGTTGTGCATTTCCGTTGCAGATACGTTTGTCTTACACCCTATCTTATTGCATTTATAGTAGTAATAAACCCTATCATTTTTGCGCCTTGAATAAGCCGTGAATGGCGTTTCATCGTCTCCACAAAGCACGTATTTGACCAACTGGCATTCTTCGTTATACTTTTTGTGGGTATATTTCCCAGTCTTGCCCGACAATATCTCTTGAACCCTTAAAAAGTTAGGATATGACACCGCCGGTTCTATCTGTCCATCCACCATTTCATAGTTTATCAGTTTATGCGTAATCTTCCCGGCATAGAATGGATTGACCAAAATCTTATGCAATTCCTGCTTTGAAATTTCCAATCCCATCATAGACAATTTGGATAAAATTTCAGAATTAGACAGCCCTTCCAGTTTCCATTTAAACGCCTTTTTAAGGCGTTTTCCATCGTCATTCAGGTAACACCAAGTATTACGGCTTTTGCCCTCTTTACGATAACCTAACGGGGCTTTCTCACACCAAGCCCCACTCCTAAGACATCCTTGGCGACCACCGACAAACTTATCTGTGCGATTCTGATTGTCCCACTGTGCCATTGAAAGCATTTGTTGAGCCATCATCATTCCCTCTTTTGTCCTTGTGTCCGTGCCATATTTCACGGCAATCACAATGATGCCTAAAGTACGCATATCCTCCAGCATCTTTGTAGCCTGCCAAACGATTCTTGAAAAGCGGTCGAATTCCGAAATCAAGACCGTAGCGACCTCTGTATGCTTCTTCACATAGGCAGTCATCTCAGTCACCAATTTTCCCGGTGTCTTGGCACTTTCGTGCTGGCCTCCGAAATATTTTGTCACCGCCAAATTATGAGTCTTCGCATATTCCTCACACAATTCCTTTTGAGTGTCAAGACTGCCTCCATTATCCTCCTGGTACTTACTTGACACCCTTGTCCAAATTATGCAGCGGTTGTCCTTTCTTATGTTACTGTAATCTATCATCGTTCCTTTTATTATTCATTATTTCAATTGTGGCTATCTCAAATAAGTCTTTTACATAGTTTATAACCATCATTCTATCGTTGAGGCTTTCAACTCCCATCTTATCCAAGAAAGCCTCGTAATCCTTTTTCATCACAGAGCGGATTTTTCTCTCTTATTAGGCTCTTCGGCACTCGAAATCACCACACCACGAGTTCTTGTACGCCAAGGACGCTTTTATCCTTTCTGTCACATAATCCTTTATATCATATCCTACGGAAAATTATTATGTCTTTCGGCTTATTTTTCATTCCAGATCAGCATTGTGAACCAATATAAAAATACAAATAAGGCATCAAATCACAAACATACTTCTAAGCCTCCGCAATGTATTCACGCTTGTTCCCGTCAAAGAATATATGTTCCGAAGGCTAATGCCTTTCCTCAACAATGAAATTTCCTTTTGATACTGTGCCTTATATTCGTCAAGGCTTTTCCTATATTCACTAGGTCTTCCCATCTTTATTCCCTCTCTACGACACTTGGCAATATATTGGTCACGGCCAGATGCCATCCGCTCTTTTATGGTCAAACGTTCCATCGAAGCGACCTCCAACAGAATGGTACAAATCAAACTCGTTACCGGGTTAACCTTGCCATCTGCCGTAAGGGTTTCCAAGTTATAATTTTTGACATAGAGACTGACTTTGTTATCGTTGAGGATTTGGATGACTTTCAAGGCTTCAAGAGTGTTCCTGCCAAGACGGCTGATTTCAAGGCAAACGACCCTTTTGACCTCGTTGGCTCTCACATATTCCACAAGAGACATAATCTCTTCTCTGTCCTCGATGCAGACCGCTCCCGACACCTTGTTAGAGAACTCCCTCACGACCTCCCAACGCATCTTGTTGCAGTAGTCTCTAAGTTCCACCAACTGCCTTTCGTACTCTTGCTTGTCAGTGCTGACACGTGCCAAAATCACAACCTTATCCATATCTTTAATCACAATATATCAAAACAGTTATAGCCTTTGTTATATTCCCCATTCATCCATTCCACAAAAAAAAGGCTTTCAATGGCACAAATATAGTGCTTATATTTAATATATGCAAGGGTTTGCAAAATTTCCTTATTGCTTTTATTGAATATCCGCAACATTTTACCGACCTTTGTGATATGGATAAACAAGAAAGGAACGTTGTCCACCTTGAACTGAACGGACAACATTATTACTACGGTAACATCAAAGCTCTGACCGACAATTGGGATAGGGATACCTTAGGCGTTTCCTACAACTATTTGAAGAACTACGGTCTCTCCGAAAGCCACCCCTACAACGGCAAAAAGTGTATCATTCGTAAAGGGACACTTATCACTTCTCATAAAAAATGACGTGAACAAGTTAAAATATCAACGTAAATTACGTATATTTGGGAATAGTATTCAATGCATATGAAAAAGACTATAATATTGTTGATTGTTACATTGGCGACATTATCCAGTTGCTCAGTGGCGAAATATTCGTCTGTCACACAAAAAACATCCTTTGAAAAATACAAGTATGTCTATATCACAGATGCTACTTCCATCACATCATCATCTGGTGGTGTCTATGGAAATCAGTATGGCGTATTCGGTTCTCAAAGCACAAAGACAGCAAATCCTGCCGATGTTATAGCCGGGAATTTGATGAAGAAAGGATTTATCAGAATTCCAACCATAAATCAAAACATCATTGAAGAGACGATGATAGTTTCATACGGAGAGAGTGGGCGGCATGGTAACTTACTTGGGTATTCAACCGAAGTAACCCTCCAATTCTTAGATGCAAAGACAATGGACATTATTGCGTCAACAACTGCCGCCGGAATGGGTGAAACTGAATCAGACGACATAAAGAAAGCTATAATCCGATGCTTTAAGAATCTATTCCCTAAATAAGATGCGTTTTTATTACAAAAAGATAAGGTGATACGTTTTCAAGACGTGTCACCTTTCTTTTTAGACCTTAAATTGATACAGATATGGATTTGATACATCAAGACAATTTGGAAAGCAAATCAGACAAACTAAAAACCAGATCAGCGCAATAATGTTCTTCCATCATAGCCTTGTATGGCTTCATAACACCCGTTATGAATGTTCCTCGTTTGTATAGGCTACGGACTTTCGCCTCAACCTGCGCAAGGTCAAAATTGCAGTCACGAAGAACAAGTGTTCGGACATATTCTTTCCAATCAGAGCATTTAACCGGAGGTTCAACGGACAGAACGTCTTGAAGAAAATCCTTTAGTGGTGTGGAATCAGAAGATAAGACTGACCTCAACGAGTTATCGGTTACGCCCAGTGCTGAACGTATCGCCTCCATATTCCTTAGATTCATTTCAAAACGGCATTTGCCATCAAACGCTCCCAAAAGGTCATATTGTTCCGCAAACCTCATATTACTGGACATCCAGGGCAACCGCATCAAATTTTAGCGCCCCTAAGCAGTTCCAGAAGATAGTCCTGTGAGAGTGATGCCCTGAACAGTCTTTTCCGTATGCTTCTCTTGTCGCTATGTGCCTTGACAATCTGGAGAGCCAGCTTTCTGACAGTGGAGAGATTCTGTGCCGCGAAGCCTTTCCTGGCGCGGCATGCGTCCTCCTTGAATGTCACGTCCAGATGCCAGTGAAGTTGGTTCTCTATGCCCCAGTGCCCTCTTGCGAGCAT